>DASXOA010000441.1:0-24254 GCA_036494675.1 Rugosimonospora sp.
ACCCCGAAGACCCCGACGTCGTCTACCTCGAATCCCACGTCGGCGCCCTCTACCTCGAAGAACCCAACGAAGTCAACGAATACCGCCGCATCTTCACCCTCATCAACAACGACGCCATACCCATCCGCGAATACCGGTAACGACAGACCAACATTCCAGCAGGCCACCAAACCATCGGTACCCGCCGGCACGCCGGCAGACCCTTCGGCAGCAGTTCGGTGACGAGGCCAGATCTCAGACGATGGGCGGAGGAATGACCAGCATGGACAACGCGACACGCGGAACCACGCAGAAACCGGCGACCGCCGCTCGGATGTACGACTACTTCCTGGGCGGGATCCACAACTTCCCGGCCGACCGGGAGGCAGCCACCAAGGTGATCGCTCAGTTCCCGTTCATGCCCGCGGTGGCGCGGGCCAACCGCGCCTTCCTGCGCCGGTCGGTGCGCTTCCTGCTGGACGCCGGAGTGCGCCAGTTCCTCGACCTCGGCTCCGGCATCCCGACCGAGGGCAACGTCCACGAGATCGCCCAGCAGATCGCCCCGGACTCGCGGGTGGTCTACGTGGACATCGACCCGGTGGCGGTGGCCGAGAGCCTCGAAATCCTCGACGGCAACGATCTGGCGACCGCCATCCGTGCGGATCTGCGCGCCCCGAAGGCGATCCTCGAACATCCGGCGGTGCGACGGCTGCTCGACTTCGGCCAGCCGATCGGGTTGCTCATGGCCGCGGTGCTGCACTTCGCGGACGAGGAGCCGCAGGTGTACAACGTGGTCGAGGAGTTGGTCAACGCGCTCGCACCGGGTAGCTACCTCGTGGTGTCGCACGTGGCGGCCGAGAGCTTCAACCCGCGCAGCGAGCAGACGAAGGCCGCCGTCGAGGTGTACGAGAAGAGGACCACGACGTCGGCGCGTCCGCGCGACCGGGCCGAGATCGAGCGGTTCTTCACCGGTCTCGAAGTGCTGGAGCCCGGCGTGGTCTGGCTGCACGAGTGGCGGCCCGACGCGGACGATCCGACGGAGGTCCCGGCGGACCTGTCACAGGGCGGCGAATGGGTCGGCGTCGGCCGCAAGAGGTAGGCGTACGAGCAACGTTCGCACCGGCCCGCGCCATCGTGCGGGCCGGTGCGCCCTCCTGAAGATCCAGCCGGGTGGTCCGGGCGTTGGCGGAAGGGACCGGCTGCCTGAGCCGGCCGGCTTTCAGCCGGCCAGGAGCCGGTCGAACTCGCCTTTCTTGGCGCCGTCGAGGAATGAGTCCCACTCCTCGGTGGTGAACCGTACGGTGCCGGCCTCGGGGCTGTTGCTGTTGCGGACCTCGATCAGGCCGGCGCTGCGGCGGGCCTCGACGCAGCTGCCGCCGTTGCCGGTCGACCTGCTGGACATGATCCAAGCGGTGTCGCTGTTCATCGCTACTCCTCCACGGGTATCGCGGTTCTACTGATCAACCAGGACAGTGCCTTGATCCTTGCCGGGCACGCGGGGCCCCTCAGGCTTTTCCGGTCAGCGTCCATAGTGTTTTCTCGCGGAACGTAACCGGGCGGGCCTCGCACTCAGGGCCCGTTGGAGCGCGCACTGCCCAGCAGTCGCCACGTCCGCACTCCTCCCGCCGCTCTCCTCTTTCACGACGAAATTCTGACGTACGTAGGGTAACCGAAATCGGTCATTGTGAACGATCTCTGCGTGATGACTTATCGCCGCGAATTCTTGCACGATCCGTCGGCACGCTGTCACACTTACCGATGTGTGGCACGCAGGCCCGCGAACCTCACTGCCACACCTCACCGCGAAGGCACCATGAGCTGCAGCCATGAGGGGGGACGGCCATGGACATTCCCGGCCCCACCGTCAGGATCGACGCCGGCATGCGAGGGGGCACCGGTTCGGCGTCGATTCGGCTGCGCCCGCGACCGACCGGCGGCCACGTGGCCCCGCTGCGTACGGCCCGCGACCGGGCGGCTTCCCAGCCGCTGCCCGGCGGCCGCGCGGCGTGCCAGTGGCCGACCGGCGGTCGCGCGGCGACCCGAGAGTCGATCGTCAACGACGCGGGCCCGCGACTGGCGCTCGATGCGGGGGCCTCGACGTGACACCCTCCGATTCCACGGAAGAGTTCACCGTTCGCTTCCCGGACCCGACCAGCGAACCGGACCACCCGGCCGAGGTGCAGGTGCGCGGCACGGTCGATCACGACACCAAGACGATCACCTACGAGTTGCCCGACAACACCCGTACCACTCTCGACGTCGTCACCGCCCGAGCCCTCCAGATGATCCTCTGGGAAGGAGTGTTCGGCTCGCTGCAGCCCAGCGGCCCTCGACTGCGGGTGGAGCGGCAACTCGCCACCGACTGGCCCGCTGGCTTCTCCGGCCACGCGCCGGCCTGACCGCGGGTCGCCGGTGCCCGGATCTACCGGTGCCCGGATCTACCGGGACTCGACCTGGTCGGGGCCCGGGTCGTCGCGGCCGGCGGCGTGCGCCGTCCTGCCTGGCCCCACGGTGCTTTGCGCAAAAGACGGGCGCTGGTTACGGTGAGCAGGTGAGAATCGAGCGCCATTGGTGGAACGGGAACCGGAGCGTCGGTGGGCGCCGTGATGTCTATATCCGCACCGATGGTCAGTGCTGGGAGGTGGAGGCACAGGCCGGCGGCGCCACGGGGCGCTCAAGGGTCCAGCAGTGCCCCAGCCTGTCCTCGGCCGAAATCCTCGCAAACGCGTGGCGAGGTGGTCGCCCGGAGTGGCGGGAGCTGACGCGTTGAGCCTGCCGGCAGCAGGCGCGCGCATCGAGTAATCACACGGGTACGAAGGGTGGCTCTGCCCACCCTTCGCCGCCGTCGTGGCCGTGCCGCGCCGGGAACGGGTACCCTCGGCCCAGGCGTTGGGGGCGCACGCCCTTGCCACGACCCGGCTCTGGCCGCGTTCCCCGGCCCTTCCTGATGCCTTCCGACTGGAGCCCAACCACCGTGGAGCCGACGCGGCGCGCCGAGATCCGCACGCCCCGCCCCGCCCCGCGGAGCGCGGCGTGATCCTGCTCGACGAGGTACGCCGGGATCCGTCCCCGGACGCCGTTTTCGACGTGTTCTCCCGATGGGCAGCGGAGCGCGGGCTGAGCCTGTACCCGCACCAGGAGGAGGCGCTCATCGAGGTCGTCTCCGGTGCCAACGTCATCCTGAGCACCCCGACCGGATCCGGCAAGAGCCTCGTCGCCACCGGCGCGCACGCCGCCGCACTGGCGGCACAGCGGCGCACGTTCTACACGGCACCCATCAAGGCGCTGGTGTCGGAGAAGTTCTTCGCCCTGTGCGACGTCTTCGGACCGGCCAACGTCGGCATGCTCACCGGCGACGCCAGCGTCAACGCGCAGGCCCCGGTGATCTGCTGTACCGCGGAGATCCTGGCCAACATCGCGCTGCGCGACGGGGACCGGGCCGACGTGGGCCAGGTGGTCATGGACGAGTTCCACTTCTACGCCGAACCCGAACGCGGTTGGGCGTGGCAGGTGCCGCTGATCGAACTGCCACAGGCGCAGTTCCTTCTCATGTCGGCGACGCTCGGCGACGTCAGCCGCCTCGCCGAGGACCTGACCCGGCGCACCGGGCAGCCGACCGCGGTCGTACGGTCCGCGCAGCGCCCGGTGCCGCTGCACTACACGTTCGCGATGACGCCGTTGCACGAGACGCTGGAAGAGTTGCTCACCACCCATCAGGCCCCGGTCTACGTCGTGCACTTCACCCAGGTGGCGGCGCTGGAGCGGGCCCAGGCGCTGACGAGCACGAACCTGGCCACCCGCGCCGAGAAGGACCTCATCGCCGAGGCGATCGGCAACTTCCGGTTCACCGCCGGCTTCGGCCGCACGCTCTCGCGGCTGGTGCGCCACGGCATCGGCGTGCACCACGCCGGCATGCTGCCGAAGTACCGGCGGCTCGTGGAGACGCTGGCCCAGGCCGGACTGTTGAAGGTGATCTGCGGTACCGACACCCTCGGGGTGGGCATCAACGTGCCGATCAGGACGGTGCTGTTCACCGCGCTGTCGAAGTACGACGGCACCCGTACCCGGCTGCTCCAGGCCAGGGAGTTCCACCAGATCGCCGGGCGGGCCGGACGAGCCGGGTACGACACCATCGGCACCGTCGTCGTGCAGGCACCCGAGCACGTCATCGACAACGAACGGGCGGTCGCCAAGGCCGACGGCGACCCGAAGAAGTTGCGCAGGCTCGTGCGCAAGAAGCCGCCCGAGGGCATGGTGGCGTGGGCCCGGCCCACCTTCGAGCGGCTGGTCTCGGCCGAACCCGAGCCGTTGAAGTCGCAGTTCGCGGTCAGCCACGCGATGCTGCTCAACGTCATCGGCCGGCCCGGGGACCCGTTCGCGGCCATGCGCCACCTGCTCACCGACAACCACGAGGACCGGGCGGCGCAGCGCAGGCACATCCGGCGGGCCATCGCCATCTACCGCGCGCTGCTGGCCGGCGGCGTGGTGGAGCGTCTGGCCGAACCGGATGCCGAGGGCCGGTCGGTACGCCTGACCGTGGACCTGCAGTTCGACTTCGCGCTCAACCAGCCGCTGTCCCCGTTCGCGCTGGCCGCGATCGAACTGCTCGACCCGGACTCGCCCGGGTACCCGCTGGACGTGCTGTCGGTCATCGAGTCCACATTGGACAATCCACGGCAGGTGCTCTCCGCGCAGCAGTACAAGGCGCGCGGCGAGGCGGTGGCGCAGATGAAGGCCGACGGCATCGAGTACGAGGCCCGGATGGACCTGCTCGAAACCGTCACGCACCCGCGACCGCTGGCCGACCTGCTGGACGACGCGTACGCGATGTACCGGCGCGGGCACCCCTGGGTCGCCGACCATGAGCTGGCGCCGAAGTCGGTGGTCCGCGACATGTACGAGCGTGCGATGACGTTCGTCGAGTACGTCGGGTTCTACGGCCTGTCCCGATCGGAGGGGCTGGTGCTGCGCTACCTCGCGGACGCGTACAAGGCGCTGCGCCAGACGGTGCCGGAGGAGGCGAAGACCGAGGAACTGATCGACCTGATCGAGTGGCTGGGCGAACTGGTCCGGCAGGTCGACTCCAGCCTCATCGACGAGTGGGAGCGACTGCGCAACCCGACCGACGATCCGGCCGAGGTCGTGGCGGCGCGGCCGACCGCGCTAACCACCAACGTGCGGGCGTTCCGGGTGCTGGTGCGCAACGCGCTGTTCCGGCGGGTCGAACTGGCCGCCCTGCGCAGGTACGACGAGCTGGGCGAGCTGGACGCCGAGGCGGGCTGGGACGCGGACGCCTGGGCCGGCGCGATGGACGCGTACTTCGCGGAGTACGACGAGGTCGGTATCGGCCCGGACGCACGGGGCCCGAAGATGCTGATGATCGACGTCGCCGCGGACCGCTGGCTGGTACGCCAGATCTTCGACGATCCGGCCGGCGACCACGACTGGGGAATCAGTGCCGAGGTGGACCTGGCGGACAGCGACGAGGCCGGTGTCGCGGTCCTCCGGGTGACCGAGGTCGGGCAGCTCTGACGGTCCGCGCTGGACGGGCCGCCGGTCAGCCGCGGGCCGGCGTCGCCGCGGCCGTGATGTGTACGCCGGTGGCGAAGCGCAGCAGATCCGGCTCGGGGATCCGCAGGCGCGTCGGCGCCTGTACCGTCAGCGACCATCCCTTGCCCTCGTCGACGCGCAGCATGGCGACGTCGCCGGCGGTGTGCAGCCAACCGCTCCGGTCGCCGACCATCACCGGCCGGCCGTCCTGCGTACCCGACGGTTCGACGTCGACCGACACCACCAGCTTGCCGACGAAGTCCGGGCTCGGCGCGATCCCCGGCGGGCGGAACGTGACCGTCGAGGAGTTCACGTTGTCGACCACGAAGCCCGCGGGTACCGAGTCGAAGTCGAACGGCCCGGGCTGGGTGATCGGCTGCGCGGCCAGCTCGGAGGCGAACTGCGCCAGGCCCACGGTCGAGAGGGTCTCCGGTGCGCTGATCCCGACCCAGAAGCCGGACGGATCGCTCCAGCTCAGTACGTGATCCGGAGGTCCGTCCGTGGACGGCCGCTCCCCGATGACCGCCGGACTGCCGTGCACGGTCGTCGTCCGATCCGTGACCAACGGGGTGAACGGTCCGTCGGTCCACGGCGATATGCAGGCGACCACCGTCACCGGGTCGGTCCGGGCCGGATCGGCCTCGTCCGGATCGACCGTGCCGGGACCGACGGTGCCCGGATCAGCCACCGTCGGGTCGACCTTCGGGACGGCGGTCGCCGAGCCGGCGATGGTGGACGTGTCGGCCAGGGGATCGGCCGACGCGGAGCCGGTCGGCGCCGGATCGGGCGCCGCATCGGGCGCCGGATCGGGCGCCGGGTCGGGCGCCGGGAGGTACTGGAGCGTGGGCCGCCCGGCGACGAGCGTCAGCTGTGGCCGCGACCCGGGGACGGGAGGCGCCGGCGGCGTGAACGGGAACGTGACGTCGACCGGCGACCCGGCGACGAGGCCGCCCGCCCCCGCGTCCCTCCCCACCGAGAGCTTCCCCTCCGGCGGGGCGAGCCGCGCGGCGAGTGCGACCGCCCCGAGCACGGCCAGCACCAGGGTCACCGCGACGCTGCCGGTGATCGCGCGCCGACGGCGCCGTACGGCGGACCGCCGCACCTGGGTGAGCATCCAGTGCCCGTCCGGGGCATCCTGCGCGTACCGGGTCAGCAGGTCCCGCAGCTGCTGTTCAACCTCGGACATGCCCGGCTCCCGCCACCGCCGTAGGGGTCAACGCGACCCGCAGACGCTTCAGTGCCCTGAACGCGTGGACCCGGACCGTGGCCTGCGTGCACCCGAGCAGCAGCGCGATGTCGGCGTCGGCCAGATCCTCGTAGTACCGCAGCACGATCACCGCGCGCTGCGCACGCGGGAGGGTGGCCAGCAGCGTCCACATCTCGTCCCGTTCGACGATCCGCTCCACGCCGGGCCCCGGATCCGGTGGCTCCGCCAGCTCGGCGACCGGCAGTTCGGTGCTCGCGCGCCGGCGGCGCCAGGACAGGTACTGGTGCAGGATGGCCTTGCGCACGTACGGCTCCGGGCCGCCCTGGTACTCGATGCCCGACCAGCGCCGGTGCACCCGTACCAGTGCCTCCTGGATCAGGTCCTCCGCGAGGTGACCGTCGCCGGTGAGCAGGTAGCCGAATCGCAGTAGTGCGGGGGTGCGGGCCATGACAAACTCGGCAAAATCCACCCGCCTCGCCTCCCCGTACGGTCCCCCGCCCATCCGTCAGACGCGGCCGGCCGGGCTGGACGTTTACCGGCACCGCGATCCGCTCCGCTGTTCATACCGCAAACCACGCCGCCGCCCATAACGCGCCGCACCGCCGTCCACGCGAACCGCACCGCGGACCACGGCGCAGAGCGCACCGCGCCGGTGCCGCACCGTCACGACGCGAACGACGCCGGGTCACTCGGGAGCGGATCGGAGTACTGGCCGGATCGCCCGTGGTAGACGCGCCCGTTGACCACCGGCCAGCTGTTGGGTACGCAGCCGTGCAGCCCCAGCGTCTGCTGCTGCATGACCGGGGCCGGCTGGCCGGGGCCGGGGCACAGTTCGTGCCCGTTGTACAGGCGGTGCCCGGTCTCATGATTGATCATGTAGTCGCGGTACCCGGCGAGGTCTCCGCCGAAGGCCGGCACCCCGTGTACCCAGCGGGCCACGTTGAGCACCACGCTGTCGTCCTTCCGGCACGACGTGTACCGGTCGTACCCGTCGCCGCACAGCACGTCCCGGGTGGCCGGGGTGACCAGGTAGATCGTGAAGTCGTAGCGCGCCCCGGCCGGTACCTGCTGCAACCGCCAGCGGCCGGTGCCGGTCCAGCTTCTCGGGTCCCCCAGCACCGCCGACACCTGACCGGCGAACTCGTTGGCCGTGACGCCCCGGATCCCGTTCTCCACCGCCACCCGGTACCGCAGCGTGGTGCCGGCGGTACCGGCGAGCGGGCCACCGACCGAGGCCACCACGTACGTCCTCGCTCCGGAGACCGGATACGTCACGACCGGCTCGGTCGGGCTCGGCGACGGGCTCGGCAGCGGGCTCAGCGACGCGGTCGCGGCCGGCGAGCCGATCGCCGGACCGGCACCGTCCGTGTGGGCCGCCGACGCCGGAGGGCTGTCGACGAGACCGCAGCCGACGAGTGCCCAGCACGACGCGCCAGCCAGCAGACCCCACACCACACGCCGCTTCCGGTCGACCATTCCTGTGCCACCATCCCGTGTCTCGGCGAACCCGTTCCACTGCTTCGACGGTTCGGCCGGCGCGAGTTGTTTACGGATGTGAGGTCGCACTCCCGCATCGAGCGGGTACCCGTGCGACCATCGACCGATGCGCACGATCGGGGACTACTGGGACACCGTGGCCGACGACTTCGACCGGGAGCCGGACCACGGGCTCGGCCAGCCTGGGACCCGGGCCGCGTGGGCGGCGCGGCTGGCGGCCTGGGTACCGGGCTCGTCGCTGGACGCGCTCGACCTCGGCTGCGGTACCGGCACGCTGTCGGTACTCCTGGCCGAGCGGGGGCACCGCGTCACCGGGCTCGACCTGTCGACCCGGATGGCCGGGCTCGCCCGGGCGAAGCTGTCGTCGGCCGGGCTCGACGCCCGGGTGCTGGTGGGCGACGCGGCCGACCCTCCGGTGAGGCGGCGCGCGTTCGACGTGATCCTGGCCCGCCATGTGCTCTGGACGCTGCCCGATCCGCCGGCCGTCCTGCGTCGCTGGGTCGGGCTGCTGCGCCCGCAGGGCCGCCTGGTGCTCGTCGAGGGCCGGTGGGCTTCCGCCACCGCCACCGGCCCGTACTCCGGCGGCACCGGCGAGTTGCCGTGGCTGGGCGGGGTCGGCGCGACGGTACTCACCGCGGCGCTCGCGCCGATGGTCGCGCGGGTGGAGGTCGAGCCGCTGACCGATCCCGCGCTGTGGGGCCGGATCGTGCACGACGAACGGTACGCGGCCGTCGCCCGCCTCGCCTGAGCGGTACGCGGCGGGCGGGCCGGGCCGCGGTCCTCAGTGCGGGTGCACGTGATCGTGCGGGTGCTCGTGCGGGGTCTGTACGGCGCCGACCCGGTGCAGGTGGCCGGGCATCGCCGCGCGGTACACGCAGGTGTCGCAGTTCATCCGGATGTCGCCGGCCAGCGCCTCCCGGTACCGCTCGATGATCAGGTCGGCGAGCGGGTCGACGTCGCCGAGCACGTCCGCGACGTCGACCCGGACGCCCGCGTGGTCGGCCGCCCAGGCGTGGGCGTGCTGCGCCACCCGGCGCGGCAGGACGCCGGTGAACAGGAAGTACGGCAGCACGACCACGTGCCGCGCGCCGAGGCGGTGGCAGCGGGTCAGCCCGGCGGCGGTGTCGGGCGGGGCGAGGGAGACGAACGCGTACTGGACGTCCGCGACCCCGGTGGTCTCCGCGAGGAGCCGGGCGACCTTGGCGACTTCGGCGTTGGCGTCCGGGTCCGTGGAGCCCCGTCCGATCAGCAGCACCGTCGTGTCCTCGCGGGCGCCGGCCTCGGCCAACCGATCGCGGAGCACGCCGAGGATGGCTGGGTGTGGACCGAGCGGCCGACCGTACACTGTGGACAATCCTGGGTGGCGCGATCGTTCCCGGGCCAGCGCGGCCGGGATGTCGCCCTTCGCGTGGCCGGCGGCGACCAGCATCAGCGGTACGGCGGCCAGCCGGCGCGCACCGCCGGCCACCAGTTCCGCGACCGCCTCGCGCAGCGGTGGCGGGGACAGTTCGATGAAGCCGCCGGCCACCGGCGCCTCGACGCGGCCGGCGACCCGCTTGACGAACTGGCGGAATTGGGCGGCACCCTCGGTGTCGGCGGTGCCGTGTCCGGCGATCAGTAACGGGGTCATGGCAGCGGGTCTCCGTAGAGCAGGGCGTTGACCGCGGCGGCGGCGATGGCCGAGCCGCCCCGGGCGCTGCGGTTGGTCAGGGACGGCAGCCCGGTCGCGCGCAGCGCGGCCTTGGCCTCGGCGGCGCCGACGTAGCCGACCGGTACGCCGATCACCAGGGCCGGCCGGACGACGCCGGCCTCGGCGAGGTGGAGCAGTTCGGCCAGTGCGGTCGGCGCGTTGCCGACGACCCACACGGCGCCGTCGGCGACCCGGTTCGGGCCGCCGCGTGCGCTGGCCATTCCGCGGCCGCCGGCGCCGGTCGACCCACCGCCGGCGGTCACCTCGCCACCGACGCCGCCGGTCGAGCCGCCATCGGCCGCGGGGGTCGGCCCGCCCTCGGCGGCGCCGGTCGCGACCAGCCGGATGGCGGCCGCCGAACGGGTCAACCCCTGCTCGGCGGCCACGAGCGCCGCCTCCGGCGTCGCGACCAGGCAGGTCGAGGAGTAGGTGGTCACCCCGGCGGCCACCATCGCCGCGTCGACGATCAGCGGCGCCCCGGCCGCGAGGGCCGCGGCCCCGGCTTCGAGCGCGGCCTCGTCGGCGACGAGGTCGGGCAGCCACGTCGGGTCGGCGGTGGTGTGCACGATCCGTTCGACGACGTCCCGGGTACGGGGCGGCAGGTGCGCGGTGTCGACGACCCGGCGCAGCAGCCGGTACGACTGCGCCTCGATCGGGTGGACGGTCCTCACGGCGCGACAACGGTGGCGAGGATGCCGGACGGCCGCGGCTCTTCGGCCCCGGTCCACCGTCCACTCCGGATGGTCGCGGTCGTCATGGACGAGCCTCCCGTTCGTCGGGCAGCGTGATCGCGTCGACCGGGCAGATCTCGACGCACTCGCCGCAGCCCGTGCACAGTTCGTCCCGGGCCCGCAGCCGGCCACCGGCCGGCCGGATCGCGTGCGTCGGGCAGGTGAGCAGGCAGGCGCCGCAGCCGGTACAGGCGGCGCCGAACGTCACGGCAGCCACCGGTACTCCCGCGGGGTGACCATCCGCCCGGCGACGGTGGCGGTCCGGCCGGACCCGACCACGACCACCGACCGCATGTCCACAATGGACGGATCGGCGGCGAGGTCGGCCAGGGACATTGGTGTGCACCGCTCCTGCGGGCGCGACGCGTCACGGACCACGCCGACCGGCGTACCCGGCCCGCGGTGCTTGGCGATGATGCGCAGCGCCTCGTCGAACTGGGCGGTGCGCCGGGTACTGCGCGGGTTGTAGAGGCACAGCACCAGGTCGGCGTCGGCGCAGGAATCCAGCCGATCCGCGATCACCGGCCACGGGGTGTGCAGGTCGGACAGCGACAGGTAGGCGTGATCGTGGCCGAGCGGCGCGCCGAGCAGCGCGGCGGCGGCCAGGGCGGCGGTCACGCCGGGAACCGTCTCGACGTCCACGTCCGGGCCGGCCATTTGCAGGGCCGGCGAGGCCATGGCGTAGATCCCGGCGTCGCCGGAACCGATGAGCGCCACGTGGTGCCCGGCGGTGGCCAACTCGACGGCGGTACGGGCACGCTCCTCCTCGGCGCCCAGGCCGCTGTCGACGACCCGGGTACCGGGCCGCAGTACGTGGCGGATCTGGTCCACGTACTGGTCGAGCCCGACCACCACACCGGCCCGGCGCAGCGCCTCGGTGGCCCGGGGGGTGCGCAGGTCCTCCGCGCCCGGCCCCAACCCGACGATGGTGAGCCGGCCGCGCGGGACCAGCCGGGCGACGGCCACCGTGGCCATCGCGCCGGCCCGCTTGGGCAGCACGAGTTCCGCGCCGCGACCGGCGGCGCGGGCACCGGACAGCGCGGCGGCTTCGGCCACGCTCGGCGTGCCGACGGCGCCGCGCACCACCTCGGACGGGTTCGGTACGTCCACCGTGGACAGTTCACCGGCGGTGTAGGTCAGCAGCGGCCAGCCGTGCCGCCGGGCGACCTCGACGATGCCGGCCTCGCCGGCCTTGAGGTCGATGGTGGCGAGCGCGCGCACGGATTCGACCGCCACCCCGGCCTCGGCGAGGCCAGTGTCGATCAGGGCCTCGATCTCGCCGGCGGGCGCTCCGCGGCTGGCGCCGACGCCGACCACGAGCGTCGGCGGACGGTAGACCAGATCGGCGGTCACGCCGGTGCGATCGCTGACCGCGATGACCGCCGCTCCCGCCGGTCCATCGGTGTCCCTTGTGGGCAGTGGCGGCAGCGGCCAGGTGGCGTCGGCCACCACCCGCACCGGCTGGCCGTCGAGCACCGCCCGGCCGACCCGGGCCAGCGCCGTGCGGTCGGCGAGACGGAACCCGAGGTCGGCGCCGAAGCTGTCCAGCGCGGTCGCGCCGGTCGCGTCGCTGGCGGTGCTGATCACCGGCTGGGCCGCCAGCACGCCGGCCACCCGGGCCGCGAGGGCGTTGGCGCCGCCGCCGTGACCGCCGAGCAGGGCGATGGCGTACCGGCCGGCCTCGTCGACGCAGACCACGCCGGGGTCGCTGTGCTTGTCCGACAGCAGCGGCGCGAGCAGCCGGACGGTCGCGCCGGTGGCCAGGAAGCAGACCACCGAGTCCGAGGTGTGCCAGGCCGCCCGGAACTGCTCGACGACGGGTCCACTGTGGCGCATCACCTCGCCCGGCCACGCCTGCGCGAGCCGTCCGGCCATGGCCCGCCCGGCCGCCGTCACGGCGATCAACCCGATCACGACAGCACCCCGCTGACCAGGTAGACCGGGTTCGTGGCGGCCAGCCGGTGGGTACCGTCGGGCAGCGCCGCCAACCGGTTCGCCTGTACCTGTACCCCCTCGGCCCAGTACCCGTCGCGGGCCAGGGCGGCCAGCGCGGGGCCGACCCGTTCCAGGGCCGCGTACGTGGCGACCACCCGGGCCGGGCGGCGGGCCAGGCACGCGTCCAGCACCTCGAGCCCGCCGCCGCCGACGAACACCGCGTCGGGGTCGGGCAGGTCCGCCAGGCACTCCGGCGCCTCGCCCTCGACGATCCCCAGTTCGACGCCGAGCCGGGCGGCGTTGGCGCGGATGCTGGCACACGCGGCCGGGTCGCGCTCCACGGCCAGGACGGCGGCCCCGAACCGGGCACCCTCCACGGCGACCGAGCCGCTGCCGGCGCCCACGTCCCACAGCATGTCCCCGAGCCGGGAACCGAGCCGGGCCAGCGCCAGGGCGCGTACCTCGGCCCTGGTGATCATCCGGTGCTCGAAGACCTCGTCGGGCAGTGCCCAGCCGCTCGGGGCGGGCGGCGCCCCGGCCACCCACGGCATGCCCAACCTCGCCGCCTTCGCCAGCGGATGCTCCGCCAGCGGGATGTCCGGCTGGTAGCGCTCGGTCATGGGACGCTCCCGGAGAAGATGGTCCGCCAGTACCAGGACGACGTTGGGGTCGCGCCACTGCCGCGCCGCGGCTTCGGCCGGACCGACCTCGGTGATGCGCTCGCCGGGGCTGCCCAGCCACTCGGCGACCACCAGCCGGCGGGAGGTGCCCGACAGCGCGGCGCCCAGTTCGGCCGGCCCGGTGCCGGGTCCGGTCAGCACCGCCACCTTCGGGTACGCGCGGCACGCGTTGGCGGCCGGCGCGAGCCTGCGGCCGTGCGCGGACACCACGATCGCGTCGTCCCACTGCTCCTCGATCCGGGCGAACGCCACGGCGACCGAGGAGGGCGCGGGCCACACGTCGACCTCGACACCGCGGCGGCGCAGCGCGCGGATGATGCCGAAGAAGCCGGGGTCGCCGCTGGCCAGCACGGCCACCGGACCGTCGTGCGCGACGACGCGGTCGAGTGCGGCGGCCACGTCGCCCATCACCACCCGCTCGGCCGAGCTGTTGTCCACGGTGGACAGAAGGCGCTCGGCGCCGGCGACGAGGGTCGCCGCGGCCACCCTGCCGGCGGCGGTGGCCGGTACCTCGCCGAGGCACCCGACGACGGTCACCGTCCTCATCGGAGCCACTCCCCCACGGTGGCGGCCACCACGGTACGGCCGGTGAAGTCGACCATCGCGACCTCGGCGCCGACGCTCCCGCCGGTGAACCGGGTGAGCACCTGCCGTACCCGTTGGCACAGGCCGTCCCCGGCGGGCCGCAGCATGCCGGCGCCGGCCCACAGTTCGTACGCGTGCCGGGCGGTGTTGGCCGCACCGACCTCGGCCACCAGGTCCGGTCCCCCGCCACAGGCGAGGGTCAGCCGGCCGAGCAGCGTGGTGTCCACCGCGGAGCGCGTGTAGTGCGTCATCAGCACCCCGGCGGCGAGCTTGGTGAGCTTGCCGACCATGCCGACGAACACCACCCGGGTCACGCCCTGCTCGACCGCCGTACGCAGTGCCGCGCCGGTGAAGTCGCCGACCTCGATGAAGCACACCTCGGGCAGGTCCGGCATCAGGCCCATGGCGCCCTTCTCGGTGCGGCCGCCGGTGCACAGCACGATCGTGCGCTGCCCCTGCGCCGCCGCCACCCGTACCGCCTGCACGACGCTCGCGCGCCAGGAGGCGGTGGAGAACGGTCGCACGATGCCGGTGGTACCCAGGATCGAGATGCCGTCCAGCACGCCGAGCCGCCGGTTCGTCGTCTTGCGGGCCATCCGCTCGCCGTCCGGCACGCTGATCACCACCCGGACGCCACGCTCACCGACCACCTCGGCGACCGCCTGACTGATCATCGCGCGGGGTACCGGGTTGATGGCCGGCCCGCCGACGGGCAGCCCGAGGCCGGGTTTGGTGACCACGCCGACGCCCTCGCCGCCGGCCAGTTCCACACCGGTCCCGGGGTGCCACGCGACCGTGGCGGTCAGCCGCGCGCCGTGGGTCACGTCCGGGTCGTCGCCGGCATCCTTGACCACGACCGCCCGGGCGGCACCGTCGACCATGCCGGCCTCTTCCACGGCGAAGGTGACCCGGCGCCCGGAAGGTAGGCCCACCTCCACCCAGGACGGTGACGGCGGGCCCTGTGCCAGCAGCGCGGCGGCCGCCTTCGCCGCCGCCGAGGCGCAGGTGCCGGTGGTCCAGCCGGTACGCAGCGCCTTCGGGCGGACCTTCGCCGTCCGCGGCAGGTCCGGCTCACGAAGGTCCGGCTCGGGAAGGCCGTCCCCGAGCCGGTCCGGCTCGGGCAGCGCAGGCTCGGGCAGGTCGGGATCAGCCATCGCGCAGCGCCTTGCGGGCCGCCGGGTCGGCCCGGCGGTAGCCGTGGAAGTGACCGGGGTGGTAGAGGTGGCTGCGGGTACCGGCGGCGGCGAGCGCCGGCCCGACCAGGAACAGGGTGTGTTTCCACAGTTTGTGCGCGCGCACGCTGTCGGCCAGGGTCTCCACCGTGGCGGAGAAGACCAGTTCGTCCGGCCAGCTGACCCGGTAGGCGACCACGACCGGGGTCTGGGGCGGGTACCCGCCGGCGAGCAGTTCGTCCGCCAGTTGCCGGGTCCGGGCAGCCGACAGGAACACCGCCATCGTGGTGCCGTGCCGGGCGAATTCGGCCACGCTCTCCCCGGCCGGCATCGGGGTCTTGCCGCCCCCGAGACGGGTCAGCACCACCGACTGGGCCACCTCGGGCACGGTCAGCTCACGCTGGATCGCCGCCGCCGCCGCGGAGAAGGCGGACACCCCGGGTACCACCTCGGTGGACAGCCCCAGCCGGCCGCACTCGTCCAGTTGCTCCTGCATCGCGCCCCACAGCGCCGGGTCGCCGGAGTGCAGCCGCACCACGTGCAGGTCCTGTGCCGCCGCCTGCCGGTAGATGTCCACAGTGGACTCCAGCGTCAGCTCGGTGGAGTCGACGATCCGCGCGTCCGGCCTCGCGTAGCGCAGCACGTCGGGGTGCACCAGACTGGCCGCCCACACGATGATGTCGGCGGCGGCCAGGGCGTCGGCCCCGCGTACCGTGATCAGGTCGGCCGCGCCGGGTCCGGCGCCGACGAACGTCACCCTGCCGGGCATCAGGCACCCTCCCGCTTCGCCGGAATCAGTACGGTGGACAGGTACGGCACCGGTCCGTCCACGGTGGACAACGGTGCGATCCGCTCGCCGGGCAGCCCGACGTGGCTGCCGAGGATCGCGTCGCGACCGGACGCCGCCACCGCCGAGGCGATCCTGGGCAGGTGCCGGCCACCCTTGTACACCACCACGGTGGCGTTGCCGGACAGCGCCTGCGCGACGTCCTCGCCGCCGTCCGGCAGCGGCAGCAGCATCAGCGGCTCGTGCCCCTCGGCCAGCACGGTGCCCGACGCCGACGCGAGCGCCTGCATCGCGGTGATTCCCGGCACCGTCTCGATCGCCAGTTCGGGCAGCGCGTCGCGTACCGACCGGGCCAGGTAGCCGAACGTGGAGTACAGGTTGGGGTCGCCGATGGTGGCGAACGCGGCGGTACCGCCGGTGGTCCGCAGCCACTGCGCCACCCGCTCGCCGGCCGCGGCCCAGTACCGGTCGCGCGCGGCGCGGTCGAGCGCGAAGACCAGCCGCTCGACCCGTTCCGGTGCGGCGTGGGCGGCGACGGTCGCCTCCGCACGGCCGGCCTCGGCCGCGTCCAGCACCGGTACGAACACCCGGTCGGCGGCGCCGAGGACCCGGGCCGCCTTGAGCGTGACGAGTTCCGGGTCGCCGGGGCCCATCCCGACGCCGATCAGCCGCATGCCGCCACCAGTCCTCGCGCGATCCCGGGCCGTCCGGCCCAGTGCAGGTGCAGGTACGAGGCGTGTACCCCGCCGGCCACCGAGCCCTCCGCCGGGTTGCCTGACCAGGACCACGCCGGGGCGGGGCCGGCCGCCGGGGTGATCGCGGTGCGGTGGAACTCGTGCCCGGTGACCCTGGTGCCGGCCGGGCCGAGCCAACTGGCGGTACGGGCGACGGCGTCCCGGTACCCGAGGGTCAGCCGGCCGGTCATCGCCGCGTCGGCGCTCAGCACCCCGCACATCGGGGCGCCGTCCAGCGTGCGGCACAGCCAGAGCAGGCCGGCGCACTCGGCCGCGATCGGGGCGCCCCGGCCGGCAAGCGCCGCGACCTGTGCGCGCAGCGGTGCGTTGGCGGCCAGTTCGGCCGCGTACACCTCGGGGAAGCCACCGCCCACCACGAGCGCCCCGGTGCCGTCGGGCAGCTTTTCGTCGCGCAGCGGGTCCACAATGGACACATCGGCCCCGGCGGCGGCGAGCAGTTCGACCGTCTCGGCGTACCCGAAGCTGAACGCCGGGCCGCCGGCCACCGCGACCACCGGGTGCCCGGGCACGGGCCGCTCGACGCGCGGCGACCACGGTTCGGCGTGCAGCGGCGGAGCGCCACTCGCGGCCGCCAGCACCGCGTCCAGGTCCACCGACCCGGCGACGAGGTCGGCGAGCGCGCGTACCGAGGCCATCGCCTCGGGGTGGCGCTCGGCCACCGGCACCAGCCCCAGGTGCCGCGACGGCGCGGCGACCGCGTCGTGCCGGCGCAGCACGCCGAGTACGGGCGTGCCGACCTCCTCCAGCGCGGTGCGCAGGATGGCCTCGTGCCGGTCGGAGCCGACCCGGTTGAGCACCACGCCGGCCAGCCGGAGGTCGCTGGAGTAGCTGCGGAAGCCGTGTACCAGGGCGGCGATCGAGCGACCCTGCGCCGACGCGTCGACCACCAGCAGTACCGGCGCCGACAGCAGGACGGCGACCTCCGCCGTCGAACCGGGATCCCCGCCGCCGAGCCCGGTGACCGGGCCGCCCGGGCCACCGTCATCCGCCCGGCCGTCGTAGAGACCCATGACGCCCTCGATGACGGCCAGCCCGGCCCCGGCCGCGCCGTGCGCGAACAGCGGCCCGATCAGGTCGGTGCCCACGAGCGTGGGATCCAGGTTGCGGCCGGGCCGGCCGCTGGCCAGCGCGTGGTAGCCGGGGTCGATGTAGTCCGGGCCCACCTTGAAGCCGGCGACCGCGAGGCCACGCGCCGCGAACGCGGCCAGCAGCCCGGTGGCCACGGTGGTCTTGCCGTGTCCCGACGCGGGTGCGGCCACCACGATGCGCGGGACGCTCACCATTCGATGCCCTGCTGCCCCTTGCGCCCGGCGTCCATCGGGTGCTTCACCTTGCTCATCTCGGTGACCAGGTCGGCCGCCTCGACCAGGTCGGGCGCCGCGTCCCGGCCGGTGATCACCACGTGCTGGTTGCCCGGCCGGTCGACCAGGGTCTTGACCACGTCGGCGACGTCCACCCAACCCCACTTCATCGGGTAGGTGAACTCGTCGAGCACGTAGAACCGGTACCGCTGCACGGCGAGGTCGCGCTTGACCTGCGCCCAGCCCTCGGCCGCCTCGGCGGCGTGGTCGCGCTCCTCGCCGGGGCGGGTCAGCCAGGACCACCCCTCGCCCATCTTGTGCCAGGCGACCGGGGCGCCCTGCCCGGTCGCGGCGTGGTGCTCGCCGAGCGCGCGCAGGGCGGACTCCTCGCCGACCCTCCACTTTGGACTCTTCACGAACTGGAAAACGACGACCGGCCAACCGGCGTTCCAGGCGCGCAGCGCCATCCCGAACGCGGCGGTGGACTTGCCCTTGCCGATACCGGTGTGCACGGCCAGGAGCGGCGCCCGGCGCCGCTGGCGGGTGGTGAGCCCGTCGTCGGGTACCTGCTCGACCTTTCCCTGTGGCATCAGGCGGCCCTTCCGGTGGCGACGGCGCGCAGGCCGTCGGCGGACAACTGGTCCAGTCGCAGGTACCGGGCGTCCAGCGCGCCCGCCACGCGGGCGGCCAGGCCCAGGCGTACCGGGCCGGACTCGCAGTCCACGACGACGCAGGCCGTACCGGACAGCGCCGGAGCGGCCGACACCGGATCCGGGCCGGCCGTGGACCGCCCGTCGGTGACGAGAATGAGCAGCGGCCGGCGATGCGGGTCGCGGCGGCGGGCCGACGCGAGGACCCGGGCGGCCGTGGTCAGGCCTGCGGCCAGCGGGGTACGCCCGCCGGTGGGCAGGTCCCGCAGCCGGGCGGCGCCGATGTCGTGGCTGCCGGTCGGAGGCAGGGTCACCTGAGCCTCCTCGCCCCGGAAGGTGACCAGGCCGACCTTGTCCCGGCGCTGGTAGGCATCGCGCAGCAGGGACAGCACCGCGCCCTTGACCGCCCGCATCCGCTGCCGGGCCGCCATCGACCCGGACGCGTCGACCACGAACAGCACCAGGTTGGCCTCCCGGCCCTTGCGCACGCTGGCGCGCAGGTCCTCGGCGCGCAGCACGAGCCGGCCGGTTCGGCCCCGGGCGGCCTGGTGCGGCGCGGCGGCCAGCAGGGTCGCGGCCAGGTGCATGCCGGTGGCGCGCGGTCCCGGTGGGCGGGCGCCGACGACGCGTCCGCTGCGGGTGTACGCGGTCGACCGGCGCCCCTGCGGCGAGCCGGTACCGGCGCCGGGCACCGCGAGCAGCCGCGCCCGGTACGGCGCATCGGCCGCCGACACCCGGGTACCCGTCCCGCCGCGCGGCCTGCCCGGACTGTCCCGCGTGGCACCGTCTCCGGCGGCACTGTCTCCGCTGGCACTGTCTCCCGGGGCACCGTCCTCCGTGGCCGCGCCGGGGCCGCTGCTCTCGGGCTGGCTGTCTTCGAGTGGACCGCTCTCGGGCGGACCGCCGTCCGGGCCGCCGGTCGGGCCGCCGCCGGAGCCCGGGTCGTCCGGATCGTCGTCGGGCGGGCCGGAATCGTCCGGAGGCTCGGCCGCGTCGCGCATGGCGTCGTCGAGCTGTTCCTCGGACAGCCCCGGCGCGTCGAACGGATCGCGGCGGCGCCGGTGCGGCAGCGCCAGCCGTACCGCGTCCCGCACGTCCGCCTCGGTGACGGCCGGCCGGCCCGACCACGCGGCCAACGCCGTCGCGGTACGGGCGACCACGATGTCCGCGCGCATCCCGTCCACGTCGAACACCGCGCACACCTTGGCGATGCGGCGCAGCTCGGCATCCGGAAGCTCCACAGCGGACAGACGGCCACGGGCCGCCTCGATCCGGGTGGCCAACTCCGCCTCCGCACGCCCCCACCGCTCGCCGAATTCCCGCGGGTCGGCGTCGTAGGCCAACCGGCGGCGTACCACGTCCGCGCGCCGCTCCGGATCCCGGGGCGCGGCGACGTCCACCGCGAGCCCGAACCGGTCCAGCAGTTGCGGGCGCAGCTCCCCCTCTTCCGGGTTCATGGTGCCGACGAGCAGGAACCGGGCCGGATGGCGTACCGACACGCCGTCGCGCTCCACGTAGGCGCGGCCCATCGCGGCCGCGTCGAGCAGCAGGTCGACCAGGTGGTCGGGCAGCAGGTTCACCTCGTCGACGTACAGCACGCCCCGGTGCGCGGCGGCGAGCAGGCCCGGCTCGTACGCCTTGACTCCCTCGGTCAGCGCGCGTTGCAGGTCCAGCGCTCCCACCAGCCGGTCCTCGGTCGCTCCGACGGGCAGCTCGACCAGGGCGGCCCGGCGCCGGACGGCGGGGGTGGCCGGGTCGTGCGGGCCGTCCGGGCACTCCGGCTCCGGGCGCGCCGGGTCACAACCGAACCGGCAGCCGGCGACCGTGTCCACCTCGGGCAGCAGGGCGGCCAGCGCCCGCACCATGGTGGACTTCGCGGTGCCCTTCTCGCCGCGCACGAGCACGCCGCCGATGGCCGGCGACACCGCGTTCAGCAGCAGCGCCAGGCCCAGGTCGTCCATGCCGACGACGGCGGAAAATGGATACGGCGGGATCAACACCCGTTCATGCGCACGGTCACGCTCAAGTCCCCTCCGCGGGTGTCCACGCCCGCGATACGGCAACGACATGAGCGGCCGGAGTGTCCTGGCTCCCGGATCGTCGCTTCTCCCCGGCCTTCCAACCGCGTACGCGGCCGTGACCATCAGGTGAGGAGTCGCTTCCCGGTGACAGTGGCGGGACCGCCCCGGACTCGCACCGGGTTCCTCCACTGCCGCTCACCAGGCATGCTGCCCGATCCCGGGCCGCACGTCAACGCGGCACACGTCTCAGCACCCGGATGACCGAACGTGAAGACCTCCTCACCGGACCGGGCCTCAGTGACTTCCCGTACCGTGGACGGGTGAGCGATCCGGGATCGGTCGACCTCGACCGGCACGTGTACGGCAACGTCGCCGCCCCCGTCACCATCGTCGAGTACGGCGACTTCGAGTGCCCGTACTGCCGCGCCGCCGCGCCGGTGCTCCGCGAGGTCGTGGACAGCGCCGCCGGTAGCGTGAGACTCGTGTGGCGGCACTTTCCGCTGTTCCAGACGCACGCGTTCGCGCTGACCGCCGCGCTGGCCGCCGAGGCTTCGGGTGAGCGCTTCTGGCAGATGCACGATCTGCTGTTCGCCCACCAGGACCGGCTCACCGACCCGGACCTCGCCGAGTACGGGCGGCAGATCGGTGCCGGTGCGGTGACCGGCGACGCCGCCCAGGCGCACCGGCCGGCGGTGGAGGCGGACTACCGGTCCGGCATCGACGCGGGTGTCCGCGGGACGCCGACGCTGCTGATCGACGGCCGGCTGTATACCGGCAAGGTGGACCGTCGCTCGCTGACGGCCGCCCTGGACCTGGAGGACTGACCCGGCAGAGAGCTCAGCCCGGCGCCGGGGCGAGGCTCGGGTCCCGCCACGGGCCGGTCGGCAGCGGCGGCGGGGGGCCCTCGTCCAGGGAGCACAGCGGCAGGCGCTCGCCGAGGTAGCGCAGCAGGAGTGAGCCGAACACCGCGGCGAGCAGGGACCCGACGAGTACCCCGATCTTCGCCTCGTTGCGCAGCAGGGGGTCCCGGAACGCGAGGTCCGTGATGAACAGCGAGATCGTGAACCCGATCCCGGCCAGTACGGCGCCCCCGATCAGATGCCCGTAGCGCACCCGTCCGGGCAGGTCACCCAGGCCGGTACGCAGCGCCACGCCGGCGGTCACGGAGATGCCCGCGGCGTTGCCGACCAGCAACGCGACCACGACGCCGATGGTGACGCCGGAGCCCGCCGCGTGCCGCAGCGTGGTGCCGTCCAGCCGTACGCCTGCGTTGGCCAGACCGAAGACGGGTACGACCAGGAACGCGCTGAGCGGGTGCAGGGCGTCCTGGAGGCGGTCGTTGGCCGGGACGGTCGCCCGGGCGGCGGACGCGGCGAGGCGGGCCCGCCGGGGATCGGCCCGCTCGATGACCGCCTTGCCGAAGTGGCGGAACCGCTCGCTCTGCTCGGTCTCCACGAGGGCCGCCGGGATCAGCAGGCCGACGAGGACACCGGCGAGGGTCGGGTGGATACCGGAGGCGTACACCGCTATCCACAGCGAGATGCCGGTGAGCACGTACGGCCACAGCCGCCAGATCTGCAGCCACCGCAGCGCGGCCAGTACCAGCACAAAGCCCGCGGCGGCGATGAGCGCCGGCAGGTGTACCCGCGGGGTGTAGAACACGGCCATCACCGTGATGGCGCCGATGTCGTCGACGATGGCCAGCGTCAGGAGGAACAGGCGCAACTGGTCGGGGCAGCGCGGGCCGAACAGCGCGAGGATGCCGATGAGGAAGGCCGTGTCGGTGGACATCGGGATGCCCCAGCCGTGCGCCGCGGCGCCGTGGTGCTCCACCGCGAAGTAGATCAGGGCCGGAAGGACGAGCCCGCCGATCGCACCGCAGGCCGGCACGGCCACGCGGCGGATGTTCCGCAGATCCCCCACGGTCGCCTCGCGGCTGATCTCGAGGCCGACCACGACGAAGAACACCGCCATGGCGGCGTCGTTGACCCAGTGCCGGACGTCCAGCGACGTGGACCAGCCGCCGACGCTGATCGACGTGGCGGTCGTCCAGAACCGCTCGTACCCGCCGGGGGCGGCGTTCACCCAGATCAGAGCGACGACGGCGGCGACCAGCAGCAGCACTGCGCTGCCGGCCTCGTTGGCGAGGAACCGGCGCAGCGGCGTAGGCAGGTACGGCAGCGCGACATTGACCCGGGCCGACGGCCCGGGTCTCGGGCGCCGCGGCAGGACGCTCTGATCGGTCACTGTCTCTCCTCGGCCCCGGCTCCGCTTCCGTGATGTCAAGGCTTCCCGATGTCGGTGCTTCCGGGAAGTCAGCGCTCCCCGGAAGTCGGCGCTCTCCGGATGTCGGCCCCGCGGGTACCCCGCCCGGTCCACCGAGTATGCCTTGCCGCCTGTGCCGTCGGAGCGAGGGCACGGGAAAGGGCGGGCGTCCACGGCAGCCCGGTTGCGGCCTCCGCTACGCGCCGCGACCCTCCAGGTCGGACTCGGTGGCCAGGTACGCCTGGCGCAGCCGGTCGAGGGTACCGGCGTCCGGCCGCTCCCACAGGCCCCGGTCGGCGGCCTCCAGCAGCCGCTCGGTGATCCCGCGCAGCGCCCACGGGTTGGACTTGTCCAGGAAGTCGCGCACCTGCTGGTCGAACACGTACGACGCGGCCAACTGCTCGTACATCCAGTCCTCGACGACACCGGCCGTGGCGTCGTACCCGAACAGGTAGTCCACGGTGGCGGCCAGCTCGAAGGCGCCCTTGTACCCGTGCCGGCGCATCGCCTCGATCCAGCGCGGGTTGACCACCCGGGCCCGGAACACCCGCCGGGTCTCCTCGGCGAGGCTGCGGGTGCGCACCTCGTCGGGGCGGTGCGAGTCGCCGATGTAGGCGGCCGGGTCGCGGCCGGTCAGCGAGCGCACCATGGCCACCATCCCGCCGTGGTACTGGAAGTAGTCGTCGGAGTCCGCGATGTCGTGCTCGCGGGTGTCCACGTTCTTGGCGGCCACCGCGACGCGCCGGTACACGCGCTCCAGGTCGTCGCGGGCGGCGCGGCCGTCCAGGCCGCGGCCGTAGGCGTACCCGCCCCACACCGCGTACACCTCGGCCAGGTCCCGGTCGTCGCGCCAGTCGCGCGCGTCGATCAGCGGCAGGAGCCCGGCCCCGTACGCGCCGGGCTTGGAGCCGAAGATGCGGGTGGTGGCCCGGCGCCAGTCGCCGTGCTCCGCCTCGTCGGCACGTGCGTGCGCACGCACGAAGTTTGCCTCGGCCGGCTCGTCGAGCGCGGCGACCTGCGAGACCGCGTCGTCCAGGAGCGCGACCACGTGCGGGAACGCGTCGCGGAAGAAGCCCGAGATGCGCACGGTCACGTCGATGCGCGGGCGGCCCAGTTCGGCCAGGGGCACCGGCGCCACGCCGGTGACCCGCCGGGACGCCTCGTCCCACAGCGGCTGGCAGCCCAGCAGCGCAAGCACCTCCGCGATGTCGTCCCCCTGGGTACGCATCGCCGACGTGCCCCACATCGTCAGCCCCACGGTCTGCGGCCAGTCCCCGTTGTCCTGGCGGTAGCGGCTCAGCAGCGAGTCGGCGAGCGCCTGACCGACGTCCCACGCGTTGCGCGACGGGATCGCCTTGGGATCCACCGAGTAGAAGTTGCGGCCGGTGGGCAGCACGTTGACCAGTCCCCGGGTCGGGGAGCCCGAGGGCCCGGCCGGCACGTACCCGC
>DASXOA010000442.1:0-14514 GCA_036494675.1 Rugosimonospora sp.
CTGGCCGACCACGGCCAGCCGGCCGCGGCGCTCACCGAGGCCCGGGCCGAGTGGTCCGCCGGGCACAGCGTGCTCGCCGCCGACGCGCTCGCCTGGGCGCTGCACCGCGATGGCCGTGATGCCGAGGCGCTGACGTACGCCACGATCGCGACCGGCCTCGGCTGGCGCAACGCAACGTTCCTCTACCACCGGGGCGCGATCGAGGGCGCTCTCGGGCGCACGGATCAGGCCCGTGCCGACCTGAGCGAGGCGCTCTCCCTCAACCCGCACTTCGACATCCTCCAGGCCCCGGTCGCCAGGCAGCTGCTCACCGCTCTGGACAGCGCGGGCGGGTGACGAGGGTGCCAGCCCGGCGGCCGGGGAACGGCGGTGCTCAGCTCTTCGTCGCGGTACCCGTCGTCTTCAGCTCCTCGGCCAGCGCCTCCAGCGCCGGCAGCGCGGTGAACAGCTGGGTGACCGTCTCGGCGGGCAACCGGTCCAGGCAGTCGGAGACCACCTTGCTGCGTCCGTCGCGCAGCCGCTGGTGCACGAGCGTGCCGGCGGGGGTGATCTCCACCCGTACCGCGCGCAGGTCCGCCGGGTCGGACAGCCGGCTGATGAGCCCGTCCTCGTCCAGCCTGCGGACGATCCTCGACAGCATGGTGGGGTTCAGCCCCTCCAGGTCGCTGAGTTCCGCCAGGCCGAGCGGGCCCCGGATGGCGACGAGGCCGAGCACCGAGGCCTGGCTCGGGGTCAGCCCCTCGCCGGTCGACGTCACGTTGAGCTGCCGGGCGAGCCTGCCGATGACGCCCCGCAGACGGGCCACTAGCTCGGCCTCCATCACACCTCCCAGTGTTGATTGCTTTTCGGCAAGCAATTAATATGGCAGATCATGGGCTCGACTGAACCAACCAGGTGGAGAATCCGCCTCAGATCATCCGTAACACCCTCGATCGCGACACTCTCGATGAAACGGCCGGACGCACCGACTGATCATGCGTGAGCACGGTTGACCGGGACACGGTCCAGCACGCGCCGGGCGGGTTAGCCCCCGCCGCCGTGCGCACCGGGACCGACGCCCCATCCGAGGCCCTTCCCCACCGGCGACTGATCTTCGGGATCGTCTCGATGGCGCTGTTCATGAGCTCGATCGATCAGACGATCGTCGCTACCGCTCTGCCGGCGATAGAACACGATTTTCAGGCGCACATCAACTGGAGCGGCTGGACGATCACGATCTACGCCCTCGGTCAGGTCCTGGCCATGCCGCTCGCCGGGAAGATCAGCGACCAGTTCGGGCGCAAGAAGGTCTTCCTGATCTCCGCCGTCCTGTTCACCGCCGCGTCGCTGTCCTGCGGCTTCGCGACCAACATCGAAACCCTGGTGGTACTGCGGGCGGTCCAGGCGATCGGCGGCGGAGCGTTCATGCCGTCGGCCACCGGGATCGTCTCCGACCACTTCGGCAGGGATCGCGACCGCGCACTCGGGATGTTCGCCAGCATCTTCCCGATCGGCGGCATCGTGGGGCCGATCATCGGTGGCGTCTTCGTCGCGGCCTGGTCATGGCGCGGGATCTTCCTGGTCAACGTGCCGATCGGGATCGCCCTCATCGTGCTGGCGGCGATCTTCATCCCGTCCAGCCGGACCCGGCCCACCAGCCGCACCGATCTGCGCGGCGTGCTGCTGCTCGGCGTGCTGATCCTCTCCGCGATGTTCGGCATCACCTACCTCGGCAGCGCGACCACCTCGCTGGTCAGCCCGGTCTTCCTGGCCTCCGAGGCGATCGCGGTCCTGGCGGGCTGGCGGTTCGTCCGGCACGCGCGCCGGTACCCGGAGCCGTTCATCCCGTTCCGGCTGCTGCGGGGCCGGGGTTTCGGCACCATGAACTTGATCAACATGTTGTACGGGGCCGCCGCGCTCGGTTTCGGCGCGCTCGTGCCGTTGTACGCGGAGAACCGGTTCGGCATCGCCCCGCTCGCCGCCGGAACGCTCCTGACCGCTCGCGCGGTCGGGATGATCTGCGTGGCCGCGCTGGCGGTCGCCGCCCTGCGGCGCACCGGTTACCGGCTCCCGATGGTCGTCGGGTTCGTGATCGTGTTCGCCGGACTCGTCGCCATGTCGATCACCCCGAGGGGGCTGTCGCCGTACGTCTGGCTCGCGGCGGCCGCGGCCGTCACCGGGCTCGGCATGGGCTTGTCGATACCCGCGTCGAACAACGCGAGCCTGCAACTGGCCCCCGACCAGGTCGCGGCGATCGCCGGCCTGCGCGGGATGTTCCGGCAGTCGGGAGCCATCATGGCGGTGTCCGTCACCACGACGGTCGTGGCGCGCGCCGGTGACCCGGGCATCGCGCAGGCACACATCTTCGCGATCTTCGCGGTCCTGCTGCTCGCGACGATCCCGCTGGTGTTCCTCGTCCCCGACCATCGAGGAAGCTGGTGACTGCCCGGCCGTAGCGCCCCGACGGGAGCGCCCGACCCGAATCCGTGCAGGTGCGTCAGCCGTCCAGAACCACCCGTGCCGTGATCACCACGGTGGCCAGGACAGCCAGCGGTACCAGCGGCGACGCGACCGGCAACTGCGTGGCCAGCAGCCCGCCGAGGGCCGCACCCAGGACGAGCGCGCACAGCACGCCGACCGACCGTCCGTTGCCGCGCAGCCGGCGCTGCATGACGAAGGCGTGCACCACGGTCGTGAGGGTGCCGGTGAGGTACGTGGTGGACAGTCCGGACACGTTCAGGCGCAGGATGGCGCTGCTCTGGATGCCCATCGCCAGGGTGCTCCCCACGAGCAGGAGCGTCTGTACGGTGCCGGTGGGGTCGGATCCGACCGCCCACCAGCCGCAGGCCACCACGAGGAACAGGGTGAACTCGACGATCAGTGCCCCGGTGAGCGCCCCGGGCCAGATCCGGTCGTCGGCCCTCGGCTTGCCGACGATGCGCGAGCCCACGACCGTACCGGCGATGTAGCACGCGACGGCGAGCGCGGCGTGACCGAACGCCGAGACGTCGCCGCGCCCGATCGACAGCCCCATCAGGACCATGTTGCCGGTCATCACGCTGGTGAAGACGTTGCCCAGCTTGAGGAACGTGGTGGCGTCGGCGGCACCGGTCACGAGGGTCAGGGCGATCAGCAGTCCGTCGCGGGTACGCACGCCGGTGGGCACGGGTGCGTCGTCCACCGTCCTGTCCTTGGCGGGGGTCTGGGTCACCGGGGCTCGCAATTCGTCGTAGGAGCGGGCAGCCGCGCGTGTGGCGTAGGCGACAGATCGTAGACTGTATACGATCTTCGAGGTGTCCCGGACAGACGGTGCTTCGAGCGCTTTGTCGCTGATGGTGCTACAGATGTCGTTGTCGGCCGTATATTGGCGACAGTAGACCGGGGACCGGTCCGCACGGGGAAGCTGGGATGGATCATGGCAGGCGGTAGGAAGCTGTCCACGGAGCCCGCCGCCGGCAGGTCCGCCGGCATCGGGGCCGTTCGCGGCCCGGTCGTCCGGCCCGCGCCGCTGCGGCAGGCCGTGTTCGACGCGCTCGTGGAGCTGATCATCAGTCGCGCGCTCAAGCCCGGCGCACACCTGGGCGAGGGCGAACTCGCCGAGATGCTGGGCGTCAGCCGCCAGCCGGTCCGCGAGGCGTTCCAGCAACTGCACTCGGAGGGCTGGGTCGACCTGCGTCCGGGGCAGGGTGCGTTCGTCCACTCTCCGACCGAGAAGGAGGCGGACGACCTGCTCGCGGTCCGGACCCTGCTGGAGGCCGAGTCGGCCCGCCACGCCGCCGCCCTGCGTACCGACGAGGACGTCGCACACCTGTGGGAGCTGTGGGAGACCGGCAAGAAGGCGGTCGCCGCCGAGGACCTGGAGCAGATGGTCGGCGCCAACGCCGCCCTGCACGCCTACCTGATGGGCATCGGCGACAACGCGGTGCTCACCGAGCTGTCCGGGCTGGTCGACCGGCGGGTGCGCTGGCACTTCACGCCGGTCGCGGCGGCCCGGGGGAGCGCGTCGTGGGACGAGCACGCCGAGTTGATCCGCGCGATCGCCGACGGCGACCAGGACCGCGCGGCCGCGATCATGCGTGAGCACACCGAACGTACCCGCCGCGTCACGCTCGACGCCGGGGGGCGCAGCCGGCGCTGATGGGCGTCACGCCTGGAGCACGGACGACACCGCGATCGTGGCCGAGCTGCCCAGGACCTGGTTGCCGGAGTCCAGGGCGTCGATGGCCACGAAGTCCTGCCGCCCGACGGCGATGGGCGTCTCGAAGCCGGACCGGTGAGCCAGCGCGACCGCGGTCAGCGTGTCCGCGCTCGCGCCGGTGCGGACCAGCCAGCGAGCGGTCTGGGTGGCGCCGTTCCAGCTGACGTGGACGGTCATCTCGCCGGTCCTGGTGCGGTCGCCGCCGGCCCCCCGGGTGACCGCCACCGCCGGCAGGTCGGTGGGCGCCGCCTCGAAGGCCGAGCGGAACGCGCGGTACGAGTAGTTGCCGCCCATCAGCTGCGCGTCGTACCGCAGCGAACCGTCGGGCGCGTACTCGGAGAAGTAGGGCTGCTGCCCCCACCCGACGAAGGAGGCGCCGCCGGGCAGCTCCCGTACGCTGCCCTGGGTCTGCACGAGCAGCGCGTTCGGGTGCAGCAACTGGCGGTGCAGCGTGGCGGTGCGGGCAGCCTCGTCCACCTGGAGGATCAGACCCCGCGACTGCTTCTCGTCGGTCGTCGCGCCCTCACCGTTGTCGAAGACGCTCAGCGTGCCGTCGCTGCGCCGCCGCACGTCGTGTTGCCAGTGGAACCGGGCCTCGCTGGCCACGGTGAAGTCGCCGCGCTTGCCGCCCAGCCGCCAGATCACCGCGCCGGTGGTGCGGTGCACCTTGAGGACGGTGGACAGGTGCCGGCTGGAGATCAGCAGGTTGTTGTCCGAGTCGACCGCGACCGCGTTGGCGTGGAAGAAGTCCCACGGTCCGGCACCCGGCTTCGGACGGGGCTGGTACGACTCGGACACCGAGACGTGGTCGCTCGCCCGCCATTCCAGCACCGTACGGCCGCTGGCCACGTCCACCTCACGGATCACGCAGTCGAGCAACGTCCCGGTCTGCTGGTAGTTGGTGGACAGCGCGGTGCCGGCGGCGGTGAGCTGGAACTCGTGCAGATCGGTGTCGCCCGGGCCGCCGCTCAACCGGGCCAACTGCCGGTAGCTGCGGTCCATGACGACGTACTGGCCGCTGCCGTACCCGGTGATCAGCTTGCCCTGCCACCAGGTCAGCACCGGTTCACCCCGGTACGTCTGGACCTGGAAGTTGGTGGCCGTCTCGCCGGTCGGCAGCGGCTGGAACCACACCACCTCGCCGGTCTCGTCCACGATCATCGGGCCGTGCTGCCCGCTCGGCGACGTGGGAGTCAGCAGCAGGAGGCCGGGGCTGAGTGTGCCGCTCACCACCTTCACCGAGATCGCCGGCGGTCGGAGGTCGGTCCGGGACAGGTAGCTGCGTACCGTCGGGCCCGCCGGCGCCGGCGGGGCTGAGTGCGCGGCGAGCCCGTAGTCGAGCCCGCCGACCGCCACCGCGGCGGCCAGGCCGGCACCGCCCGCGAGCAGCTCACGTCGGGTTGGTCGTACTGGCATGCGCGCAACTCTGGCTCGGACGGCTGAGAGTTTGGTTGGCGGAAGCTGGGCGTCCGGTCCAAGCCGGCTCGGCGCCGGGGAGGCTTCGGACCCCCGGCGACGTCCGTCCCGCGGTGGCCGATTCGGCGCCCCCGGGGACAGCGCCCGAACACGCGCCTACGTGCTGCTCGACTCGCGCACGACGAGTTCGGGCTCGAAGACCACCTGCCGGTGCCGGTGCGCCTCCGCCTGCGCGACCTCCTCGACCAGCAGCGATGTCGCGGCCTGACCCAACTGCATGCGGGGCTGGCGGACCGAGGTCAGCGGCACCGCCGCGGCGGCGGCGAACTCTATGTCGTCGTACCCGACGATCGCCAGCTCGCCCGGCACCTCGACGCGCCGGCGGGTCATCTCCTGAAGCAGGCCCAGCGCCAGCAGGTCGTTGGCGCAGAACGCGGCGGTGGGCCGGCGCCGGGCCGGCGTCTCGGCGATCCTCCGGCCCGCGACCCGCCCGCCGGAGACATTGAGCGCATCGGTCTCGATGAAGCTCAGCTGCTTCGGGTCGCGGTCGGCCGCCAGGAACGCGGCGCGGGCGCCGGCCAGGCGATCGGCGACCTGCTTGATGCCGACCGGCCCGCCGACGACGGCGACGCGCTGATGCCCCTGCCGCAACAGGTGCCCCACGGCCAACTCCCCGCCGACCACGTCGTCGACCGACACCGAGCACTGCTGGCGCGAGGACCCGCTGTCCACCAGCACCACCGGAGTCCCCCGGCGGCGGATCTCCTCGATGAGCTTGCTGCGGCCGAGTACGGGAGTCACCAGCACCCCGTACACCCGCTGCTCCTCCAGCAGGCTCAGGTAGTGCCCTTCGCGCTCGGTCTTCTGGTCGCTGTTGCAGAGGAACAGGGACAGCCCGGACTCCGCCGCGGTCCGCTCGACCCCGGCCGCGATGTCGGTGAAGAACGGGTTGCCCGTGTCCAGCACGATCAGCCCGATGGTCCGGCTGCGACCGGAACGCATCTGGCGTGCCGCCTCGTTGCGCACGAACCCCAGCTCGCCGATGGCGCGCAGCACGCGGGCGCGGGTGCCCTCGGCCACTTTCTCGGGACGGTTGAGGACATTCGAGACGGTACCCAGGGAAACGCCGGCCCGCGCCGCGACGTCGGTGACACTTACGGACCTCACGTACTCATCACCACCAGGATCTGCCGGAGACGACCGCGGATCGCGGCCCGGCCGCGTGGCGAGTGTAACGAAGCGGCCACCGGCCGGCGGGCTTACGCTCGCTCGGCGTCGCCGGCGGCCGACAGCGCCAGCGGCGGCGGCGTGTCCAGAGGGGATCCCGTCACCGTCCGGGAGCGCCGGCGGGATGCCGGGTACGCGACGAGCGCGGCGAGCGCGCCGAGGACCCCGGCCGCGGCGAACGCCCCGCGGGGCCCCGCGTGATCGATGACGAGGCCGGCGAACGGCGCGCCCAGGCTGGTGCCGGCGGTCAGCGCGGAGCTGAACCAGCCCATCGCCTCTCCCCGCGACTGGACCGGGACCAGCCGGCTCAGGGTGTCGTTGGCCGTGGCGATGGTGGGGGCGCACAGCACCCCGGACGGGATGAGCGCCAGGCACAGCAACTGCCAGTTCGGCGCCAGGCCGACCGGGGCGGTCAGCAGGCCCATCGCGGCGACCAGCGCCAGCACCGGCACCCCGCGCCGCAGCCCGCCGAAGATCAGGCCGCCGATCAGCGAGTACGTGCACCACAGCGCGATGACGACGCCGGTCAGCGACGTCGCCCGCGCGTCGCGCAGCGTCGCCACGATGGTCAGGTCGGTGCCGCTGAGAATGAACGCCGCGACGCAGCCGGCGACCAGGATGGCCACCAGGGGCGGGCCGATCCAGGTGCGCCGGGGCGGGACGGGCTCGGCCGGATCGACGCCCTCGGGCCGCACCGGGGGGTTCATGACGAACAGCAACGCGCCGGCGAGCAGCAGCCCGGTGCCGATCATCAGGATGGCCGGGCGGGTACCGATCGTGGTGGACAGGGCGACCGCCGTGGCCGGCCCGATCATGAAGGAGACCTCGACCGCCATCGAGTCGAGGGCGAACGCCGGCCGGCGGTGCTCCTCGGGCACCATCGCGGACAGGGACTGCCGCACGAGCCCCCAGACCGGCAGGCTGAACAGCCCGGCGAACGCCGCCACACCCAGCAACACCGGGTACGGCAGCGTCGGCGCGGCGGCCCAGCAGGCGACCTGGACCAGCGTGGTCGCCGCGACCACCGGCCGGGCGCCGCGGCGGTCGATGAACCGCCCGACCAGCGGCGACCCGGCCGCGGCGCCGATCGTGTAGGCGGCGGTGACCAGGCCGGCGGCGCCGTAGCCGCGGTGCAGAGCGTTGACCACGTGCAGGGTCAGCGCGATGCCCACCGCGGTGGCGGGGATGCGGGCGAAGAACCCGAGCAGGATCAGGCCACGCACGCCGGGCAGGCCAAGGACGACGCGGTAAGGACTCATACGCATAGCGGCACTATCATGCCCGGCGGGTGTGACAACTCGTCAACTGCGTTTCCGACCCGGACCGCCCTCCCCGCCGATCCGCCCGTCCCGCCGTCCCCACGTCGCCCGGTCTGCCCGTCCCGCGGCCCGTCCGGGGCCCGCCGGTGGCCGCCGAGCCGGGCTCCGCCCGGAGGTGAGCGGCTGCGGGGACGGCCACCGGCGGCTACCGTGGTTGCGCATGGGGATCCGGGCCGAGCTACACCGTCTGATGCAGCGACCGGGCGCGGTCGTCGACACCGCCGCGCTGGCCGGGTCGCTGCCCGCGATCGAGGCCCGGGAGCCGGCCCTCGAGGCGCTGGACGACGCCGGCCTGGCCGCCGCCGCGGCCGCGGTCGGGGCGGACGACGTGGTGGAGATCTGTGCCCTGGGCCGGGAGGCGGCGCGGCGCGGGCTGGGTCAGCGGCCGTACGATGTCCAGATCGTCGGGGCACAGGCGATGCTGGCGGGGCACGTCGCCCAGATGGCGACCGGCGAGGGCAAGACCCTGACCGCGGTGATTGCCGCCTTCGGGTACGCCCGGCGGGGCGCGCCGGTACACGTGCTGACCGTCAACGACTACCTCGCCCGGCGCGACGCCGAGTGGATGGGTCCGGTGTACCGGGTGCTCGGCCTGACCGTGGGCTGGGTGACCGAACGGTCCACAGTGGACGAACGGCGGCACGCGTACGGCTGCGACGTCACGTACGTGTCCGTCAGCGAGGTCGGGTTCGACTACCTGCGCGACGGGCTGTGCCTGGCGCTGGAGGACCGGGTGCAGCGGCCGCTCGCCGCGGTGATCGTCGACGAGGCCGACTCCATCCTGGTCGACGAGGCCCGCGTGCCACTGGTCGTCGCCGGCGGCGTGGACGGCGCGGACGACCTCGCCCGCCGTGCCGCGGCGATCGTCCGCCGGCTGCACGACGACCGTGACTTCGAGCGGCTCGACGACGGCCGGGCCGTGCACCTCACCGAGGCCGGCCTGCGCGTGGTCGAGGCCGCGCTGGGCCGCATCAACCTGTACTCGGTCGAGTACCTGCCCCAGCTGACCGCCATCAACCTCGCGCTGCACGCCCGGGAACTGCTGCACCGCGACGTCGACTACATCGTGCGCGACGGTGCGGTGGAGCTGGTCGACGAGTTCCGCGGCCGGGTCGCGCTGCGCCGCCGGTGGCCCGACGGGCTTCAGGCCGCCGTGGAGGCGAAGGAGGGGCTCACCCTCAGCGCGCAGGGCGAGGTGCTGGCGACCATCACCGTGCAGGCGCTGATCGGCCTGTACCCGACCCGGTGCGGCATGAGCGCGACGGCCGCCGGCGTGGGCGAGGCGCTGCGCGAGTTCTACCGGCTGGAGGTCGCGGTCATCGAGCCCAACCGCCCGTGCGTCCGGGTCGACGAGCCCGACCGCGTCTACCTCACCACCGAGGACAGGCACGCCGCGCTGCTGGCCGAGGTGGCGCAGGCGCACGCCACCGGCCGGCCGGTGCTCGTCGGGACGCTCGACGTCGACGAGTCCGAGAGGCTGGCCACCGATCTGCGTGCCGCCGGCGTCGAGTGCACGGTGCTCAACGCGAAGAACGACGCCGCCGAGGCCGCCATCATCGCGGAGGCGGGCAGCCCCGGCGCCGTGACCGTGTCCACCCAGATGGCGGGCCGGGGTACGGACATCCGCCTCGGCGGCGGCGACCAGGCCGGACGCGACCGGGTGGCCGCCCTCGGCGGGCTGTACATCATCGGTACCGGCCGGCACGACAGCGGGCGCGTCGACGCCCAACTGCGCGGCCGGGCCGGGCGGCAGGGTGACCCGGGCCGGTCGGTGTTCTTCGTCAGCCTCGAGGACGCCCTGGTGCTCACGCACACCGGTGACCTGGTCGGGCGGGCACGCGAGCGGGCGGACTTCGACGAGTCCGGGCGCGTCCGCGACCGCCAGGCGCGGCGCCTGATCGCGCACGCCCAGCGCATCGCCGAGGGCAGCAACACCGAGCTGCACCGCAACACGTGGCGCTACGGCTACCTCATCGAGCGGCAGCGCCGGGAGCTCGCGGCGGCGCGGGAGGACCTGCTGTCCACCGACGCCGCCTCGCTGCTGCTGGCCCGCCGCAGCGCGCAGCGGTACCGGTCGGCACGCGAACGGGTCGGTGACGCGGTGGTGGACGGCGCGGCCCGCGCCATCGCGCTGTACCACCTCGACCGGTGCTGGGCGGAACACCTGGCGTACCTGTCGGAGGTGCGCGAGGGCGTGCACCTGCGGGTACTCGGGCGGCTCGATCCGCTCGACGAGTTCCACCGGTGCGCCGTGCCGGCCTTCCGTATCCTGTTCGACGACGCCGAGCGGCGCACCGTGGAGACGTTCGACACGGTCGACCTGACGGGCGGCTGGGACCTGGCCGACGCCGGGCTGGTGCGGCCGAGCGCCACGTGGACCTACCTGGTGACCGACGACCCGTTCGGGTCCGAGATGAGCCGGTTCTTCAAGGAGGTCTTCCGCCCGGCGCCGCGCGGCCGCTGACGATCCCGCCACTGGGCGCACCCCGGCGTGTCTGAGGGCCGCCGTAGAGCGCGGTAAACCCGGGCGTAGAGCGCGCCAGAGGGCCGGGCGTAGAGAAAGCGTCAAGAACCGGGTCGTGGCTGTTGTTTTTTTGTCATGACATCTACCGGGCGACCTGCCGGCCGACTGTACTTCGATCCGCGATCCAGGGCGGATCGTTGTCGCGCCGGTCAGGAGAGTGTCGTGTTGATGAAGTCGGGTGGCCGCGTGCTGCCCGCCGTAACTGACACGGACAGCCGCACCCCGCTGGGGATAAACATCGGCATTGGCGCCGTGATGGTTCTTGCCGCCGCGGTCGTGGCCGCCCTGATTCCGGTGGAGGACACCGGCTGGCGGTTCGCGGTGGTGGCGGTCGCGGTGGGGTTGTCCGCCGTGGTGTGCGTCGACCAGGTGGCGCTGGCACCGGTGGCGCTGCTGGGCTGGCTGGTCGTCAACGGATTCCTGGTCGACCGGTTCGGCGAACTGTCTTGGCATGGTTCGTCTGATCTGTACCGGATGATGCTGCTGGTGATGGCGGGAGCGCTCGGCCTCGCCGCCGGTGGGGCCCGTCACCAGATCCAGGAGCTACGAACGCGCTGGCGCACCGAGGCCGAATGGCAGGCCCTGGTGGCTCACATCAATGAGGAGGAGAGGCGCGATGCCTGATCTGGCGTTCGTGCTGTTGACTGTGGCGCTTTTCGGCGTCCTGGCACTGGTGGTCAAGGCGGTGGAGAAGCTGTGAGCGCCGCGAACATCGCGGGCCTCGTCCTGGCGATCGTGTTGAGCGTATTTCTCGTGGTGGCCCTACTGTTCCCGGAGCGTTTCTAGATGAGTCCCACGGCCGCAGGCGTCATATTCATCGCCTCACTGGTCGTCGCGTTGGCGGTGGCCTACAAACCACTCGGCGACTACATGTACCGCGTCGTGTCCCGGACGAAGCACTCCGTCGTGGAGCGCGGCATCTACCGGGTCATCGGCGTCAATCCCGAAGGCGAGCAGTCCTGGGGCGTCTACGCCCGCAGCGTGCTGGCCTTCTCGGCCATCTCCATCCTGTTCCTCTACCTGTTCCAGCGCGTCCAGGGCCATCTGTGGCTCGCCCTGGGCTTCCCCGACGTGACCCCGTCGCTGTCCTGGAACACCGCGGTCAGCTTCGTGACCAACACCAACTGGCAGGCGTACTCGGGCGAGTCGACCATGGGTCACCTGGTGCAGATGGCCGGGCTGGCGGTGCAGAACTTCGCATCCGCCGCGGTGGGCATCGCGGTGGCCGTGGCGCTGGTGCGCGGGTTCGCCCGCAAGCGGACCAACCAACTGGGCAACTTCTGGGTGGACCTGGTCCGGATCTGCATCCGGATCCTGCTGCCGATGGCCGTGATCGGCGCGATCGTGCTGATCGCCGCCGGCGCGATCCAGAACCTCTCCGGTGGACACGACATCACGACCGTGGCGGGCGCCACCCAGCACATCACCGGCGGCCCGGTGGCCAGCCAGGAGTCCATCAAGGAACTCGGTACCAACGGCGGTGGCTTCTACAACGCCAACAGCGCGCACCCGTTCGAGAACCCGAGCACCTGGACCAACTGGCTTGAGATCTTCATGCTCCTGGTCATCTCGTTCTCGCTGCCGCGCACGTTCGGCCGCATGGTCGGCAGCAACAAGCAGGGCTACGCGATCGTTTCGGCGATGGCCATCATGGCGCTCGGCAGCGTGATCGTGATCAACGTGCTGCAGGGCATGCACTCGGGCACGGTGCCGACGGCGGTGGGCGCGGCGACGGAGGGTACCGAGAGCCGGTTCGGGGTATTGAACTCGGCCACCTTCGCCGGCGCGACGACGCTGACCTCGACCGGTGCGGTGGACTCGTTCCACGACTCCTACACCTCGCTCGGCGGCGGGATACCCATCGCCAACATGATGCTCGGCGAGGTGGCTCCCGGCGGTACCGGTTCCGGCCTGTACGGCATCCTGATCCTCGCGGTGATCACGGTGTTCGTGGCCGGCCTGATGGTCGGGCGAACGCCGGAGTACCTGGGCAAGAAGATCGGTGCCCGGGAGGTGAAGTTCGCTTCGCTGTACATCCTGACCACACCGACCCTGGTGCTGGTCGGCGCCGGCGTCGCGATGGCGCTGGGCGGCGAGCGGGCCAGGATGGAGAACACCGGGGCGCACGGGCTGTCCGAGGTGCTCTACGCGTTCACCTCCGCGGCGAACAACAACGGCTCCGCGTTCGCCGGCATCGGCGTCAACACCACGTGGTTCAACACCGCGCTCGGGTTGGCCATGCTTCTCGGGCGGTTCCTGCCGATCGTGTTCGTCATGGGCCTCGCCGGTTCGCTGGCCAAACAGAAGGCCACCCCCGAATCGACCGGCACGCTCAAGACCCACCAGCCGCTGTTCGTCGGCATGCTCGTCGGCGTCACGTTGGTCGTGGTCCTGCTGACCTACCTGCCCGCGCTCGCCCTCGGCCCGTTGGCCGAAGGCGTCCACTGACCACCCGAATTCTTCGAGGAAGACACATGGCTGTCACCAGCACGATGGGGAAGTCTCCGGCGGTCAATCAACCGTCCGGCGGTGGGCCCCGCCGGATCTCCGGCGGCCTGCTGGACCCCAAACAACTCCTGAAATCTACCCCGGACGCGCTGCGCAAACTGAACCCGTACACGCTGTGGCGCAACCCGGTCATGTTCATCGTGGAGATCGGCTCGGTCTTCACCACCATCCTGGCCATCGGGCACTCGACGGTGTTCGCCTGGCTGATCACCATCTGGCTGTGGCTCACGGTGGTGTTCGCAAACCTGGCCGAGGCGGTCGCCGAGGGGCGGGGCAAGGCGCAGGCCGACGCGCTGCGCCGGGCGAAGACCGACACGGTCGCCCGGCGGCTGGTCGACTGGCAGCCGGGTGCGGCGTCGCCCAGGGAGGAACAGGTACCGGCGCCGCAGTTGCAGCAGAACGACTTCGTCGTCGTCGAGGCCGGTCAGGTCATCCCCGGCGACGGGGACGTGGTCGAGGGCATCGCGAGCGTCGACGAGTCGGCGATCACCGGCGAATCGGCCCCGGTGATCCGGGAGTCCGGTGGCGACCGCTCGGCGGTCACCGGTGGTACCAAGGTGCTCTCCGACCGGATCGTTGTGAAGATCACGCAGAAGCCGGGGGAGAGTTTCATCGACCGGATGATCGCGCTGGTCGAGGGCGCCAACCGGCAGAAGACGCCGAACGAGATCGCGCTGAACATCCTGCTCGCCGCGCTCACGATCATCTTCCTGCTGGCCGTGGCGACCCTTCAGCCCCTCGCGATCTTCTCCAAGGGCGTGCAGGCGTTCGCGCCGAACACCCAGGCGCTGGACTCCCACGGCGTCACCGGCATCGTGCTGGTGTCGCTGGTGGTCTGCCTGATCCCGACCACGATCGGGGCGCTGCTCTCCGCGATCGGCATCGCCGGCATGGACCGACTCGTCCAACGCAACGTGCTGGCCATGTCCGGCCGGGCCGTGGAGGCGGCCGGCGACGTGAACACCCTGCTGCTGGACAAGACCGGCACCATCACCCTGGGCAACCGGCAGGCCAGCGAGTTCGTCCCGGTCGAGGGCGTGGCCCCGACCGAACTGGCCGACGCGGCACAACTGTCCAGCCTCGCCGACGAGACGCCGGAGGGGCGTTCGGTGGTGGTGTTCGCCAAGGCCGAGTACGGGCTGCGTGAGCGCATCCCGGGTGAGTTGAGCTTCGCGACGTGGGTGCCGTTCACCGCGCAGACGCGGATGTCCGGTGTGGACATCGCGGAGGATGCCGGGGTGCGCAGTGTCCGCAAGGGGGCGGCGGCCGCGGTGATGAAGTGGGTACGGGACAACGGCGGCCACCCGACCGACGAGGTCGGGCCGATCGTCGACGGCATCTCC
>DASXOA010000443.1:0-18794 GCA_036494675.1 Rugosimonospora sp.
TCGGCTCAGGATGCCCGGCGGCGCATCGTGGAATTCTTCTCCGCCCACCTCAACGCCGGCGGGTAACGAGGTCGACCGCCGGTCTGCGTGGGCAGATCGGGAACGACGGCGGTCCCGTGGGCCGAGGGCAGCGGGCGGCGCGTACGAAATCGTCGTTGCCGAGGCGATACCGGTAGGTGGATCCCGACTCGCCCCTCCTGGGCGGTCCGCGCACCGTGCGTCCGGTTGCCCTGTCGGTGCGGCGTTCCAGCTGGTGGGAGCGCTTGACAGGCCGACCGGCCATGCCTAGGTTCGCTGCGTGCTCGTCCGGTCGGCGTCGGCGCTGGGCTGTACCGGCAGACCGCGGCGGGTACCTGTGCCGCGCCGGGTTCTCCCACCTTCCGGGCGGCGAGCGGAAGGAGACGGCGTGACCGGGCAGAAGCAGGCGACCCTGGACGCGATCGCGCGGGCCGGCATCATCGCCACGCTGCGGGCCCCGACGGCGCAGGGCGCGATCGACGCCTGCGCGGCGCTCATCGACGCCGGGATCACCGCGATCGAGATCACCTACTCGACGCCGGACGTCCCCCGCGTGCTGGCCGAGCTGAACGCGACGTACGGCCAGCGGATCGTGCTCGGTGCCGGGACGGTACTGGAGGTCGACGAGGCCGTCGCCGCCGAGGCGGCCGGCGCACGCTTCCTGGTCTCGCCGGGGCTCGACGACGACGTCGTCGCGGCGATGCACCGGGCCGGGGTGGTCAGCTTCGCCGGCGCGCTGACGCCGACCGAGGTCATGCGGGCGCGCCGGCTCGGCGTCGATGTCATCAAGCTGTTTCCCGGCGGGCTCGGCGGCCCGGGACTGCTCAAGGCGCTGCGCGCGCCATTCCCCCACCTCCGCTTCGTTCCCACGGGCGGCGTGTCGGCCGGCAACCTCGGCGAGTGGTTCTCCGCCGGAGCGTTCGCCGTCGGCGCGGGCGGGGAACTGTGCTCCGCCGACGCGATCGGCCGCGGCGACTGGGACCAGATCCGTGGCAACGCGGCGCGGTTCCTGGCGGCGAGGACTCCGGCCTGAGAGGCGGTCACCGCCCGTCGCGACCGTGCGCCGCCGGGCGCGAGGCCGTCGGGCGCAAGGCCGTCGGGCGCGTCACGGCGTCGGGCGGGCTACACCGTCGCGGATGGTCGCCAGCGGGACGATGTGCCTGCGCGGTTCGAGGGTCTTGCCGCCGGCGTCCAGGTAGGCCCGGCCGGACGGAGCGCGCTCGGTCAGCCGGAACAGAGTGGCGTGCCGGATGCGCCCGTCGCCGTGCAACCAGGGCTCGTCGGACCGCAGTACGCGCCGCGGGTTCGCGGTGACCGCGGCGACCACGTCGAAGAGCGGTAGGCCGCAGTCGAGCATCTTGGTCATCACCGTCGCGAGGTCGAACACCGGACCCCGGATGTTGCGGACATGGATGTCGGTGCTGATCGAGTGGGGGCGATGACCGCGGGCCAGCGCCGCGCGGGCGACATCGACATCGAAGCTCGCGGCTCCGTGTCCGACGTCGAGCAGTACGCCGCGCTCCAGTGCCCGCCGCAGGGCCGGAGTCGGCGAACCGTCGGGATTCCAGGGATGTCCGGTCTTGCCGTGGAAGCAGTGCGTCACGACATCGCCGGAATCCAGCAGGTCCAGCACATCGGCGATGAGGGGCGGCGGCTCACCGATGTGGACCATCAGTGGCAGCCCCGCCTCGCGGGCCACCAACCGGGCCAACTGGACCGGTTGCAGCCCCATCGCGCCGACGATGAGCCCACTGGAACGGACCTTCACGCCACACACGACGTCGCGGTGCGCGGTGATGGCCGCAAGGGTGGCATCGACGTCAATGAACGTGGGGTCGGCAACCTCCCGCAGGTGTACCAGGCCGTGCGAGCCGATGTTCAGCCAGACCCGGATCGCGGTATCCGCCCGGGGCATCACGTAGTCGGTCAGGCCGCGTACGGTCGCCTGCCCGGCGCTGCCCGCGTCGGCGAGCAGGTGGACGCCGTGGTCGAGACCCACCCGGTCGGGATGCACGCTGATTTCGGTGACCCCGTCGTACACGTGCGCGTGCAGGTCGACCCAGCCCGGCGTCAGGTAGAGCGACCCGGTCTGTCCACCGTCGGCCGCGGCCACCCCGCTCAGGTGCAACGCACTGTCCGGGCCGGTGGTCAGGCGGCCCGTGGCGGCGTGCCCACGCTCCGGGTCAAGGACGGTGACCGGTCCGGGCGCGACGGCCGGCGCACCGCCGGTACCCGTACCCATCGTGCCGGGTGCCGCGCTCATCGGGCCGCAGAGGCGCGGTAGCCGAGCGCTCATAGGGCCGCCGCGCGGTAGCCGAGCGCGGTGGACAGCCGCTCGGCGGTCTGCGCGACCACCGGGCCGGCCGCGTGCACCTGTTCCAGGCTGAACATGAAGGCCAGCCCGGAGACGCTGATCCCACCCAGTACCGAGCCGTTGGTGGTGTAGACCGGCGCGCCGACGCAGCGCACGTTCGGCTCGTTCTCTTCGTCGTCGATGGCGTAGCCGAATCGACCGATCGACGTTAGTTCGTCGCGAAAGGTGTCCGCGTCCGGAATCGTCCGGGCGACGTCCGCCGATCGTTCGTCGGGATCGGACAGGATCGCGTCCACCTCCTGCTGTGGCAGGGCGGAAAGCACCGCCTTGCCGATGGACGTGCAGTGCAGGTGGATCTGCATGCCCACCCGTGATGCCATCTGGTACGGCTTGTCGCCCTCGATCTTCGACACGTACACCGCGACCCGTCCGGATCTCACCGCGAAGTGCACCGTGTGGCCGGTGGTGCGCTGAAGGTCGGCGAGTATCGGGCGGGCGACGGCGGCGAGGTCGAGTTGGGCACTGGTCGAGCCGCCGAGCGCGTAGAGCGCCGGACCGGGTGCGTAGACACCCTCACCGCGGGCCAGTGCGTGGTTGTTGGCGACGAGCACCTGCAGGATGCGATGCGCGCTGGTCTTGCCCAGTTCGGCGCGGTCGGCGATGTCCGCGAGGCGGTGCGGTGGGTCAGGCATCGACAGAGCACGTAGTACAGCAAGCGTTTTCTCGACGGAGTTCACTCCTGGACCCCCTCCGGCCACTTGACAGCCTCGCCAACATCAGTTTGTATTTCACGAGGAAGAATGCCATTCCGTCAGACGGAATGCAAGTACTCAACTTCGCTATGTCACGCCGTCGCAACGTCGGCTCTTCTTCCCCTGAGAAAGGGATCCATCATGGCTACGTGGAACGTCGACCGGCGGGGATTGCTGAAACTGGGCGGCATCGCGGCCGCCGGACTGGCGGCGCCGAGCCTGCTCGCCGCCTGCGGCGGCGGGTCGAGCGACACCTCGACCGGGTCGTTCACCGGTGACCTGCGGGTCTCGATGCCCAGCGACGTCGCGTCGATGGACCCGCAGAAGCAGGGCGACATCCCGTCGATGAGCGTTGCCAGCAACATCTTCGACACGCTCACGACCCGGGACGCCAACAACAAGCTGGTCGGCGGCATCGCCACCGCGTGGACGGCCCCCGACGCGAAGACCTGGCGCTTCACCATCCGCCAGGGAGTGAAGTTCCACAACGGTGAGCCCTGCGACGCGGCCGCCGTCGCGTTCAGCATCAACCGACTCATCAACCCGGCCACCAAGTCGCCCATCGTGGAACTGCGCTACGTGACCACCGCGAAGGTCGTGGACGCCAACACCGTCGACCTCATCATGTCCGCCCCGGACCCGATCATCCCCGAGAAGGTCTCGTTGTTCGGCGGTGTCGTCGTCCCGCCGAAGTACCTCGCCGAGAAGGGTGACGCCGGCTTCGCCGCCAACCCGGTCGGCACCGGGCCGTTCACGTTCAAGTCCCGCCAGCCGGACAACCAGGTGGTCCTGGCGGCCAACCCCAACTATTGGGGCACCAAGACTCAGGTCAAGACACTGACCATCAAAATCATGCCCAACCCCGCGTCCGCCGTCGCCGCGCTGCAGTCCGGCGAGGTCGACATCGTGTCCGGCCTCACCCCCGACGCCATCGCCCAGATCGGCGACAACTCCGGCGCCTCGGCGAAGAAGGTCCCCGGGGTGCGCGAGTACTACGTGGCTATGAACACGCTGAGCGCGGGACCGTTGACCAACCCGAACGTGCGCATCGCGCTGAACCACGCGATCGACGTTCCCACCCTCATCAGCACCGTGCTCAACGGCGCGGCCCAGCGCACGGCCACCCTGCTGCCCCAGTCGGCCTTCGGCTACGACCCGTCGATCCAGCCGTACGGCTACGACCCGGACAAGGCCAAGAGCATGCTCGCCGCGGCCGGCTTCGCCAACGGCTTCTCGACCCAACTGTCCGCCTCCTCCGTCGACGAGGACATCACCCAGGCGGTGGCCGGACAGCTGAGCAAGGTCGGGGTCAAGTGCAACGTGAACGTCGTGAACGCCACCCAGTTCAAGGCGCTGCTGGTATCCGGTGACCCGCACGCGATGGGTCCGATGTACCTGAGCGGCAACACCGGGTGGACGCTGGACGGGGAGAGCTTCCTGCAGTCGACCATCCGTTCGGACCGCCGCCAGAGCCTCTGGCACAACGCGCAGGCCGACGCGCTCATCGACACGGAGGAGCAGTCGCTGTCCTCCGCGGACCGCAAGCAGGCGTTCACCCAACTGCAGCAGATGATGGTGGCCAACGCCCCGTTCGTGTACCTCTACAACACCAGCAACGTCTACGCGATCAAGGACGGGATCGACTGGACGATGCCCGTCACCGGCGTGCTCGCGATGGCGTCGGCCAAGGGCAAGTAGATGGCCGCGACCGCATCCGCACGGCTGCGCCCCACGCGCTCCGCCACCGGATTCCTGCGCCGCAGCCCGCTTGTGATGTTCCTGCTCAAGCGGCTGCTGCAGGCGGTGATCGTGCTGTTCTGCGTGGCCACCGTGGCGTTCTTCGTCATCCGGATCTCCGGCGACCCGGTCAAGGCCCTGTTGCCGGAGGGCGCGACCATCTCGCAGGAGCGGACGCTGCGCCACTCGCTCGGGTACGACCGGCCGCTCATCGTGCAGTACCTCACGTACCTCAAGGGACTGCTGCACCTGGACTTCGGCCAGTCGGTGTTCTTCCAGCAGCCGGCCCTCGACGTGATCCTGAACCGGCTGCCGGCGACGATCCGGCTGGCCGCGGCGGCTCTCGTGTTCGCTCTGGTGGTCGCCATCCCGGCCGGGATCGTGTCGGCCGTGCGCCGGGGCCGGGCGACGGACAGCTCGGTGATGGCGGCGGTCCTGGTCGGCCAGTCGACCCCGGCCTTCTTCGTCGGCATCGTGCTGATCCTGGTCTTCGCCGTGGAACTGCGCGTACTGCCGGCGTCGGGTACCGGAGGGTTCGAGCACCTGATCCTTCCGGCGATCACCCTGGGCCTGTACTCGGCGGCGATGATCGCGCGGCTGCTGCGCTCCTCGCTGATCGACGTCCTGGGAGAGGACCACATCCGCACCGCGAAGGCCAAGGGGCTGTCGCCACTGCGGGTGATCTTCGCCAACGGTCTGCGCAACGCGGCACTGCCGGTCATCACCATCGTGGGTCTGGAGATCGGCAGCCTGCTCGGCGGGGCCATCCTCACCGAGCAGGTCTTCTCCTGGCCCGGCGTCGGCCAGCTGACCGTCCAGGCGATCAGCAACCGCGACTATCCGCTGGTACAGGCGACCGTGCTGTTCCTGGCGATCGTCTTCGTCGGCGTGAACCTGATCGTCGACATCCTGTACGCGTTCCTCGACCCGCGGGTGAGGTTGAGCTGATGAGCATCTCCGCCGATACGACCATGGTGGGCGCGAGCGAGCCCGTCTCGCCCGGCCTGGTGGCCCGGTCGTCCTTCGCCCATGCGGTACGGATCGCACTGCGGCGCAACAAGGTAGCCCAGGTCGCCGTCGTGATCCTGATCCTCGTCGTGCTCGTGGGGATCTTCGGACCCCTCATCGCGCCGCACGACCCGTCAGCACAGGACCTGACCGCCCGGCTCAAGCCGCCGTTCTGGCTGCACGGCCACGCCCCGGGGCACCTGCTCGGCACCGACAACCTCGGCCGTGACGTGCTCAGCCGGGTCATCTACGGTACCCGTATCTCGCTGCTGGTCGGCGTCGCCGCCACGCTGATGTCCGGCGTCATCGGTGCGCTGCTGGGCATGGTCTGCGGGTACTACCGCGGCTGGGTCGACACCGTGTTCATGCGCCTGGCCGACATCCAGCTGTCCTTCCCGACCATCCTGCTGGCGCTGGTCATCGTGGCGGTGCTCGGCCCGAGCCTGTGGTTCGTCATCCTCGTGCTCGGCGCGACCGGGTGGGTCTCCTATGCCAGGGTGATCCGCGCCGAGGTGCTCTCGCTGCGCTCGCGGGAATTCGTCACGGCGGCCCGCGCGCTCGGCGTGAGCGACCTGCAGATCATGTGGCGGCACCTGCGACCCAACGTGTTCGCCCCGCTGGTCACGATCGGTACGCTGCAGATCGCGGCGATGATCGTGGCCGAGGCCTCGCTGAGCTACCTGGGACTGGGCGTGCCCCCCACGGTTCCGACCTGGGGCGGCATGCTCGCCACCGGACAGCTCTACCTCCGCAGCGCCTGGTGGATCTCGGTGTTCAGCGGGGTCGGGATCCTCCTGACCACCCTGTCCATCAACGTCACCGGCGACATGCTGCGCGACGTCGCGGACCCGAAGGCGTACCGGTGACGACCATTGCCGCGCCGGCGAGCCTGGCCACCCATCTGCGCTGCGACGACTGCGGCCACGAGGAGTCCCTCGACCGGCCGGTGACCGTGTGCCCGGCCTGCGGCGGTCTGCTGGAGGTCCGCTACGACCTGGCCCACGCGCCGGCCGACCTGTTCGACCGCGCCGTGGCGCAGCGGGGCCGGGGGATGTGGCGCTGGCGGGCGTTGCTGCCCCTGGCACCCGGCGCGGAACCGGTGACGCTGGGGGAGGGCGACACCCCGCTGCTGGACGCGCCCGACCTGTCGCGCCGGCTGGGCCTTTCGCGGCTGTGGTTGAAGAACGACGCGCTCATGCCGACGGGCAGCTTCAAGGACCGGGGCTTCGCGCTGGCGGTCAGCGTCGCGAAACACCTGGGCCTGGACCGGGGGTACACCTACAGCTCGGGCAATGCCGGCGCGTCGTTCGCGGCGTACGCCGCGCGGGCGGGGCTGCGGGCGACGGTGTTCGTGGAGGCCGCGGCGAACGATGCCAAGGTGGCCGCGATCAGCCTGTACGGCGCCCGGGTGTACCGGCTGCACTACGACAGCAGCGAGGAGATCTTCGACGCCCTGCAGCAACTGGCGCGGCAGGGCGGGTACTCCTTCGTCAACTTCGTCAATCCCGTGCGCCACGAGGCGATGAAGACCTACGCGTACGAGATCTGTGAGCAGCTCGACGGCGAGGTGCCGGACGTCATGGTGCACCCGGTGGGCACCGGCGGCGGGCTGTGGGGCGCCTGGAAGGGCTTTCTCGAACTGCGCGAACTGGGTGTCATCGACCGGGTACCGCGGATGGTGGGAGTGCAGCCGGCCGTCTGCGCGCCACTGGTCGAGGCGTTCGAGAACGGTCGCGACGCGGCGATCACCGTGGGCGACGCCGGGGCCACCATCGCCCAGAGCATCGCCGGCGACAGCCTGATCCACGGAGGCCGCCGGCTGCTGCGGGCGCTGCGCGACTCCGGCGGATCCGCCATCGGCGTCACCGAGGACGACATCGGCGTGGCCATGCGGCTGCTCGGCGCCCAGGCCATCGCGGCCGAACCGTCGGCGGCGGTGTCCATCGCCGCGCTGCTGCACGCCCGGCAACGCGGCCTGGTCGGTCCCGAGGAGACCGTGGTCGCGGTCATCACCGGTTCGGCCCTCAAACAACCGGCCGCGCTGGCCGGGATCGCGCCCGCGCCCGTCGGCGACCTCCGCGCGGACGCGGCGCAGTGGCGCGAGGCGCTCGCCAACGACGGGGGAGCCCCGGCATGAGATGCGCACAACCGACCGGTGTGCTCGACCAGTTGGCCGACTGCGTGAGCATCGCCAGCCCCACCCCGCCCGGCGACGCGGCGGATGTCGCCGGATGGGTGCAGGCGTGGGCGACGGAGATGGGCGCGACCATCCGGCGCCAGCCGGTCTGGGACGGGGCCGACAACGTGATCGCGACGCTGCGGTTCGGCGCCGGGCCCCGGCTGGTCTTCAACAGTCACATGGACGTCGTCGACCCGTCGACGCAGACCTGGGCCACGCCGCCGTACCGTCCGTCGATTGTGGACGGTCGGATGTTCGGCCGCGGTACCTGCGACGCCAAGGGCAGCCTGGTGGCCATGCTGGCCGCGATGGAGCGGCTGGCCGCGCGCCCCGAGGGGCTGGCCGGTGAGCTGGTGCTCACCGCCGTGGTCGGCGAGGAGGCCGGCGGGCTCGGCAGCCTGCGACTGGTCCGCGACGGTCTGGCCGCCGACGCCGCGGTCGTGGGCGAGCCGACCGGACTGCGGGTGGCCCGCGCGCACAAGGGCACCTACATGCGCAGGCTGCGCTTCACCGGTACCGCCGCGCACAGCGCGTCGCCGTGGCTCGGGCGCAACGCGGTCGCCGACGCCGCCGAGTTCGTCGCGGCGTGCGAACGCGAAACCGTGCGGCTGGCCGGGTACCCGCACCCGGCGCTGGGCCCGGCCACCATGACCGTCACCACGATCAGCGGCGGCACGTTCCAGAACACGGTTCCCGCCGAGGCGGTGCTCACCGTCGACCGCCGGTTGGTACCGGGGGAGACGCACGCCCAGTGCGACGAGCAACTGGCCGTGATGCTCGCCGACCTGGCCGCCGCCCGGCCCGGCGTCGCCGTCGCGCCGCCCGAGGTCGTCGTCGCCACGGTGCCGTCGGAGACGGACCCCGGCGAGGCGATCGTGGACAGCGCGCTGAGGGCCGCAGCCCGGACCGGCAGGCCGATCCGGCGTGCCGGCGGATTCAACGCCGGCTGCGACATGAGCAAGCTGGTGGGTGCCGGCATCCCCACCGTCATCTGCGGTCCGGGCGACCTCGCCCAGGCACACGGTCCAGACGAGTTCGTCGATGTGCAGGAGGTGGTCGACGCCGTGTCGATCTACGAATTCGTCGCCCGGGACATGCTGCGCGCGCTCGGGGGTGCCCGGTGAGCCTGCTGGAGGTCAGTGGCCTGCACGCGGAGTTCCGCGTGGACAGCGGCACGGTACGCGCGGTCAACGACGTCTCGTTCACCGTGGAGGCCGGCAAGACGCTGGCCATCGTCGGCGAGTCGGGCAGCGGCAAGACGGCCACCGCGCTGTCCATCCTGCGGCTCAACCCGCAGCCGCCGTGCGTCTACACCGCGGGGCAGATCCTGTTCGAGGGCAAGGATCTGCTCACCATCCCGGAACGTGAGCTGCGTGCGGTGCGCGGCAAGGGCATCGCGATGGTGTTCCAGGATCCGATGACCAGCCTCAACCCGGTGCGCACCGTCGGCGCGCAGATCGTCGAGTCGATCCGGCGCCACGAGCGGGTCAGCCGCGCCGAGGCGAAGGCCCGCGCCGTACGGGCGCTGCGTGAGGTCGGCATCGCCAATCCCGCCGACCGCGCCGGGCAGTACCCGCACCAGTTCTCGGGCGGGATGCGGCAACGGGTGATGATAGCCATCGCGCTGGCGTGCCGGCCGAAGGTGCTCATCGCCGACGAGCCGACCACCGCGCTGGACGTCACGGTGCAGGCGCAGATCCTCGAACTGCTGGCCGACCTCAAGGAACGGTTCGAGATGGCGGTCGTGCTGATCACGCACGACCTGGGCATGGTCGCCGAGGCGGCCGACGACGTACTGGTGATGTACGCCGGCCGGGCCGTCGAGCGCGCACCCGTCGGCGACCTGTTCGCCCGGCCGATGATGCCCTACACCGTCGCCCTGCTGCGGTCGGTGCCACGCGCCGACCGTCCGCGGGGCGAGGTGGCGGACCCGATTCCCGGCTCACCGCCGAACCTGCTCGGAACGCGGCAGGGATGCCCGTTCCAGCCGCGGTGCTTCCTGGCCCAGGACGGCTGCGCCACCACGTTGCCCGAACTCGAAACGAAGGCGGACGGTCACGCGGCCGCCTGCATCCTGCCGCCGGAGAACGTCATCGGCGCGCTGAACGAGCCGACCTCGACCGGGAAGGGGAGCGCCCGGTGACCACCGTCGAAGGTACGCCGCTGCTGTCGCTGCGCAACGTCACCAAGCGGTACCCGGCGCAGGCGATGGGTGGGCCGCTCGGGTCGCAACTGCTCGCGGTCGACGACGTGTCGCTGGACGTGGCCGCCGGGGAAACCGTCGGCCTGGTCGGGGAATCGGGCTGCGGCAAGACCACGCTGACCCGGGTCGTGCTGCGGCTCACCGACGCCACCGCCGGGCGGATCGAGTTCGACGGCCGCGACCTGGTCACCCTGTCCCGCCGGCAGATGATCCCGGTCCGGCGCGACCTGCAGGTGATCCTGCAGGACCCGTACGCGAGCCTCAACCCGCGCCTGCGCGTGCACGAGATCGTGGCCGAGCCGCTGGTCACCCACGGCCGGGTGCGCAGGGGCCGGGCGGGTGCCCGCGAGCGCCGGGAGATGGTCAGCGACCTGCTGCGCTCGGTCGGGTTGGACCCCGGGTTGCAGGACCGGTACCCGCACGAGTTCTCCGGCGGCCAGCGGCAACGCATCGGCATCGCCCGAGCGCTCGCGTTGGACCCGCGGCTGGTGATCTGCGATGAGGCGGTCAGCGCGCTGGACGTGTCGGTCCAGGCGCAGATCCTGCAACTGCTGCGCCGGCTGCAGCAGGAGCGGGGGCTGAGCTACCTCTTCGTCTCCCACGACCTCTCGGTCATGCGCCAGATAGCCGACCGCATCGCGGTCATGTACCTCGGCCAGATCGTCGAGATCGCCGACACCGAGGAGTTGTTCACCAACCCGCGGCACCCCTACACCCAGGCGCTGCTGTCCGCCGCCCCGGTGGCCGATCCGACGGTCGGTCGCGCCCGCCGCCGGATCGTGTTGCAGGGCGACCCGCCCTCGCCGGTCGACCCGCCCACGGGCTGCCGGTTCCGCACCCGCTGCCCGCTCGCCCGCCCCGAGTGCGCCGAGGCACGTCCGCCGCTGGAACCCACCGGTGCGCGGGGACACGTCGCCGCGTGCCTGTTCCCGGTGGACTCCATCGCCGAGCTTGCCCTGGCCCAGGATCGCCGGGCCGGCACACAGCCGTCCACTCCGGACGCCTGACCGTCCATCCCTCTCCGTCCACAGCAGACACTCGAAGGAGTCTTCCGGTGACTAACCCGGCCATCAGGACCGACGCCGCCCCCGCCCCGGTAGGGGCGTACTCACAGGCCCGCGTCGCGGGTCCGTTCGTGTTCACCGCCGGGATGGGTCCCCTGGACCCGGCCACCGGCCAGGTGGTGGGTGACGACGTCGCCACCCAGACAGCGCTCGTACTCGACCACCTCGAATCGATCCTCACGGCGGCGGGCATGGGACTGGACAACGTCGTCAAGGTCACCGTGCACCTGCAGCACCTCGATCGCGACTTCGCCGAATTCAACCGGGTCTACCGCAGCCGGTTCGGCGACCTGCTCCCGGCCCGTACCACGGTCGGCTCCACCCTCAACGGCATCCTCGTGGAGATCGACGTCGTTGCCTACGCCGGTTGAGTCCGTGGCAGACCGTCCCGTCCCCGGCGTGCCGTCGCTGCTCACCATCGGGGAGCCGCTGATCGCGCTGACCCCGAAGCGGCCCGTCCCCCTCGACGAGACCGACGAGTTGACGCTGCACGTCGGCGGCGCGGAAATCAACACGGCGGTGGGTGTCAGCCGGCTCGGCGTGGCCGCGGCGTGGCTGGGCAGGATCGGCGACGACCCGCTGGGTCGACGGGTGCTGCACACGCTGCGCCACGAGGGCGTGGACACCTCGCTCGCGATCGTCGATCCCGGCGCGCCCACCGGACTGTACCTGCGGGAGTGGCTGCCCGACGGGCTGCGCCGGCCGTACTACTACCGCCGCCGGAGCGCCGGGGCCCGGCTCAGCGCGCAGGACTGGCCGGCGCCGTGGCCGCCGACGGTGCCGGTACCCACCGTCCTGCACGTCACGGGCATCACCGCCGCGGTGTCGGACAGCGCGGCACAGGGCGTCACGTCGATGGTGGCGCGGGCTTCCCGGCTGGGCTGCCTGATCAGCGTCGACCCGAACTACCGCCCCCTGCTGTGGCCCGACCAGACCGTGGCCCACACGGCGTTGCACCAGCTTGCCTCCCGCGCCGACGTGCTGCTGCTGTCCGAAGAGGACGCTCATCTGCTCTTCGACACGACCGATCCGCGGGGCGTACGGCGAGCCGTGCGGCGGCTCCCGGCCCGGCTCGCGGTCTACAAGCGCGGATCCTCCGGCGCCATCGCGTGGAGCGGCGACGAGGAGGTCGAGGTTGCCGGTGAGCCGGTCGCCGCGCCGGTGGACCCGGTCGGCGCGGGCGACGGCTTCAACGCCGGGTTCCTGGCGGCGACCATGCTCGGCCTGGGGCTCGCCGACGCGGCCCGGTGGGGTGCCTGGTGCGGTGCGCGGGCCGTCGAACGGGTCGGCGAATACCACGGGTACCCGACCCTCGCGGAGTTGCCCGCCGCCCTGCGCGAGGCGCTGCGCGGCGGTACGGCGTCTACAATGGATGGAGCGCATCGATGACAGGCGGAGTAGGGGCGATCCTTGAGAGCGCCCAGGAGCGGCGGGTTTTCTCCGCGGCGGCGTGGTCCTACGGCACCGCGGAACGGACGCTCGATTCCGGGACGATCGGGACGCTGTCCTGGGGCGGGCAGGCCGCCGACGCCGACACCCTGTGGGACCTGGCGTCCGTGACGAAACCCATCGTCGGGCTCGCGGTCATGTCGCTGGTCGAGTCCGGTCAGCTCCTGCTCGACGACACGATCGGCCAGCACCTGCCGGCGTTCGCCGCGAGCGACAAGGCGAACCTGACCGTACGGCAGTTGCTCACCCACACCTCCGGCATCCCCGGCCAGATCCCCCTGTACCGCTGGTGCGCGACGCCGGCGCAGATGCTGGACGCGATCCGCGACGTACCGGTGGCGTTCCCCGCCGGTACCAACGTGACCTACAGCTCGCAGGGTTTCATCCTGCTGGGCCGGATCGCCGAAGCGGTCAGCGGGCTGCCGCTGGACCAGGTGGTCGCGCAGCGCGTGACGGGGCCGGTCGGGATGAGCCGGACCCGGTTCGTCCTGCCCCCCGATGCGCAGCACCGCGCGGCGGCGACCGAGGAGTGCCCCTGGCGGGGACGGGTGGTCCAGGGCACGGTGCACGACGAGAACGCCGAGGTGCTCGGCGGAGTCGCCGGTCACGCTGGCCTGTTCGCGCCGCTCGCCGACCTGGAGGCGCTCGGGCAGGTCCTGTGCCGCGGCGGCTCCGGCGCCCACGGCCGGCTGCTGTCGCCCGCCGGCCTGGCCCGGATGACCGAGCCGGCGACCGACCACCTGCCGCTGCGCCGTGGCCTGGCCTGGCAGGGCCGCGACCGGGAGGACAGCCCGGCGGGTGACCTGCTCGGCCCGCGGGCGTACGGCCACACCGGGTTCACGGGTACGAGTCTGTGGGTCGACCCGGACTTCGGCATCTACATCGTGCTGCTGACCAACCGGGTGCACCCGTCCCGCGCGGGCGAGGAGTTCGCCCGGGTGCGCAGGCTGGTGCACAACGAGGCCGCCCGCGACGCCACGGTGAACGCGTGACGGACCGGTCGCGACGCAGCGGCCCGCTCGATGCGTTGGCCGCCGCCGTTCCCGGTGCCGTGCGCACCCGGGCCAGCGATCGGCTGGGCATGGCCCACGACGCCTCGCATTACCTGCTCACGCCGAGCGCCGTGGTCACGCCGCGCGACGCCGACCAGGTCGCCGCGCTGCTGCGCGTCAGCGCCGAGCACGGGGTACCCCTGACGTTCCGCTCGGGCGGCACCAGCCTCAGCGGCCAGGCGGTCACCGGCAACGTCCTCGTCGACACCCGCCGCCATTTCCGCGAGGTGCGGGTGCTCGACGACGGTCGTCGGGTCCGGGTCCAGCCCGGCGCGACTCTGCGGCAGGTCAACAACCTGCTCGCACCGTACGGTCGCAAGCTCGGCCCCGATCCCGCCAGCGAGTCCGCGTGCACCCTCGGCGGCGTCATCGCCAACAACTCCAGCGGCATGACGTGCGGCACCGAACGCAACACCTACCGCACCCTCGACTCGCTGGTGTGCGTCCTGCCCAGCGGGACGGTGGTCGACACCGGTGCCGCGGACGCCGACGAACGGCTGCGGGCGCTGGAGCCGGAACTGTTCGCCGGCCTGGCCCGCCTGCGGGACCGGATCCGCGGCAACCCCGAGTCCGTCCGCGTCATCGAGACCCAGTTCGCCATGAAGAACACCATGGGCTACGGCCTCAACGCGTTCCTCGACCACGGCCCGCCCAGCCAGATCCTGGCCCACCTCATCGTCGGGAGCGAGGGAACGCTCGCGTTCGTCGCCGAGGCGACGTTCCACACCGTACCGGCGCATCCTCGCGCCGCCACCGGCCTGCTCGTCTTCCCCACTCTGGCGGACGCGATGGCGTCGATGCCGGACCTGGTGGCCGCCGCGCCCGCCGCCATCGAACTCCTCGACGCCGCCGCGCTGCGGGTCGCGCAACTCGACCCGGAGGCCGACGAGGCCATGCGCGGGCTGCGGGTGGCCGGGCACGCCGCGCTGCTCGTCGAGTGGCAGGCGAGCGACGCCGAGTCGCTCGATCAGCGGGTCCACGAAGCCGGGCCGGTGCTGGCCGGCCTGCCGTGCTCGGCCCCGGCGCGGCTGAGCGGCGAGGCGAAGGCCCGCGCCGCGCTGTGGCACATCCGCAAGGGCCTGTACGCGGCGGTGGCCGGCGCCCGTCCCTCCGGCACCACGGCACTGCTGGAGGACATCGCCGTACCGGTACCCGCGCTCGCGCCGACCTGCCGGGACCTCACCCGCCTGTTCGACCGGCACGGGTACCGGGGCAGCGTCATCTTCGGTCACGCCAAGGACGGCAACCTGCATTTCATGCTCACCGAGGAGTTCTCCGCGGACACCGCTCCGCAGCGGTACGCCGCGTTCACCGAAGACATGGTGGATCTGGTGCTGACCCACGGCGGGACGTTGAAGGCCGAGCACGGCACCGGACGGGTGATGGCACCCTTCGTCCGCCGCCAGTTCGGCGACGAGCTTTACGCCGTCATGCGCGAGCTCAAGACGTTGTGCGACCCGGCCGGCACGCTCAACCCGGGAGTCCTGCTCACCGACGATCCCGCCGCGCACCTGAAGCACCTCAAGATAGTGCCGAAGGTCGAGTCCGAAGTGGACCGTTGCGTGGAATGCGGCTACTGCGAACCGGTCTGCCCCAGCAGGGACCTCACCACCACGCCACGCCAGCGCATCGTCCTGCGCCGCGAGATCGCCGCCGCCGAGGCCGCCGGAAACACCGACCTGGTACGGGAACTACGGTCCGACTACGAGTACGACGCGGTGGACACGTGCGCCGTCGACGGCATGTGCGCCACCGCATGCCCGGTGGCCATCAACACCGGCGATCTGGTCAAGCGGCTCCGGTCGGAGCGTACCGGGCCGGCGACCCAGGCCGCCTGGCGAGCCGCCGCGACGCGGTGGGACACGACGACCCGGGTGATGGCACGCGGTCTCTCGGTGGCCGCGAAGCTCCCGCCCGCGTTGCCGGAGGGGACGGTACGCGTCGCGCGCGCCGCCCTCGGCTCCGAACGGGTACCGCAGTGGCGCCGCGACCTACCCGCGGGCGGAACGGTCCGCCGGGCCGCCGCGGTGGACAACCCCGATGCCGTGTACCTGCCGTCCTGCCTCGGCACCCTGTTCGCGCCGGCGCAGGGCGGATCGGGCGTGACGGCCGCCGTGTACCGCCTCGCCGAACGCGCAGGCGTCCGGCTGCGGGTACCCGGACCGGTCGCCGGCCTCTGCTGCGGTACGCCCTGGTCGTCGAAGGGTCTCGGCGACGGCTACGCCGCCATGCGCGAGCGGGTGCTACCGGTCCTGATGGAGGCGACCCGCGGCGGCGAACTGCCGGTGGTCAGCGACGCCGCGTCGTGCACCGAGGGGTACGAGCGGCTGATCGCGGCCGGGGGAGAGACCATCCGGGTCATCGATGCCGTCGAGTACACCGCGACCGAACTGCTGCCCCGGCTCACCGTCACCCACAAGCTGGCCTCCCTCGTTCTGCACCCCACCTGCTCCTCGGACCGGCTGGGGTTGGGCGATGCGATGTCGAGGCTGGGTACGGCCATCGCCGACGAGGTCACCGTGCCGAACGGCTGGCAGTGCTGCGGCTTCGCCGGGGACCGCGGCCTCCTGCACCCCGAGTTGAGCGCGTCGGCGACACGGGAGGAGGCCGCGACGGTGCGGGAGCGGCGCTTCGACGGGTACGCCTCGGTCAATCGCACCTGCGAGCTGGGCATGTCCCGCGCGACCGGGACCACCTATCGCCATCTGCTCGAACTCGTCGAGGCCGCCACCCGCTGACCGGTTCCCGGCTCACCTGACCGGTCCCCGCTCACCGGACCGGCGACAGCGCGAACTGCTCGACGATGGCCGCGCAGAACGCCGGCAGGTCGGCCGGCGAGCGGCTGGTGATGAACTGCTGGTCCATGACGACCTCCTCGTCGACGACCTGGGCGCCGGCGTTGCGCAGGTCCGTCCAGATGCTCGGGTACCCCGTCATCCTGATGTCGCGCACCACGTCGGCCTGGACCAGCGTCCAGGGGGCATGGCAGATCGCCGCGATGGGCTTGACCGTGTCGACGAACGCCTTCACGAACGCGACGGCGTCGTCGTTGCGCCGCAACTTGTCCGGGTTGACCACGCCACCGGGCATCAGCAGCGCGTCGTAGTCCGCCACCGAGGCGTCCGACACCAGCCGGTCCACCGGGAAGCTGCCGGCCTCCTGAATGTCGAACTGGCGGGCCTTGATCTCGCCGGGATGGATGGACAGCAACTCCGTCGCCGCCCCCGCGCCGTGCAGGGCGCCGCGCGGCTGTTCGAGTTCGATCCGCTCGACACCGTCGGCAGCCAAGATCCCTATCTTCTGGCCCTGCAGGTCGTGTGCCATGGTCGGCTTCCCCCTCGGTTCGCATTGGCTCTGCCTTACCGTCGCGATACCCGGGCTGTCCGAGCAGTACACCGGCCCACGCCGGAACTCGCCGGCGCCCTCGGCGCCGCTGGGAAGGAGTTGCGGGGTGCGCTGTCGGGTTTCATGCGTAGACCTCGCATGCGTCTCGCAGCGTTGCTCAGGCGGCTGGCCGTTGACTGCCCGGCCGCGACGGATGGGGCCTTCGGGCGATTCCGTCGCCGGCGTGGACCGACGTCTGTCCCCGGCACGGAGCGGCGCGGCGGGGCAGGTGGCCGTGTCGTGCGTTTGACCGACGTGACGTGGTGCGGACTGCCGACATGACGGCCGGGCCGATCCGGCCGACGCTGGAGCCTGGTCGCCTTCCGCTCCAGGTCACGCCGGGAGGCCCGTGGCGCCATGCGCTGGGCGGCGCGGAGCGGCGCCGTCCAGCCGGCCGGACGTCACCCCGCCCATCGACACATCGAGGTACTTGTGCCCTCATCCGCTGACCGGCATGATGCTGGCGTACCAGAGGCCCGTCCACCGCGACAGGACACCGAATTGATCCGAGTGGCCATTGTGGACGATCATCCGATCGCCAGGCGAGGGGTGGCGAGCGCGCTGGCCGACGTCGACGGATTCGATGTGGTGGCTTCGGTGGACTCGCCCGCCGCGCTCGGGCCGTCGCTGTCGGCCGGCGGCACCGGGCCGGACGTGGTGATCCTCGACCTGTACCACGACGGCGACCATCCCAGCCACGACGCGGTGGCCGCGTTGTGTGCGGTCACCCGCATCCTGGTGATGTCGGCCTCGGGGCGTTCCGCGGACGTGCTCGGCGCGGTGCGGGCCGGTGCCCATGGCTACATCACCAAGCAGGCGCAGCCGGCGATTTTCGTTCAGGCGGTGCAGACCGTTGCGGCCGGCGGGTTCTGGCTCTCGTCGCAACTGGCCGACTTCCTCCAGGCGGAGTTGACGAACCCCGGGCGCCGGGACGGCGGGTCCGAGAGCCGGGCGCCGGCCGAGTCTGAGAACCGGGCGCCGGTCGAGTCCGAGAGCCGGGCGCCGGCCGGTGGATCCGAGAGCCGGGCGTCGGCCGGCGGGGCCGACGAGGTCCGGTTGTCCCCGAGGGAGGAACAGGCCCTCGACCTGATCGCCCGTGGCTACACCCACGGTCAGACCGCCGTCCGCATGGGCGTGAGCAAGAGCACCGTCGACACCTACGTGGAGCGGATCCGGGCCAAGTTGCACGTCGGCAACAAGGCCGAACTGACGCGTATCGCGCTGTCCCGGCTCGGCGGCGGACTCGTGAACGGCGGACCCGTGAACGGCGGACCCGCGAACGGGGCGGCGGACCCGTGACCGCGACGGCGGGCGCCGCATGGCTGTGACACCGGTACCGGCGGCCGGGGAGCCGACCGCCGCCGGACCTGGTGTGCATCGCGCCCGGGGCGAGGTGACGCTGCTGCGCGCGGCGCTGTTCTTCCGCCTCGGCGGGCTGGCTCAGATCGCCGGGGCACTGGTCACGGCGTCGCCGCACTATCCCCGGCTGGGACCGCCGCTGGCGCTCGCGGCGGTGGTCGCCGCCGAGAGCGTCATCGTCATGCGGTACTGGTGGCGCCGGCGTCAGCTGAGCCCCGGGGTGCTCACGGCCGACGTGGCGTTCTGCGTGGCCGGACTGTGGGCCGGCTCCTGGG
>DASXOA010000444.1:0-3738 GCA_036494675.1 Rugosimonospora sp.
GGCCAGACCATCACCATCGACATGGGCACCAGCCACACCATCGATCAGATCACCATGGACTCCGCCGCCAGCACCGGCGACTACGCCCACGGATACCAGGTCTCCCTGTCCACCGACGGCACCACCTGGGGCTCACCGGTCGCCACCGGCACCGGCACCGCCGCGCTGCTGACCGTACCGTTCCCCGCCACCAACGCCCGCTACATCAGAGTCACCCAGACCGGCACCAGCACCTCCTGGTGGTCCATCGCCGAATTCAACGCCTACGCCTGATCCGCTCCTTCGCCGATGAGGCCGGGCCGCCCGGGCGGGCGGCCCGGCCTCATCGGCAGCGCGGCCGGCCGGCGGCGCGGCGAGTCAGCGCGGCAGGCCGGCCACCAGGTTGATGGTGGCCGCGATGATGACCGCGCCGAACAGGTAGGACACCAGGGCGTGCCGCAGTGCGGTGGCCCGGATCGCCTTGCTGGTCAGGCTCGTGTCGGAGACCTGGAACGTCATGCCGATGGTGAACGCCAGGTACGCGAAGTCGACGAAGCCCGGCGGCTCCGGCTCGTTGAAGTCCACCCCGCCGACCGGATCGCTGTAGTACAGGCGGGCGTAGCGCTCGGTGAACACGGTGTGCACCATGGCCCACGACAGTACGACGCTCGCGACCGCGAGGCCCGCGGCCAGATCCTTGGTGACGTTGCCCTTCGACCCGGTCGCGTTGATGACCATCCCGACACCGGCGAGGCTGGCCACACTGGCGGCGATGAGCAGGACGTCGAACGTGGGCCGCCCGGGATCCTCGCTGACCGCCAACCGTTTCGTGGCCGGCGCATCGAGCCGGCGGACACCGAACCAGGTCCAGGCGACGTACGCCGCGCACAGGAAATCCCAGCCGAGCAGCGCCGCCACGACCGGCTTCGTCCACACGCCAAGCACGGCACCGACCAGCACCGCCACGCCGCTCACGATGCCCAGCCGTAGCCGCGCCGACGCCAACTCACGATTCCGCGGCTTCATCGACGGCACGCGTACCCCTCTCGTACCGGCCGGGCTTCCCACGGGCCTCCCCGGCCGCCGCTCAGCTTAGGACCAACCCCACCAGATGAGACCGCGGCGCACCGTGGCGGAGTGCCGGAGCCGGCGGGGCGGGCCGTTTCCACTGGCGGCGCTCCGGGAACTTGATAGGCAAGCTAGCATCGTTTGCCACCTGACAAATATCGGAGCCCTGACGCGAAACGGAGGGGAGCGACCGATGTCCGAAACGCCACCGCCGGTCGGCGAGCTCCTGCGCAGTACCGATCCCGACCAGCTTGTCGAGGTCGCCGAGGACCACATCAAGGCGTATTACGGGGCATACCGCGCCGACGTCCTGCTCGCGGACTACCAGATCTCGGGGCTGTGGCCGGTGCTGCACGGCACGCACAGCGTGGCCGGGTCGTTGAGCGACCGGTCGGCCGCGGCGCGATCCTTCAGTAGCCAACGGATGGTGGTCGAGCGACTACCGACAGGCAGTGGCGTGCGGGCACTGGTACCGCTGCGACTCTGGGGCGAGCGGCTCGGCGTCCTCCTCGTCGACTCCATCTCCGGCCTGGAAAGCGAACAGCTCGACGAGCTGCGCAGGCTGGCCGACGAGCTGACCGTGGCGTTGCTGAGCGCCGATCGGCTCACCGACCGGTACCGCCGGGCCCGCCGCAGGGGGCGGCTCACCATGGCCGCCGAGATGCAGTGGGAGCTGCTGCCCGGCCGCGGGCTGAGTGGACCGGGCTTCGACATCGCCGGACAGCTGGAGCCGGCGTACGCCGTGTGCGGCGACCACTTCGACTGGTCGCTCGCCGGACGGCGGCTGACCGTCACCGCGCTCAACGGCCACGGCCAGGGGATGGATGCCACCCTGCTTACCGTCCTCGCGGTCAACGCGATGCGCAACGCGCGGCGTTCCGGCGGGGACCTGGTCGAGCAGGCGGAGCTGGCCTCGGACACGGTGTTCAGCGTGCACGCCGGGGGCCGGCACGTGGCGACGCTGTTGCTGGAGGTGGATCTCGACACCGGGGTGGTCCTGGCGATCGACGGCGGGTCGCCCCACGCGCTGCGGCTGCGCAGCGGCCAGGCCACCCCGATCGGGCTGGAACAGCAGCTGCCGCTGGGCATGTTCGACGACACCCGGTACGAGATCCAGCAGTTCACGCTCGCACCCGCGGACCGGCTGTTCATCGTCAGCGACGGCGTCCACGCCGCCGCGCCGGCCGGGCGGCCGGCGTTCGGCGAGCATCACCTCCAGCGGGCGGTGCGGGCGACGCGCCTGCAGCCGGCACCCGAGGCGGTTGGTAGCGTTATGCGCGGACTGCACGATTACCACGAGGACGACGAACTGGTCGATGACGCCGTGGTGCTTTGTCTGGACTGGCACGGGAAACCGGGCGACGGCAGGCAGGTCCGTTAGACACGAGGAGTAGCGGCATGCAGCGCCTGACGAGACTGGCGGCCAGGCTGGAGACGGCCGCCGAGGCATTGTCCGCCGCACTCGACCCGGCGCGGATGCAACCGCCCCTTCCGGTGTCCCCCACGCAGTTGCGGGTGCTCACCGTCATGAGGGCCAGGCACGGCATCAACGTGAACGGTCTCGCGGAGGCGCTCGGCGTCGGCGCCTCGTCCGCGAGCCGCCTGTGCGATCGCCTGGAGGCGCTGGGGTACCTGCGCCGGACGCCGCACTCGAACGATCGCCGGGAGGTGCAGTTGCTGCTGACGCCCGCCGCGCTGGAGTTGCTCGACGAGCTGAGCCGCAACCGTCGCGCGGCGTTGGAGGCCGTGCTGGCCCGGATGTCGGAGGGCGCCCGTCAGGAGTTGGCGCGCTCGCTCGACGCGTTCAGCGCCGCGGCGAACGGCGCCGCCGACCTGCCCGGCGAGCACGAACGATCCGGCCGCAAAACGGCCTGACACGACGAGCCGGAGCCGCCGCTCTGCGGCGCCGCAGACCTTTGCTATAGTGCAAACAATGGTACCCGCAGCCTGCGCGGAAACGACGCAGGCGACCACCGAAGACTGGCCGCAGGCAAGGAGCCGGTGATGTCGCTCCGGATCCGCTTGGAGACCGACGGCACGGCGGTGACGATCCGCCTGGCCGGAGATCTGGACCTGGCCACGGAGCACGACGTGCGCGAGTCCATCGCCGCCGCGCTCGACGGCGATGGACTCGACGGCGGTGCCCCGGATTCCCTGACCGTCGACCTCGCCGACGTGGCGTTCCTGGACTGTCGCGGACTCAGCACACTCATCCACGGAAGGCACGTGGCCGACGCGCACCGGATCGCCTTCCGCGTCCGCAACGCCACCGGGATCCCGGCATCGGTGCTGCGCCTGACCGGGACGCTGGACTATCTCACCGGCCTCCCGGACGGGTCCCACCCCTGACTACCTCAACGGCAACTCCGCGGCGATGCCCCGGTACCCGTTCGCCGCGACGAAGAAAAGCAGGAATCCGCCGGCCAGTCCCGCCGGCCGCGGGCCGGTGACGCCCGCGAAGGCGACCGCGAACACGACGACGCCGGATGCGGTACGGCTCAGAGCAGGCCGCGCTTGGCGGCCCAGGCCACCGCGGTGATCGCGGCCGGAACGCCGAGCCGGTCACAGATCGCCTTGACCCGGCGGCGGATCGTGCGCTCGGACATGTTCAGCCGTCGCGCCACGGCGTCCAGGGGGAGGCCCTCGGCGAGCAGCGCCAGCACCTTCACCTCGTCGTCCGCCAGTGATGTG
>DASXOA010000445.1:0-21450 GCA_036494675.1 Rugosimonospora sp.
CTCGCCTTCGAGTTTGACGGGACGTTCTTCTGGATCGGGGGCACCGGACCGGCTGTGGCCAACACCCGCAAGGTCCGAAACGTGCAAGGGGGAAACCACAACATCGCGCTGGTCATCGATGACCTGGTGTCGCTCGACCCATTCATCGCAAGATCAATCCGAGTCTACGGATACGCCGATCCGCCGATCGAACGCGACGGCCTCGTCGGTCCCGGTCTGTACATGCGCGTCACGCCGACCATCTCGTGGAGCTGGAACATGGCGGGTGTCCCATCCGGCCGTACGTGGTATGAAGCGCGGAGGGCACTCCACCAGATCCCCCCGGCATAGCTGTCCCTGTTGAGGCGACGATACGAACGACGGTGGGGGTCGTGACCGCTGCGCTGCACAGCGCAGTCGGCGCATGCCAGAATCGGGGGCGTGATCGGTCGGCTGGAGAAGACGGTGCTCGACTGTCCCGATCCCCGTGCGCTCGCCGCCTTCTACGCCGCGATCCTGGGCATGCGCGTCAACGAGGACAGCGACGTCTGGGTCGTCATCGGCTCCGAGCCGGGTGCGCGCCAGTTGGCGTTCCAGCGTGTTGCGCATTGGACCCCGCCGGACTGGAACGATCCGCGGCGTCCCCAGCAGTCGCATCTGGACATTCGCGTCGACGACGTGGACGCCGCGGAGCGGGAAGTGTTGGCCCTGGGGGCGAAACGGCTACCGGGGGAGTTGGAGGGACACTACCGTGTCTTCGCGGACCCGGCAGGCCATCCGTTCTGCCTGGTGTTCGGACGGCATGGCGGGTAGCCGCCGGGATCCCTCCTTCTCGACGGTCGCTCAGGTGCGCTGTACGTCGAGCAGGATGGCCTGCTCCGGGTTGAGGGTGGGCAGCGGGACACCCGCGATGGCCAGAACCGCGCCGGACAGGATGACACCACCGGCGTACGCGGCCTCGAACCACCCCGGCCCGGCGCTCTGATGCCGGCTCCCCGCGCCGATCTCGTGCCGGACCCGTACCCGGTACGTGCCGGCCGGCTCGATCCCGGGTAGTTGGACCCGCCCGGACTGTCCGGCGCCGGACGTGGCGTAGCGCACCCAGGCGTACAGGGCTCGGCTGCTGTCGGGGGCGACCACACCGTGCAGCGCGACGGCCGGGTCGTCCAGGTCGGCGTGGACGCTGCGACCGCCGTGAATCAGGTCGCGGACCTCCCGGTACAGGGTTGCCCAGTCGCGCAGGGCACGCAGTTCCTCGGTGGTGCACCGGGTGAGGTCCCACTCGATGCCGGCGTGCGCGAACAGCGAGGTGACCAGCCGGAAGCCGGTGGCCGCCACCCGGTGGGTGGTGTGCGACTCGGGCGCCCCGACGTGCGAGGCGACCAGTTCGGGTGGCAGCAGCAGCGATGTCCACTGCTGGATGGCCTGCCGCTCCACCGGATCGTTGCAGTCCGACGGCCACACCCGGTCGGTACGCTCGATGATGCCCAGATCCATCCGGCCACCACCGCCCGAGCAGCTTTCGATCTCCAGAGCGGGATGCTCCTTGCGGAGCGCGTCGATCAGCCGGTAGAGGGCGAGCGTCTGATCGCGTACCGCGGGCCGGTCGCCGTCCGGGTGCCGCCAGACCGCCTCCAGCAGGTCGCGATTGTGGTCCCACTTGATGAAGTCGATGCCGTACTCGGCGACCAGGGCACTGATCCGCTCGTACAGGTACGACCAGGCGTGCGGGTGGGCGATGTTGAGCACGTACTGGTTGCGGGCGGACGGCCCGAGGCCGGCGCTCGGTGCCAGCAACCAGTCGGGGTGCGCCCGGGCCAGGTCGGAGTCGAGGTTGACCATCTCGGGTTCGAACCAGAGCCCGAACTGCATGCCGTGCCGGCGGATCCGGTCCACGAACGGATGCAGCCCGTCGGGCCACGCGCCGGCCGAGACAGTCCAGTCGCCGAGGCCGGCGGTGGCGTCACGGCGTGCGCCGAACCAGCCGTCGTCCAGCACGACGCGTTCGACGCCGATCTGGGCGGCCCGGTCGGCGAGATCGAGCAGCCGGTCGAGGTCGTGGTCGAAGTACGCCGCCTCCCACGTGTTGAGCACGAGCGGGCGGGGCGAGGACGGGTGCCGGGCACGGGCACGCAGCGCGGTGTGGAAGCGGTCGGCGATGCCGTCCATTCCGGCGTCCGACCAGGTGTGGATGACCCGGGGGGCCTCGTACCGCTCGCCGGGGCGCAGCCGCACCTCGCCGGGGCCGAGCAGTTCGCCACCGCCGAGAACGGTACGCAGGACACCGGCGCCCTCGGGCAGCCGCTCGGCGATCCAGTGCTGGTTGCCGCTCCAGGCGACGTGACTGGCCCACACCTCACCGTTGCGGAAGCCGAATCCCCGGGTACCGGCCAGCATCAGGTACGGCGAATCGTGCCCGGGCTTGCCCCGCCGCACCTGGCGCGACTGCGTACCGTCGACGAGCGGGCGGCGTTGTGGTTCACGTTCCCGGCCCCACTTGCCGGAGAAGTCGAGGATTTCGTTGGTACGACCGGGTAGCGGCAGCAGGCTCAGCACGGACGTGAGGTCGTAGGGGATCGCGTCGGCCGCGGTGCCTTCGGCGAGGCGCCGGACGGTCAGGTACGTCTCCAGCAGGCCGGCGGCGGTGAGCCGGTGGAATACCTCGATTTCCAGCGGTGCGACGGAATCGCGCAGTACCACGGTGAGCGATCCGCCATCGGCTCCGGTCTCGACGCTGTGGTCGGTCATCCGCGGCCGGGGGGTGGTGCGGGTACCGGCCAGGTGCCCGGCGAGGGCGGGGGTTCCCGCCCACGTCTCGTACTCGGTGGGGAGCAGGCTGAATGTGCGCGGCGTGTCCGGCGCGTTGTTGAGTACCGCGGCGTCCTGGGTGCGCGACAGGCTGGTGAGACCGGCCTGGTCGAGTGGGCCGAGGTCGGGTCCCCAGTGCAGCACCCGGGCCGCGGGCGCGCCGAGGTCGTAGACCACGCAGACACCGGCGGCACGTAACTGGACGATCTGGTTGGGCGTCGTCGTCATCGATCCTCGCTCGTATTCATTGAGGCTGTCAATTAAACACCCGCCTATCGTTGGTGGCACCCCGGGACTCGTACCTTCGTCTCTGCCCAGACAGCAGCCTGTTCGGCGCCATTACACCGCCTTTGTTACGAGCGAGTTTATTGACAAGATGAACAAACGGACTACGCTCCTGGCACATCCGGCCGGTTCCGCGGGGAACGGCCGCCGTGACCGCGGCATCGACGATGGGTGAACCTATGGCCGTAGCAGAGGCTCCGACGAACCAGCGCCCGGGCGTGGCCGGCACGCTCTCCACGAAATCCACCCGCAAGCGCCTGGTCACCTCGCCCGCCCACCGGCACGACGCCCGCCTGGCCTGGATCCTGATCGCGCCGGCGCTCATCGGCTTCCTCGTGTTCGCGGTGTACCCGACACTGCGCGGGGTCTACCTGAGCTTCACCAACTTCCGGGTACTCGCACCGCCGCAGTGGACCGGCCTGGCGAACCTCGATCGGCTCGTGCACGACGGCACGTTCTGGAATTCGTTGCTGGTCACCGTCTACTTCGTCGTCCTGTCGGTGGCGATCGGGACGCTCTTCTCGGTGACCACGGCGGTCGTCCTGCACCGGCTCACCAAGTCGACGGTGATCCGTGGCCTGATCATCCTGCCGTTCCTCATCTCCGGCGTGGTGGCGGCGACGGTCTGGTCCTGGATCCTCGATCCCCAGCTCGGCATCCTCAACATCGTCCTGACCAAGCTGCTGGGTCATCCCGTGCTGTTCCTCGGCTCCACCGCCTGGGTGATCCCGTCCGTGGCGTTGATCAGCGTCTGGAAGTCGATGGGCTACAACGCGATCATCATCTTCGCGGGCCTGCAGACGATCCCGCCGTCGGTGTATGAGGCGGGCCGCACCGACGGCGCCGGCGAGTTCCAGATGTTCCGCCGGCTCACGCTGCCGCTGCTGCGCCCGATCCTCGCGATGGTGCTGATCCTCACCGCGATCGGGGCGTTCCAGGTCTTCGACATCGTGCAGGTCACCACGAAGGGTGGCCCGATCAACGCGTCGAACGTCCTGCAGATGTACATCTACCAGCAGGCGTTCGGGCAGTTCAACTTCGGTTACGCCGCAACGATGTCGCTCGCGCTCTTCGTGATGCTCATGATCATCACCTTCCTGCAGGTACGGCTGATGCGGGCCGGCGAGTCGGACACCAACTAGGAGACAGGCAGATGAGCTCAACGACGGTTCCCGGCGCCGCCCTGGCCAGTACCCGGCGCTCGCGCTTGTCCCTTGGCCGCGGCGTGGCTTGGGCGTACATCGTCGGCGTGGTCGTGGTCACGGCGTTCCCGTTCTACTGGATGCTGCGTACGGCACTGTCCAACAACCACGCGCTGGACGCCAACCCGGCCTCCCCGTGGCCGGTGGGTTTCACGGTCGGCCCCTTCGAGCGGGTGCTGGGCCTGGCCTCGAGCAGGGACGCGCTGGCGCAGGGAGGTTCGGGAGCCTCGATCAACCTGTTCAGGGCGCTGCTCAACTCGCTCATCTACGCGTCCATCTCCACGCTGTGCATCGTGTTCATCTCCACGCTCGCCGCGTACGCCTTCGCCCGGCTGTACTGGCGCGGGCGTGAGCTGGTCTTCTCGCTGTTCCTCGCGGCACTGATGGTGCCGGGCATCCTCACCCTGCTGCCGAACTTCGTCCTCATCAAGGACCTCGGCCTGCTCAACAGCTTCCCCGGCATGATCCTGCCCAACGCGCTGTTCAGTGCGTTCGACATCTTCTTCCTGCGCCAGTTCATGCTCGGGCTGTCCAGCGAGATCGAGGAGGCCGCGCTCATCGACGGGGCCGGGCCGTTGCGGGTGCTGTTCCGCGTCACCCTGCCGATGACGTCCGGGCCCCTGATCACCCTGTCGATCCTCGGCTTCATCACCATGTGGAACGACTACTTCTGGCCGCTGCTGGTCACCTCCGACGCCAGCGTGCAGCCGCTCACGCTCGCCCTGGCCGTGTTCCGGCAGAGTTCGCCGCAGAGCCAGCCCGACTGGGCCGGCCTGATGGCCGCCACCCTGGTCGCCGCGTTGCCGATGCTCGTGCTGTTCATGGCCTTCGGCAAGCGCATCGTCAACTCCATCGGTTTCACCGGACTGAAGTAACGCCAAACAGGAAGGCGACAATGAAACTCAGCAGACTCCTCCCGGCCTTTGCCGCCGCGGCGTTGGCCGTCCCGGTGCTGACCGCCTGCTCCTCCGGTGGCGGTAGCGGGAGCGGCGGCACCGTCAACTGGTGGACCTGGGACGAGAACCAGGCCGCGGCCTACAAGCAGTGCGTCCCGGCCTTCGAGAAGGCGAACCCCGGCATCACGGTGAAGATCTCTCAGTACAACGTCAACGACTACTTCACCAAACTGACCGCCGACTTCGTCGCCGGCAACGCGCCCGATGCGTTCCAGAACAGCGTCCAGTACTTCCCGACCTATGTCGAGCAGAACCAGATGGAGCCGCTGGACAGCTACGCCAAGGGCGACACGCTGAGCCGCTACGGCGTCGGCGTCGACGTGTGGAAGGGCAAGGACGGCAAGCAGTACGGGCTGCCGATGGACTGGGCCAGCGCGGGCATCTACTACAACGAGGCCGCGATCAAGGCCGCCGGGTACACCGACAAGGACCTGGCCAGCATGACCTGGAACCTCACCGACGGCGGCACCTTCCAGAAGATCGCGGCGCACCTGACCGTCGACGTGCGCGGCAAGCGCGGCGACCAGCCGGGCTTCGACGCCAAACACATCAAGGTGTACGGCACGGGTGTGCTCGGTGCGGCCGACTTCATCGGCCAGACCTCCTGGTTCCCGTTCGCCGCGTCGACCGGCTGGACCCTGGGCAACACCAAGGCGTGGCCGACCCAGTTCAACTACACCGACCCCCGGTTCACCCAGACCATGGACTGGGTCAAGTCCATGCAGGAGAAGGGGTACGCGCCCTCGTACAGCCAGTTCAACGTGGGCAATCAGACCAGCGTGAGCGACGTTCAGCAGATCGGCGCCGGCAAGGTGGCGATGACCGTCGGCGGATCCTGGGAGGCTGCCAGTTTCGCCAGCATCCAGGGCGTCACGGTCGGCACCGCGCCCGTACCGCAGGGCCCGATCGGTCGCCGCGCGGTCAGCAACGCCAACGGCAACGTGATGTGGGCCGGTAGCAAGAACAAGGACGCCACCTGGAAGTGGATGAGCTACCAGGAGTCGGCGGCCTGCCAGGCCAAGGCCGCGCTGTCCAACGCGTCGTTCTTCCCGTCGATCAACTCGGCGATGGACCAACTCGTCGCCGAGCAGAAGACCAAGGGTGTCGACCTGAGCGTCTACGTCGCCATGGAGAAGGACGGGGACCTTGAGTTGCAGGCGCCGTACCGCAACGGGTCGGACATGCAGGCCAAACTCGTACCGCTGTTCCAGGCATACTTCGGCGGCGAGAAGGACGACAGCGTGTGGGCCACCGCGGGGAAGACAAGCAAGGATGTGATCGCCGAAAATCAGTGAGTGACAGCCCGCGGGTACCTCCCGGGTCGGCGGCGGTTCGCCCGCACCGGGAGGTACCGGGGGCGAAGTGGTCCAGTACGCCCGCCGGCGACGGCGGGCCGTGGCGCAGACCGTGAGAGGCAGCGATGTCCGAGCCGAGCAGCGACCCTCTGGCGGGTGCGCACCGCCGTACCATCCCGACGCTCCGGCTCGCCACGCCCGCCGCGGTGGACGTGTTCATCAGGATCCTGACCCACGGACCCATCTCGCGCGTCGACATCACCCGCCAGACCGGGCTGTCCCAGGCCGCGGTCACCAAGGCCGTGGCGCCGCTGATCGCCGCGGGGTTCGTCACCGACGCCGTGCCGGCCCGGGCCGCCGACGCCGCACCCGGCCGGCCGGCGCAGCCGCTGCGGGTGGTACCGGAAGCGATGCTCGCCCTCGGCGTGAAGATCAACGCCGACGAGATCATCGGAGTGGCCGCGACGATGCGGATGGCGGTACTGCACGCGGTGCACCGGCCGCTGGCCGACCACGGCGTCACCACGGTTGTCGACCAGATCACCGACGTGGTCGCCGAACTGCTGCGCGAGCTGGGACCGGACGCCGAACGGGTGGTCGGCGTCGGGGTGTCCGCCTCCGGTGACGTGGACCCCACCCACGGCGTGGTCCGCAGGTCCCCGCTGCTGGGCTGGGCAGGCGTCCCGCTCGGCGAACTGCTGGAGACCCGGCTGCGCCGCCCGGTGCTGGTCGACAACGACGTACGGGCGTTGACGATCGCCGAGGAGTGGTTCGGTGTCGGGGTCGGCGTGGAGTCCTTCGCGATCGTCACGATCGGCGCCGGGATCGGCTGCGGCCTGTACCTCAACGGCGACGTGGTGTCCGGCGCCCGGGGCGTCGCCGGAGAGATCGGACACCTGCCGCTCGGTCCGCACGACCGGACCTGCCGGTGCGGACGGCACGGCTGCGTGGAGACGGTCGCCTCGTCCGGCGCGATCCTGGCTGCGGTGCGCGACGGGCGCGGCGAGCCCGAGCTGACCTTCGCCGAGGCCGCCGAGTTGGCCCGGGACGGTGATCCGATCGCGGCCGACGCGTTCGGCCGGGCCGGCACGATTCTGGGTAAGGCCATCGCCAGCATGGTCAACCTGGTCGGCCCGGAACTGGTCCTGGTGATGGGGGAGTCCGCGTCCGACTACGACGTCTACGAGAAGCCGCTGCGCGAGTGCCTGGCCGAGTGGGCGTTCGGCGCGGCGGCGGGCTGCCGCGTCATCACCCGGAAGCACAGCATGGACGCCTGGGCACGCGGCGCCGCCGCGTCGGTCATCCGTAGCGTGGTGCGCCAGGAGTTCCCGGGCCGTCGGTAGGCGGGTCCTCGCCAGGCGGGGCCTCGCTCGGCGGTGGGCGGGTTGACCGCCCACCGCGGCGTCGTCACCGGGTACCGAGTACCAGATCGTTGGCGCTGCGCAGCACCGGGTACCGCAGCGAGCGGGCCACCCGGCCCGCGTCGGCGCCCCGGATCACGATCTGTCGCTCCTCGCCGGGCAGCAGCGTGACCAGCATCGTGTCGGCCTGCGCGCCGGGCGCGATCCGGTCGGCGAGGATGCTGAGATCCCGTACCAGTACCTTGGCGCGCACCCGCAGCAGTGCCCCACCCGGCGCCGGCTCGACCGACGTGGCGAGGCGGGGTACCGGGTAGTCGATGTCGCGGTCCTCGGCGAAGAACCAGAACGCCCGGCGCCCGGATCCGCTCTGCGCCACCAGGAACTCGCGGCTCGCGTCCCCGGGCCCACGCACATCCTCGGCCAGCGCGACCTCGGCGGCGCGGTGGCCCGTGGTGTCGATGGTGGCGTCCTGCTGCGCCAACACCTTCCCGTCGACGTCCATCCGCCGCACGGTCACCGGCTCCGACCAGCCCTGTGCCGAGTCGTCCACGGCGAACAGGTGCAGGCCGGCCGGCCGCGGCTGGATGGTCAGCAGCCGCGGCGCATACGCCTCGCGCAGCGCGTACCAGGCCGGCTTGAGCCGCTCGTCGCCGTCCACCATGGCCCAGGAGGTGACTGGCCAGCAGTCGTTGAGCTGCCAGACGATGGTGCCCATGTTGAGCGGTCGCAGCGACCGGAAGTGCTCGATCGCGTACGTGACCGCCCGGGCCTGGTTGAGCTGCATGGCGAAGTGCCAGTCGGCCATGTCGGTCGGCTCGACGAAGTGCGGGGCCAGGCCGCGGGACAGCTTGCCATTGCCGTCGTACGCCTTCTGGTGGTGCAGCATGCCCGGGGAGTCGGGGCGCAGCGGCTCGTCGTGTACCGCGGCCGTCAGCGTCGCCCAGGCCGGCGGACCCTGCCAGCCGAACTCGGCGACGAACCGGGCCGGGTACTCGCGGTAGACCGCGTAGTCCTTCTCGTTCCAGGCGTCCCACAGGTGTACCAGGCCGCGCGCCGGGTCGTTGTAGTACACCTCGGGGCTGCCCGAGTACGGGCTTCCCGCCCAGTACGGTCGGGCCGGATCGACGTCGGCAACCACGCGCGGCAACACCGACAGGTAGTACGTGTCGCCCCACGGGCGCCCGTCCAGCCGCTCGTCCCAGTCCCAGTCGGTGTGGCCGAGCCAGTTCTCGTTGTTGCCGTTCCACAGCACGAGGCTGGGATGGCTCATCAGGCGCTCGACGTTGTCCCGCGCCTCCCGCTCGACCTCGGTGAACAGCGGTTCGTCCTCGCGGTACGGCGCGCAGGCGAACGGGAAGTCCTGCCAGACGAGGATGCCGGCCTCGTCGCAGGCGGCGTAGAAGTCGTCGCTCTCGTAGACGCCGCCGCCCCAGACCCGCAGCAGATTGACGTTCGCGCCGCGGGCCTGGGCGACGCGGCGGTCCAGCCGTTCCCGGTCCACCCGGTGCGGGAAGCAGTCGTCGGGGATCCAGTTGGCGCCGCGTACCGGCACGTCCACGCCGTTGACCCGGAAGACGAACGGGATGCCCGCGTCGTCCGGCGTGGTGGACAGGACGAGGGACCGGAATCCGATCCGGCGGGTCCACGAGTCCAGCGGCTCGTCGGCGGACAGGGTGACGGTCAGCTCGTACAGCGACTGCGGGCCGAGTTCGGCCGGCCACCACAATTGCGGGTCGTCCACCTCGAACTCCAGTACCGCACTGCTGTCCGCTGCGCTGAGGGTGGCGGTCGCGGTGGCACCCGCGACACTTGCCGCCACCCGCAGGACGCCATCGCCGGCCCGTTCGACATCGACCGCCACCCGCACGATGCCGCGACCATGGGCCACCGAGACGGTGGGGCGCACCGACGCCAGCCGCGCGAGCGACCAGCGTTCCAGCCGGATCGGACGCCAGATGCCCGAGGTGACCAGGGCGGGGCCCCAGTCCCAGCCGAAGTTGCAGGCCATCTTGCGCAGGTGGGTGAACGGCGAGTACACGTCGGGAAGGCCCTCGGCCTCGGCCTGCTCCGCCGGGCCCCACGGCGAGGCGAACTCGACCGACAGCTCGTTGCTGCCCGGACGCAGCCGGTCGGCCACCGGGAACCGGTACCGGCGGTGCATGTTGCGGGTCTCGCCGATCCGGTCGCCGTTGAGGGTGATGGTGGCCAGCGTGTCCAGGCCGTCCGCGGCGAGGTCGATCCGTTCGTCGATCGGACCGTCGAGGTCGAATCGAGTGGTGTAGCGCCAGCCGGTGTGGCCGATCCAGGAAAGGGCGGTCTCGTTGGTGTCGAGATAGGGGTCGGGGATGAGTCCGGCCGCGAGCAGATCGGTGTGTACCGAGCCGGGCACGGTCGCCGGCACCGGTAGGGAATCGAGCACCTGCCGGTCGGCGCCCTCATCCGGCGCGGTCGCCGTCAGGATCCAGCCGTCGTGCAGGGGCATCGCGCGTACTGCCATGTGAAGGTCTCCAAGGCCTGCCGGGCGTAGACCGTCGCCACCCTACATAGCTTCTGCCAGAAAGAAAATGCCCCGGATCACCGGGCGTCAGCCCTGGCCGGTCGCCGAGCGGGATTGCCGGACCAGTCCGCGGGCCGCGACCGCGGCACCGCCGCGGGCCCATTCCTCGAACGGCAGCGGGCGGGCGATCAGCTCGCAGTTCGCCGCCGCACCGAACGCCTGGGCGGTGAAGGTCTGCCGGATCTGTTCGGCGAACAGGTCGTACGAGGCGACCCCCTCGCCGGAGATGATGATGAGCTCCGGGCCGATCAGGTTGGCCACCGAGGCGATCGCGAGGCCGATGGCGTGGCCGGCGCGGGCGAACACCTCCCGGACGGCCGGGTCGTTGGCGTGCGCCAGCCGTACCGCGTCCTTCATGGACAGTCGCCGGTCGCCGGTGGCCTCGCGGGCCTGCTCGACGATGGCCTGGCTGGAGGCGACCGCCTCGACGCAGCCGACGTTGCCGCAGGTGCAGACCCGGTCGACGTCCCCGACCGGCAGGTGGCCGATCTCGCCGGACACCCCGTGCGCGCCGGCCACCACCCGCCCGTCGATCGCGAGCCCGCAGCCGATACCGGCGCCGATCGTCACCAGCGCGAAGCATGCGGTACCCGCGCCGAGGCCGAACCACTGCTCGGCGACCGTCAGCGCCCGGACGTCGTTCTCGATCACCGTTGTCAGGCCGGTGTCCCGCGCCACCAGGCGCGCCAGCGGCACCGATCGCCAATGGAGGAACGGCGAGTGGTGCACCACGCCCTCGACCCGGTCGACATCGCCGGACAGCGTGAGGCCGAGGCTGTGCACCGGTCCGGCGCGCCGCGCCGCGGGGGTGTCCGCGAGACGCTTGGCCAGGTGGCCGATTGCGCCCACCACGCTGCCCACGTCCCGGGAATCCAGCCGGACGCGCCGGGTCGCCAGGGTGGTGACGGTCAGGTCGGTCAGCACGCCGAAGAGTTCGTCTCCGGTCACCTTGATGCCGAGGAAGCTGGCCCGCTCGGCGCGGACCGCGACCAGCGTGGCCGGCCGGCCGGTGCCCCGTTCGCCGGACGGGTGGCCGATCTCGGCGATCCAGCCGTCGTCGAGCAGCGGCGAGGCCGCCTTGGTGACCGCGCCCGACGACAGCCCGGTACGGCGGCTGATCTCGGCCCGGGTCAACGGACCGTGCGCCAGCATGGTCTGGAAGACCAACGTGGCGGCCGGTGCCTGGCTGGGCAGTTCCACGCCCCGATCCTAGCTTCCTTCTCAACGAAACTTAGCGTCGGCCTCGGTGGCGCGGCCTGGCGCGTAAAAGGTCTTAACTGAGCCGAAATCATATGTTGACATAGGAAGCTAACCGCGCCTAGGGTCTCTTCACGACCCGGCCGGACCGGTCGCGGACGGACAGATCGCTTCGGACCCTGCGTACCGGCAACCACTCCCGCATTGAGGATGTAGAGGTCAGATGGCAGCCATGCGCCGATCACCACGTCATCACATCTTCCTCGCCGGCCCGACCCGGGCCGCGCTGGCGCTCGTCCTGCTCGCCGCGTCGCTGGTCGCGGCGCTCGGCGTCGGGCCGGCCAGAGCCAGCGCGGGCAATACCGCCAGCGCGGGCATCACCACCACCGCGGGGATCGCCGCCAGCGCGGGCATCAACGGACTGGCCGCGACGCCGTACCTGGGCTGGAGCAGTTGGAGCCTGGAATCCACCAACTATCCGGGCGTCAATCCCACCGGCGGCGCAAGCTGGCTCACCGAGGCCCACGTCATCGCGCAGGCCGACGTGCTGGCCGCCACGCTCAAGTCGCACGGGTACGACTACGTCAACGTCGACGCGGGCTGGTCCAACGGCTTCGACTCGTACGGCAGGCCGATCGCCAATCCGGTCACCTTCCCGGACGGCATGGCCTACCTCGGCGACCACCTGCACGGTAAGGGTCTCAAGTTCGGCATCTACCTCGCGGTCGGGCTCGACCCCAAGGCGTACAACGGTGGTACCACGCCGATCTACGGTGCACCGGACTGCCACACGAGCGACATCGTGTACCCGGACCTGCGTACCACCAACGGCTGGAACAGCGCCTACAAGATCGACTACTCCAGTCCGTGCGCCCAGGCGTACATCGACTCGATAGCCGACGAGTTCGCCGGCTGGGGTGTGGATTTCCTCAAGCTCGACGGCGTGGGGCCGGGTTCGTTCCAGGGCGGCCCGAACTACGACAACACCAGCGACGTGTCCGCGTTCGCCACGGCGCTGCGGCAGACCGGCCGCGACATCCAGTTCGTCATCTCCTGGGCGCTGAGCCACACCCAGGCCAGCACCTGGCAGAAGTACAGCAACGGCTGGCGGATCGACACCGACGTCGAGTGCTACTGCGACACGCTGGTCACCTGGAACGCGTCGGTCAAGCAACGCTGGAACGACGTGGTGCAGTGGATCCCGCAGGCGGGGCCGGGGCACTGGAACAACCTGGACTCGCTGGACGTCGGCAACGGCCAGATGGACGGCATCTCCGATGCCGAACGGCAGAGCTACATGACGCTGTGGGCGATCGAGGGCGCACCGCTCTACGCCGGCGACGACCTCACCACGCTCGACAGCTACGGCCTGTCCCTGCTGACCAACGACGAGGTCATCGCGGTGGACCAGGCCGGCAGACCGGCCCGGCCGGTCAGCCAGCGCGCCGACCAGCAGGTGTGGTACGCGCGCAACGCCGACGGCAGCTACACCGTCGCGCTGTTCAACCTGGGTCCGAGCGCGGCGACCGTCACCGCGAACTGGACCGATCTGGGATTCACCGGCGCCGCCTCGGTCCGCGACCTGTGGAGTCATCGCGACCTCGGCACCGCGACCGGCAGCTTCGGCGCTACCCTGCCCACCCACGGATCGCGGCTGCTGCGCGTCACCCCACACGGCAGCCAGGCGGCCCCGACGATTCCGGTGGACGTGCACGGCACCGCGTCCACCCCGAACGGCATCTCCCTGGCCTGGAACCCCTCCGTCGCCGGGCAGGCCGGTGTGGCCGGCTACGACGTGTACGCCAACGGCACAAAGGTCGCCAGCACCACCGGTACCGCGGCGACCATCACCGGCCTTGCCGCGGCGCGCGGGTACCGGTTCACGGTCGTGGCCACCGACCGCGGCGGGCGGCGGTCGGCACCGAGCAGCGCGCTCGACCTGACCACGCCCGGTCCCGGCGGTGCCGGGTCGTACGAGGCCGAGGCGCCGGGCAACACGTTGACCGGCAACGCCTCCGTCGCGTCCTGCTCGGGCTGCTCCGGCGGAGCGAAGGTCGGCAACCTCGGCGGTACCGGGACCGTGACGATCAACCACGTGGTCGCGCCGGCCGCCGGCACGTACCTGATGCGTGTGTCCTATGTGGATGGTGACACCAGCCGGCAAGCCGTCGTGACGGTGGACGGCACGCCGTTCAACCTGCCGCTGTCGGGTACCGGCGACAACGACTGGGGCTCGGCGCAGACGGTGGTGGTGCCGGTCGCGCTGGCGGCGGGCGACAACACCGTCCAGTTCGGCAACCCGACCGACTACGTGTCGGACATCGACCGGATCGTCGTCTGACGGTCCATCCGAAGGCACGGCGACGGTACCCGGGGCTCGGGTACCGTCGCCATCGAACCGTCAGGAAGCAGCGGACAGATGGACCATCGTGACAGCGACGACCTGATCCTCGCCTGGCGCAGACCGGCGGAGCGCTGGGACGAGGCGGTGCCGGTCGGCAACGGCCGGCTGGCCGCGATGGTGTTCGGCGGCACCGACCGGGCTCGGTTCCAGATCAACGACGCGACGGTCTGGTCCGGCACGCCGGAGACACCCGCGCTCGGGCTGGCCGCGGTACGCGCGGCGGGCGCCGGCCCGGACCGGCTCGCCGAGATACGGACGGCGATCCGCGCCGAGGACTACCGACGGGCCGAGGACCTGCTGATGTCGTTCGAGGGCGACTACAGCCAGTCGTACCTGCCCTACGCCGACCTGGTGATGTCGCTGTCCGGCGGCGAGGGCCGCTACCGGCGGCGCACCCTGAACCTCGGTACCGGCGTGGTGACCGAACTGTTCGAGACCGGTGGCCGCACGGTCACCCGGTACACCTGGGCGAGCCGGCCGGCGGGCGCGCTGTGCGTCGCGGTCGAGGTCTCCGGCGGCGCCCTCGACATGGCGTTGGACCTGTCGTCGCCGTTGCGCGCGGTGCACGCGGCGGTGGCTGGCACCGGTCCGGTGCTGGGTGTCGAGATTCCGGTGGACGGAGCACCACCGCACGAACCGTCGGTCGCCGAGCCGCTGCGCTACGGTCCGGGCCCGGACGGGTACGACCCGTTCGGCGCGATCGCCGTCACGGTGCACACCGACGGCAGCGTCGGCACCGACGGCGACGTCGGCAGCGTCGGCGCCGACGGCAGCGTCGGCACCGCGAACGGATCCTGGTCGGTGCGCGGCATGTCCCGGGCGCTGGTCGTGGTTGCCAGTTCCACCAGTGCCGAGGATGCCTGGGCAGGCAACTCGGACCGGGCGGCACCGGGCCGGGCGGCACGCTCGGCCTCCCGTACCGACCACCTGGACCGGGCGGCGCGACGGTCGGCCACCGCGGCCGCCCTCGGCGCCCCGGCGCTGCGTGCCGAGCACGAGCGCGGCATGCGCGACCTGCTCGGCGGCGCGGGCCTCACCATCGGTACCCGCCGCGCCGGCACGGTGGACGTCGACGAGGTGCTCTCCGGTACCGACGAGCACCTCACCGCGACCGTCGTCGTGGCCCTGGGCCGGTACCTGCTGGCCTCGGCGTCCCGCCCGGGCGGGGGACCGCCGGCGAACCTTCAGGGACTGTGGAACGCGGAGCTGCGACCGCCGTGGTCGTCGAACTACACCATCAACATCAACACCCAGATGAACTACTGGGGTGCCGAGGCGGCCGGCCTGAGCGCGTGTCACGAGCCGCTGTTCGACCTGATCGAACGCCTCGCCGCCACCGGAGGCCAGGTGGCCCGGGAGCTCTACGGAGCGCGCGGCTGGGTGGCGCACCACAACACCGACATGTGGGGCTGGGCGCTGCCGGTCGGCATGGGCCACTCCAACCCGTCCTGGGCGATCTGGATGATGGGCGGCGTCTGGCTCAGCCAGCACCTGTGGGACCGGTACGACTTCACCCGCGACACCGACTTCCTGCGCGAGCGGGCCTGGCCGCTGTTGCGCGGCAGCGCCCTGTTCTGCCTGGACTGGCTCGTCGACGGACCGGACGGCAGGCTGGACACCATCCCCGCCACCTCGCCGGAGAACCTGTTCATCAGCGGGGCCGGCACCGTCGAATCGCTCTCGTACTCCACGACGATGGACGTGACGCTGATCCGGGCACTGTTCACCCGCTGCCTGGCGGCGGCCGGCGTACTGGGGCTCACCGAACCGGTCTGCGACGAGATCCGCTCGGCGCTGCCCCGGTTGCGCCCGCCGACGATCGCCGCCGACGGTCGACTGCGGGAGTGGGTCGTCGACCACGTCGAGCAGGACCCGCACCACCGGCACACGTCCCACCTGATCGGCCTGCACCCGCTCGACCAGATCGATCCGGAGACCACGCCGGACCTGGCCGCCGCCGCGACGAAGGTGCTGGACGGACGAGGGCCGGGCGGCATGGGCTGGTCCTGGGCCTGGAAGATCGCGCTGCGCGCCCGCCTCGGCGACGCGGCGAGCGCCCGTTGTCTGCTGCTGGAGGCGACCCGTCGGTTCGACCGCGACCCGGACGAGTTCGCCCCGGTCGACGGCTCCCGATCGGGCGGACTCCTGCCGAACCTGTTCAGCACCCACCCGCCGTTCCAGATGGACGGCAACTTCGGGCTGATGGCCGCGGTGCTGGAAATGGTGGTGGACAGCCACGGCGACGTGATCCGGCTGCTGCCCGCGGTACCGCGGCAGTGGCCGACCGGTACGGCGTTCGGCATCGCCTGCCGCGGCGGCTGGCTGGTCGACGTGGACTGGCGGGACGGCGAACTGGCGGCCGTGTCGGTACGCGCCTGCTCGCCGGACCGTCCCGGTACCGCCCGGTTGTCCTGCCGGGGCCGGACCACCCGGGTCGCCGTGGGCGCCGGTGAGCGGGTGAGGCTCGGGCCGGCGCTGGACGAGGTGACGCGGGAGGAGATCCGGTGATCGTCGACCTCGATCGCGACGGCCTGGACCGCTACCGCTCGGCGTACCGGGCGCCCGACGACTTCGACGCGTTCTGGGGCGAGACTCTGGCCGCCGCGGCCGGGTACCCGCTGGACGTCCGGGTGCGACCGGTGGCGACGCGGCTCGCGACCGTCGAGGTGTTCGATCTGAGCTTCTCCGGGTACGGCGGGCATCCGGTCCGGGCGTGGCTGCGGCTGCCGCGGCACCGGTCCGGTCGGCTCCCGGCCGTCGTGCAGTTTCACGGGTACGCCAGCGGACGCGGGCATCCGCTGGAGGACCTGCTGTGGGCCTCGGCCGGGTACGCCCACCTGTCGATGGACACCCGCGGCCAGGGCGGCGAGTACGCCGGCGGGGACACCGGCGACCCGGTCGGCAGCGGCCCGTCCGCGGTCGGCTTCATGACCCGCGGCATCACCGCCCCGCGGGAGTACTTCTACCGCCGCGTGTTCACCGACGCGGTCCGCGCCGTCGCGGCGGTACGCACCCTGGCGGAGGTCGATCCGGACCGGGTCGGCGTGGTCGGGGCGAGCCAGGGCGGCGGCATCGCTCTCGCCGTCGCCGGCCTGGTACCGGATCTGCGCGCGGTGCAGGTGCAGGCACCGTTCCTGTGCGACATCCGCCGCGCCACCCACATCGCCAACGGCGGCCCGTACCTGGAGATCGCCCGGTACCTGACGGCGCACCGCCGCGCGGTGGCGGAGACGTTCGCGACCCTGGCGTACTTCGACGGGATCGCCTTCGCGCAGCGGGCGACCGCGCCGGCCTGGTTCTCCACCGCACTGGCCGACGACGTCTGCCCGCCGTCCACGGTCTTCGGCGCCTACCACGCGTATGCGGCCGGCAAGCGGATCCAGGTCTGGGAGTACAACGGACACGACGCGGGCGGGGCGGAAGACCTGGACATTGCGCTGAGCGCCTTCCACCCCCTGCTGCACGCCGCGTCCGCGCACCCGGTGGCTCCCTGAGCCGGCGGCCTTTGCCTCAGGCTGTGGAGAGCATCTCGGTACCGCAGGTGTCCCACAGCACCGTGCGGGTGCCGTACTCGCCCAGGCACGCCTGGAACCAGACCGTGGTGCCTTCGGGCATGTTCAGGTTGTAATCCTTCGTGGTGTAGCAGCCGTCGGGGTTCCAGCCGTAGTAGGGGCCGCTGGGGTTCAGGTCGGACCGGAAGTTGACGATGACCGCCGAGTGCCCGTCGCAGGCGCTGTCTTCGAGGTAGTAGTGCTCACCGTCCGGGTCCCACGACACGGACGCGGCGAAGTCCGTGGCGTACGAGCAGCAGACGATGCTGGCAGCCTGGGCCGGGGCGGCCAGGCCGACGCCGGTGAGTGCGGTGACCACCGTTCCGAGGGCGAGGGTGGTGATGAGTCGATTCTTCAGACGCATGCTTGTCGATCCTTTCGGGTTCGTCGGCGATGGTCATTTGCCGTCCGCGATGCGGATTCAGGCGCATACGGTGCCGGCGTGGATGCTTGCGCTCTACGACCGGGCGGGTGACGTGACCTCAGCGGAAGCGGCGGCCCTCGTCCCGGCGGTAGGCCCAGGCGGCCAGGAGCCCGGCGGCCACCGTCCACACGCCGAGCATGGCGGCCGACAGCGGGCGGAGCGGAAAGTCGCCGACCGCGGCCCACATCAGTTCGACGGCACCGCGGGTGGGCAGGTACGGCGCGACAGCCTCCACAAAGGACGGAGCCTGCTGCGGCGCGGAGAGCAGCCCGCCGAGGAAGGCCAGCGGGAAGAAGATGATCTGAGCGACCGCGAGCGCGGCCTTCATCGGCAGGGCGTAGCCGATGGCCAGACCCATGAACGTGAACGGGATCGCGGCCACGAATGCCGCGCCGATACCGAGGAGCAGTCCGACCACCGTGGTGTGCGCCGCGGTCAGGAAGGCGGCGATCAGGATCACCGGCAGCAGGGACAGGAAGGTCATGGCCAGGCCGGCGATGATGCGCCCACCGAAGCGGGGACCCGGGCCGGCGGGCAGGGTACGGGTGTACGGGTCCCAGGGCTCGGCCCGGTCGGCCGCGACACCCACGCCGTACCCGAACAGGTTGCTGGTCATCACGGCGAACGTGACCATCGAGGCGGTCGCGAAGGTGGCGCCGGTCGGGTCGCTGCCGGTGAACGGGACGACGAAGAAGAGCATCGAGGCGGCGGGGAAGAAGGTGGAACCGAGCACGGCGATGGGGATGCGGAGCGTCTCGAGCAGGTGGAACCGCGCGTTGGTCAGGACCAGGCTCACGGGGAACCCTTTCAGGCAGCGGTCAGTTGGAGGAAGGCTTCCTCCAATGTGGTGGGTCGGACCTCAAGGTCGCGGAACGGCACTGTCGCGGTGACGAGGTCCCGGACGAGTTGGTCGGGATCGGGGGTCAACAGGTGCAGCCGGCCGTCCGACTCCGATGTGGACACCACGCCGCGCAGGCGGGGCAACGGGATCGAGTCGATACTCACGCGGTGCACGCCGACTAGTCCGCGGACGGCGGAGACGGTGTCGTCGGCGAGGACCCGCCCGGCGCCGAGCACGACCACCCGGGTGGCGAGCGCTTCGACATCTTCGAGGTAGTGGCTGGTGAGCAGGACCGCACCGCCGTCGGCGTGGAAGGCGCGGATCGCGTCCCACAGGACGTGGCGGACCTCGACGTCGAGTCCGGTGGTGGGTTCGTCGAGGAAGACCAGGCGCGGTCGGCCGACGAAGGCCAGGGCGACGGCGAGCCGTCGTTTCTGGCCGCCGGACAGGCCGCCGGTCTGCCGCTTCGCCAGCCCGTCCAGGCCGAACCGGGTCAGCACCTCGGCCCGTTCGAGAGGGTTGTCGAAGTGGGCGGCCACGTAGTCGATGCACTCGCCGACGCGCAGGGTGGGCGGGAGACCGGTCTCCTGCGGCGTCAGGCCGAGGTGCTGACGGCGGGCCGGGTCGCGCGGCTCGCCGCCGAACAGGGTGACGGTGCCGGAGCTGGGCCGGCGCAGGCCGACGAGCATATTGACCAGTGTGGACTTGCCGGCGCCGTTGGGGCCGAGCAGGCCGATCAGCTCACCGGGCTGGATGTCCAGGTTCACGCCGGACAGAGCGAGTTCCTTGCCGTAGCGACGGGTGACGTCGACTGCACTTGCCAGGGTCATGGGGTTTCCTCGGATCCGGCGGGGTCGAGTAGTGCGCGGAGGGCGGCGGTGTACTCGTCGAATGCGAGCCGGCCGCGGCGACTCAGGCAGAGCAGGGTGGTCGGGGTGCGCCCGTGATGGGTCTTGGTGACCACGATGTACTCGGCGTCTTCGAGCTTGCGGAGGTGGACGGACAGGTTGCCGCCGGTCAAGCCGAGCAGTTCCTGGAGTCGGGGGAAGGCCATCTGGTCGCCCTCGCGCAGCACCGAGAGCGCCGCTACGACACGCAACCGGGCCTGGGCGTGGATGACCGGATCGAGCTCCGGTACGGGCGCGGTCACGGGTGGTGCCGCCAACGCAGCCACACGACGAACCCGGCGACCAGGAGCCCACCGCCGCCCGCCACCGAGATGACGAGTGAGTGCCAGCCGGGTCCGGCCAGCACGCCGGCGATGTTGCTGATGGTCAGCCAGATGCCGAGCACGAACAGGTCCCGCGACTGCCAGGTCGCGCTGCCGGCCAGGTACAGCACGCCGACCAGGCCGACGGACGTGGCCGACCACAGCAGGCCGACCTCCGGTGGGGGCAGGAGATTGCTGAAGTGGGCGCAGATCACGGCGTTGCCGGCGAACCCGGCCAGCCAGCTCAGCCCGTACCGCAGGCCGCGGAGCGACGAGTCGCCGCTGATCTGCCGGTTCGCCCGGGCCCCGGCGACGCCGGACACCAGGAAAGCGATGATCATCAGGGCGAACAGCGTGGCCAGTGGCAGCTCGTTGGGCATGTTCACCCGGACCCGCTCGTGCGGGCCGTGACGCAGGAACAGCAGGCCGAACCCGATGAGCCAGGCCAGCCCCCACGGCCAGTAGATGAGCCGCGGATCCGGGCTCAGGCTGCGCACCGCGGCATCGCGCTGCGCCTCGATCAGCCGCAGCGACTCCGCCGCGCTGACCGGCGCCGCCTCGTCCTTGCTCATGCGTGTCTCCCAGGTGGAACCGTAGACTACTTTGAAATGCAAACTCAATGTACTTTGAAACGCAAACCTTGGCAACTCCGGGACACCTCACCGTCGCCGGTCGCGTCGAGCACGGGCGGATCGGAGGACACTTCACGTCCTCGATCCGCCGACCCCCGGCCGCATCCTCGGCCGCCACCAACAGGGCCCACATGCTCCGACCGCGAATCGCCATCACGTCACACCCTGGCGGCGGCTTCCCTTGCCCAGCATGGGATTCAGACCATGGCCGACTTGACCACACCCGATCCGCCGGCACGTTATCGTGTGCTGTCGCCTGCGGACAAAACCGTCATCCGCACAGGCCCGCCGACCACAAGGTCGGCATCATCCGCGGAGTATTGAGGAGAGCGCTGTGACCGATGAGCACCTGTCGCGGCTGGAGGAAGTCATCGTCGACGTCGTCGCGCCCATGGCCGGCATCGTGGACCGCGAAGGGACGTTTCCGCGCAAGGCTGTCGATGCGCTCGGCGCGGTCGGCATCCTCGGCCTCACCAGCCCGGCAGAGGCGGGAGGGGCCGGTGCCGGGATGCGCTCCGCCGTCGCCGTCGTCGAACGGCTGAGCCAGGCATGCGGCTCCACGGCCATGGTGGTCCTCATGCACTACGCGGCGGTACCGGTCATCGCCGTACACGGCCCGGAAAAGCTGCGCGCCGCGATCGCCGGTGGTCGCCACCTCACCACTCTCGCCTTCTCCGAGGCCGGCTCCCGCAGCCATTTCTGGTCTCCGATGAGCACCGCGACACCCGCCGCGGGTCCCGGCGTACGC
>DASXOA010000446.1:0-5120 GCA_036494675.1 Rugosimonospora sp.
CCGGTCTTCGCGGCCGCTGCGCTGGCTCTGTTCGCCGACCGGCATCTTGGCGCCCACATCTTCGACGCCTCGACCGGCGGGGCCGTGCTCTGGCAACACCTGTTCTGGTTCTTCGGCCATCCCGAGGTGTACATCGTGGCGTTGCCGTTCTTCGGCATCATCACCGAGGTCATCCCGGTGTTCGCCCGCAGGCCGCTGTTCGGCTACAAGGGCATGGTCGGCGCGACGTTGGGCATCGCGGGACTGTCGATGACGGTGTGGGCGCACCACATGTTCGCCACCGGGCAGGTGCTGCTGCCGTTCTTCTCGTTCCTGTCGTACCTGATCGCGATCCCGACCGGCATCAAGTTCTTCAACTGGATCGGAACGATGTGGAAGGGGCAGCTGACCTTCGAGTCGCCGATGCTGTTCTCCATCGGGTTCCTGGTCACGTTCCTGCTCGGCGGCCTGTCCGGCGTACTGCTGGCCAGCCCACCGATCGACTTCCACGTGACTGACACCTACTTCGTGGTGGCGCACTTCCACTATGTGCTGTTCGGCACGATCGTGTTCGCGGTGTTCGCCGGCGTGTACTTCTGGTTCCCGAAGATGACCGGCCGGATGCTCGACGAGCGGCTGGGCAAGGTGCACTTCTGGCTGACCACGATCGGGTTCCACAGCACGTTCCTGGTGCAGCACTGGCTGGGCGCGATGGGTATGCCCAGGCGGTACGCGGACTACCTACCCAGTGACGGGTTCACCACACTCAACACGATCTCGTCGATCGGCGCCTTCGTCCTGGGCGCCTCCACGCTTCCGTTCCTGTACAACATCTGGAAGTCGTACAAGACCGGGCGGATCGTCGAGGTCGACGACCCGTGGGGGTACGGCATGTCGCTGGAGTGGGCGACCTCCTGCCCGCCGCCGCTGCGCAACTTCGACCGGATGCCCCGCATCCGCTCGGAGCGGCCGGCGTTCGACCTCAAGTTCCCGCACCTGGCACCGGGCGGCGGCGGCGTGATCGCGGCGCCGGTCAAGGTCCCCGAGCAGGTGACGGCGTCGCAGGCGGACGCGAGCGTGGGCTCCGGGGAGCACTAGTCCGGGTACGGAGCCCGATCAGCTGAGCTTGACCGCCAGCCGGTGGGTCGCCTTCGGGCGGCGCACCGGCTGGCGGCTTTTCTCTGCCCGCTCAGCGCTGTCCGCTCAGCCCTGCGGCACGCTGCCGGTGAGGGTGACGCCGGCGGCGCGCAGTTCGTCCAGAGCAGCGTCCACCGTGGACGGCGCGACGCCGGCGGTCAGGTCGAGCAGCACCGTGGTGTCGAAGCCGGCGGTCGCGGCGTCGAGTGCCGTCGCGCGTACGCAGTGGTCCGTCGCGATACCCACCACGTCCACCGCGGACACGTCCCGGGCACGCAGCCAGTCGGCCAGCCCGACGCCGTCCGCGTCGCCCTCGAAGCCGGAGTACGCGGCCGCGTACCGGCCCTTCGTGAACACCGCCTCGATCCGGCCGGCGTCGTCCAGGTTCGGGTGCAGATCGGTGCCGGCGGTGCCGACCACGCAGTGCACCGGCCAGCTCAGCACGAAGTCGGGCGGGTTCCCGAAGTGGGCGCCCGGGTCGATGTGGAAGTCCTTGGTCGCCACGACGTGGTCCCATCGCGGCCCGCCCGGCCGCGTGTCGCCGCCACCCTGTGCCGCGTCAACGTCCTGTGCCGCGTCAACGTCCAGTGCTGTGTCGGCGGCCAGTACCGTGTCGGCGGCCAGCGCGGCCGAGATCGCGGCGGCGACCGCGGCACCGCCGGCCACCGCCAGCGAGCCGCCCTCACAGAAGTCGTTCTGAACGTCGACGACAATCAATGCACGCATGGCACGCTCCGGGGTGCGGGCGGGTGGTGAGGGTGCGGGTGTGGTGAGAGTGCGGGGTCAGGACGCCGGGACGACGGTGACCGGGATGGCCGGGTCACCGGCGGACAACTTCAACCCCTCCCAGGGGATGGAGATCAGCGCGTCGTGCAACCGTTCCCGACTCTGGGCGAGGGTGGGGATGTCGTCCACCGGCTCGCCGCTCATCACGAAGTCGCGCTGGAGCAGCCGGTCCCCGGGTTGCCACTCGGGTACCCCCTGGGAGACCACGACCTCCTCGGTCGCCGTACCGGTCGGCTTGTGCCGCCGTACCGCCGTCTTGCGCCCGCCCACGGTGGCCTTGTGCTCCGAACGCTTCACCACGGCGCGGCCGTCGACCTCGACCAGCTTGTACACCAGGTTGGCGGTGGGCGCCCCGGAGCCGACCACCACAGCGGTTCCCGCGCCGTAGATGTCCACCGGCTCGGCCGCGAGCGACGCGATGGCGTACTCGTCGAGGTCGCCGGAGACTATGATCTTTGTCTCGGTCGCGCCGAGCGAGTCGAGCAGTTGCCGCGAGTGCGCGGCGAGCACCGACAGGTCGCCCGAGTCGATCCGGACCGCCCGCAACTCCGGTCCGGCGACCGCGATCGCGGTGCGGATGCCGTCCGCGATGTCGTACGTGTCGACCAGCAGGGTGGTGTCCTTGCCCAGCGCCGCCACCTGGGCCGCGAAGGCCGTTCGCTCGTCGTCGTGCAGCAACGTGAACGCGTGCGCCGCGGTACCGGTGGTCGGAATCCCGTAGCTCCGGCCGGCCTCCAGGTTGGAGGTGTAGGCGAATCCGGCCAGGTACGCCGAGCGGGCCGCGGCCACCGCCGCCCATTCGTGGGTGCGCCGGGAGCCCATCTCGATCAGCGGTCGGCCCCGAGCGGCGGTCACCATCCGGGCCGCCGCGGCGGCGATGGCACAGTCGTGGTTGAGTACCGACAAGATCACGGTTTCCAGCACCACGCACTCGGCGAACGTGCCGCTCACGGTGAGGATCGGGGAGCCCGGGAAGAACAGTTCGCCCTCGGGGTACCCGGTGATGTCGCCGTGGAACTGGTACCGGGACAGCCAGTCGACCAGGTCCTCGTCGGCGACGCCCTCCTCCCGGAGGTGATCCAGGTCGGCCTGGTCGAAGCGGAATTCGCGCAGCAGTTCGATCAGCCGGCCGGTGCCGGCCACCACGCCGTAGCGCCGGCCGGTGGGCAGCCGCCGGGCGAACACCTCGAACACGCACTGCCGGTCCGCGGTGCCGTCCTTGAGGGCGGCACCGACCATGGTCAGTTCGTAGTGGTCGGTGAGAAGGGCAGCGGTCACATTGACTAGCGTACGGTCGCATGCGGGGATCCAGGACGGAGGGCGTGGCACGATGGGGGGTATGACCGCGCCGCAGGTCGCGCCCATCGAGACGCCGGACATCGAAGAAGTACCCGCCGCCGACCGCCCGTGGGTCACCATCGTGTGGAACGATCCGGTCAACCTGATGTCGTACGTGACCTGGGTGTTTCAGAAACTCTTCGGGTACAGCAAGGATCGGGCCGAAGCGTTGATGCTGGACGTGCACCACAAGGGCAAGGCCATCGTGTCGTCCGGCGCCCGGGAACGCATGGAGCACGACGCGTCGCGCCTGCACGCGTACGGCCTGTGGGCAACGGTCGACAAGCAGTGAGCGGTCGACAAGCAGTGAACGGTCGGCGGGCTGTGAACGGTCGGCAGGCACCGGGACGGGGCGACGAGAGCGAGGCGAGGGCGTGAGCATGTTCCGTCGCCACGCGGACATCTGCGTGGCCCGGTTCGCCGCCGATGAGGTGTCCGTGCTGCGCCAGGTGGCCACCGAGGTCATCGGCCTGCTGACGGACGGCTACGACCGGGACGATCCCGTGGTCGAGCGGCTGTTCCCCGACGTGTACGGCGACGATCCCGTCCAGGCCGCGGAGTTCCGCCGGTACACCGAGGGCGACCTGAAGACCGGGAAGATCGATCAGGCCGGCGCCATCCTGGCCGCCCTGCCGGCCACCGGCGGAGCCGTGGTGAGACTCGACGCCGAGGCGGCCGAGGCGTGGTTGCGGGCACTCAACGATGTCCGGTTGGCGCTGGGCATCCGGCTCGATGTGAGGGACGACACCGACCTGCTGGAGGAGTTGGACGACGCGGTGATGCGCGATCCGACCTCGGCGAGGGTGCGCCAGCTCACCATGTACCAGTACCTGGGAGTTCTCCAGGAGTCGCTGCTCGACGCGATCATCACTGATCGCGGCTGACCTGCACCTGGCCCGCGCCTGACCTGCGGCCGATCCCGGGGCTGACCACCCGCACCCGCTCCGCGCTCAGACCTCCTCCGGTCGGCCCGCCTGGCCCGCGAGGTAGGCTTGGGAACCGTGCTGACCATCGGGCGCGACATCATCGATGCGATCGTGGCGCACGCCCGCCGGGACCACCCCGATGAGGCGTGCGGCATCGTCGCGGGGCCGATCGGGTCGGACAACCCGACCAGGCATGTGCCGATGGACAACGCCGAGCGCTCCACCACGTTCTACCGGTTCGACTCCATGGAGCAGTTGCGGGTCTGGCGGGAGATGGACGACCGGGACGAGGAGCCCGTGGTGGTCTACCACTCGCACACCGCGACCGAGGCGTACCCCTCGCGTACCGACTCCTCGCTGGCCGGCGAGCCGAAGGCGCACTATCTGCTGGTCTCCACCCGGGATCCGTCGACGGAGGAGATCCGGTCGTTCCGGATCGTGGACGGCACGGTGACCGAGGAGCCGGTACAGATCGTCGACGCCAGTGTGGACCCGACCGCCGTCACGACGTACATGTTCGGGCAGAGCCCGGCGACGGTCGACTACGAGTGTTCCGCCGGCCACTGAGCCGCGCTGCGAATACCCGTCCGCCGTTCCGCTTCCTGTCTGATTCGAGGAGTACCGCACATCATGGCTATCGAGGTTCGTATCCCCACCATCCTGCGCCAGTACACCGGCGGCGCGAAGATCGTCGAGGGTAGCGGCGACACCATCGCCAACCTGCTCACCAACCTGGACGCCAGCTACGCCGGCCTGCGCGCACGCCTGATCACCGAGGAGGGCGGCCTGCACCGGGTCGTGAACGTCTACGTCAACGACGAGGACGTCCGGTTCCTGGGCGCGCTGGACGCCAAGGTCAATGACGGCGACACGGTGACCATCCTGCCCGCCGTCGCGGGCGGCGCCCTGGCCTTCGCCGGGGTCGCCGCGCTGTCCGGCTCCCAGCGCTGAGTC
>DASXOA010000447.1:0-41212 GCA_036494675.1 Rugosimonospora sp.
GAGGTACGAGGCCCGGTCACCAACGCCTTCCGAGGGGCAGGCTCTGACCCACACCCAGGTGTGGGTGAAACCGATCCCAACGACGGAGGAACCCGACCACCCGCCCGCAGGGGTGCGATGGCAGGGACGCCCGAGAAGGGCGCTGTCAGACGAGTCACCAGAACCCGACTTCGAGACAGACCGTAGGCTTCAGGAATGCGCGTGCTGATCGTGGAGGACGAGCCGTACCTGCCCGAAGCCGTCCGTGACGGCCTCCGGCTGGAAGCGATCGCCGCCGACATCGCCGGCGACGGCAACACCGCCCTGGAACACCGACGAGAAGCTCTCCCGCACTTGGTCTGGTCATCGACTGCGGGCGGGGCACGGCCGCTGCTTATCTGCTGGCGTCGGCGTCGGTGAGCAATCGGGCGGCTAAAGCGCGTATCTCGTCCTTGAGTTTGTCCGGCCGGTCGATCGTGAATCGCCAGCCGAGCCCGGCGAGCATCTGTGCCGCACCGTCGAGCCGCTCGGCGCGGGCGGTGAGGCGCACTCCATCGGGCACCTCGGTAAGCGTGCCGACCGACGGCGGGATCCGTCGCCGCGCCTGAGCCAGGCTGGTGTGTAGCACCACGGAAATGTCGTGCGCATACGGCACGGCTGCCAGACCGGCCAGCACCTGCGTGGTGGGATCGAAGCCGGTCGGGATGTCGAACTCACCCTCGGCCGGGTGGGCCGTCCCGATCCGGTCGAGCCGGAACGTCCGCACGGCCCCGCGGTTGTGGTCGTGACCGATGACGTACCACCGGCCAGCGTGGAAGACCAGCCCGTACGGGTCGAGCCGCCGCTCACCGGTCCGGCCGCGCCAGGTGGTGTAGGCGATGGTCACCGGTCGCTGATGCCGGGCCGCTTCAGCGAGCACCAGCAGCACCTCGATGCCGGGCGACGCGGGCTGACGGACCGGTGCGGTGAAGTCCACCGTGGCCAGCAGCGAATCGATCCGCCGGGCGAGGACGGCCGGCAGTACCCGCCGGATCTTCGCGGTCGCGCTCTCGGTGGCCGCGCCTTCGGCGGTGGCCAGCCCCGCCCGGGTAGCGGCGACAAGCCCGAGCATGACAGCGACCGCCTCCTCGTCAGTGAGCATGAGTGGCGGCAACTTGTATCCGGGTGCGAGCCGGTACCCGCCGTAGCGACCACGCCGGGCCTCGACCGGGATGCCGAGGTCGGCGAGGTGCGCGGCGTAGCGGCGGACCGTGCGCTCGTCAACGCCCAGCCGGCCGGCCAGGTCGGCAAGAGTGAAACCGCCGCCGACTTGAAGGATCTCCAGCAGCGCCAGTACACGCGCGGTGGGCCGGACCAATAACCTGACTCCTAATCCGGCGGAATCTGTCCGGTATTCATCCTAGCCTCTCGTGCATGACGACATTCGTACTCGTTCCCGGATTCTGGCTCGGCGCGTGGGCCTGGCGTCCGGTCACCGCCGCTCTGCGTGGGCTCGGCCACGAGGTGTACCCGCTGAGTCTGACCGGCCTGGGCGAGCGCGCCCACCTGGCCCGCCCGGACACCGACCTCGACGTCCACGTCACTGACGTGGTCAACCTGCTGCGCTACGAGGACCTACACGACGTGGTCCTCGTCGGGCACAGCTACGCCGGCGCGGTCGTGACGACCGCAGCCGCCGACCGCATGACCGACCGCGTCGCCCAGTTGGTTTTCGTCGACACCGGCCCACTGCCCGACGGGGTGGCCAACGCGGAGTTCAGCCCACCCCAGGAGCGTGAACGCAACGCGGCGATGGTCGCCGAACACGGCGATGGCTGGCGGCTGCCGCCCCCGCCGTGGGCCGAACTGGCGGCGGGAGTAGCGGATGTGGATGAGTCGGTCGTCGCGCTGCTCGGTGAACGGTCGGTGGCCCAACCGTGGGCGACCGCCACCACCCCGGTGCGGCTCACCGGGGCGTGGGAGAAGCTGCCCCGCCTCGGCGTGCTGTCGAGCTTCACCGTCGAGCAGGTACACCAGATGGCCGCCACCATGCCGCTGTGCCGGCACATGACCGGCAACTCGTGGCGGTACGAGGAACTGCCGACGTGGCACTGGCCGATGCTCAGCCGACCGGCCGAGCTGGCCCAGATCCTGCACGAAGCCAGGCCGACGGCATAGCCTGCGGTGCCCGGGTGACCGCACCTCGAGGTCCCCCGGGCACCGGCCGCGCTCGTCCACGCCAGTCAGGAGGAATCCATCGGGCCCTCGACGCCGAGGTCTGCGGCAGCGCGGGCCACGCGCGGGCGCGAGCGCGGCTGCGGCGCGAGCACTCTCACGCACCGCCTCCGAGCACCGGGTCACCGAGCACCGGCCCGTAGAGCGCGGCGCCGGCGCCGGTCACCAAGGCCCAATAACGGTCACCGTACGAGTAGTGCCACCACTCGGTCGGGTAGTTCACCAGCCCCTCCCGGCCCAGCACGCGGGCGAGCAGGTCGCGGTTCGCCCGCGCCTCGGCGCTGATGTCTTCGGCGGCGAAGTAGCAGCGCCCGCCGGACTGTTCCGGGGTGGCGTCGATCGGCGTGCCCAGATCGAGTTCCTCACCACGCGAGTCGACCAACGTCAGATCGACGGCCGCGCCGGCCACATGCGGCGCCACCTCAAGTGGAGCGACGAACCGGCTCGTCAGCACGCGAAGCTCGGACGCGGTGATGCCGGGACGTTCGGCACGGATCTCGGCCGAGTAACGCGCGATGATCGCCTGCTGCCGATGCGAAGGGCGGTGGCCCTCCACCACCCGCAGGAAGATCCCCGGCGGCAGGGCGGCCCGCGCCGACTCCAGCCGGACGGCCAACTCGCGACGGACAAGGGCCGCCTCCGGCCCGAACCCGGGGTCGAGAGCGACCAACGGCTCAGCGACGTCATGGACCGGAACAGCAGACACCCGTGGATCAGACAGTAGGAGGATCATGGTCCCCCAGTTTGCCTGCACGGTGCAACCGGCGCGACCGGGCTCGCGCTCAGTCATGGGTCGCGCCGTCGCTGCTCGGCTTCGATGTCGGCCGCGAGGGCGGATCGCTCGGCCTGATGCCGACGGAGTAGTTCACCGCTGTAGGCGCTCCACGCGGTCTCTTGCTCTGCCGTCATATCGGCTCCGTCAACTTCGGACTCGACGTCCGGATGGTCGTTGAGGAATGCTCCGAACAGCAGGCCCATTTCCCGGCTGTGCCGGCGGTTGAGTTCGATGCGTCGCGGGTCCATGGTCCTCACAATCCTGATAGAGCTGCCGTAGGGGAATCGATCACTGTGCGCAGCAGTTCGAATGGCGCCTCACCTCGGCCGTGGCCGAGACCTGTGGTCGGACGTCATGCGGTCGAGTCCGGCCAGCACCCCGTCGGCGCGCAGCCAGCCGTACCCGACGTCCTGAAGTCGGCGCAGCAGAACGTCGAAGTCTTGACCGGTCCATTGTGGACCGTGCCGGCACAGGAACGCTTCGAGATACGGTGCCGCGCCGTCATTCCAGTCGGCCGCGTCCCGGGCCTCAAGCTCCCAGTCGAGTTCCCATCGTCGCAGGCCGTTGCCGCTTCCGGCCAGCAGGAAACGGCCGTCGGGCGTCAGCGCGAGACAGCTGACACCCTGCTCGTGACCGTCGAGTACCCCGACAGAGCGTCCACTGTGGATGTCCCAGATCGTGATGGGCGACCAATAGGCGGCGGACACCGCGAAGCGTCCGTCCGCGGTCATCCGGATCCGGTGAAAACCATCGGGCGGCGGTCGATCGAACGTCCGCACGATCTTCCCTGTGGCGACATTCCACAGGCGAATGCGCTCGTCGTCACCGGACAGCGCAAAGCGTCCGTCGGCGCTGAGCGAAACGGAGCGCGTCCGGGCCGCGACCAGGCCATTCCCCTCCCCACGTAACCGAGCCACGGATTGGCTCGCCGCCAGGCCCCACACATCCATCTCGCCGCCCTTCACGGCCACGACGAGATGGTCGTCATCACCAACGCACATGTCGTCGATGCCCCAGGCGGTACTTCTCAGTTCTCGGGTCGGGGCGCCTGTCTCCAGATTCCAGTACCGGATCCTGCCGTCCTGACCGCCGACCACGGCCTGCCTGCCGTCCGGGCTGAACCGCACCGGCGATGAGTGGTATGTCAACCCTCTCGTGCGCTCGAGGATGTGCAGGCATCTGCCGGTGTCGAGGTCCCACAGGCGAACCGTGCCGTCCCGGCTCGAGGACAAGGCCCGCTGTCCGTCGTCGCTCAGGCAGACCGACTCCACCATATGCTGGTGGCCTTCGAGAACGCGAAGGCACGTGCCGCCGTCGAGGTCCCACAACCGGACTGTTCCGTCGCCGCCGCCGGAGATCCCGATCCGGCCGTCGCCGGACAGGTCCACCGCTTCCACCGACTTGGCGTGTCCCGTCAGGAGTCTCGACGACCAGGCGGTCCGCAGACCCGTTCGCACGGCACAGCGGCCCAGCGCCCACCAGGCGGACATCAGGCGTGGCGCCCGCTCGTATCCTTCGATCGCGCGCGCCTGCCGGAGCAGGTCGAGCGCCGCTGGGAAACGGCCGCCCGCCATCGCCTGTTCCGCATCGGCGACCAGCGAGTCCACTCGGCCACCGAGCCGGCTCAGCTCGACCTGCCGGCGCGGCCGGCTTATCCGAGGCGTGGCTCGGTACCGGCCGGGCAGCTGCCACCGCCGTACCGTCCTGTCCTGACCGGTCGACAGCCCGAACCGGCCGTCGACGTCCAGCCGCACCACGCTGTTGCCGCCCTGGTGAGCCCTGAAAGTCCGAAGGCATCGGCCGGAGTCCAGTTCCCACAACCGGATGTCCCTACCTTCGCCGGAAAGGAGGAATCGCGCGCCGGCGCCGAGGGAAAGGGCATCGGGCGTGGTCCCGCCGGTCAGGACGTGTACGCAGCGACCATCGCCGAGATCCCAGACACGGATCGTTCCACCGTGATATCCGGTGGCAGCGATTCGACCGTCGGCGCTGAAACACAGGGCGGTCACCCCCGACTCGTGCGCGGCCAGCTCCCGCTGGCACCGGCCGTCGGCCAGATCCCACAGCCGCACGACACGTTCCCGGTCGTCTGCGCGCCCGCGCCATCCGACGGAAAGCGCCCGGCGGCCGTCGGCGCTTACAGACACCAACCGTCCGGCCGCGGTCTCGTCGAGCGTTCTCATCTGTCCACTCGGGATGTTCCATACCCGCAACGAGCCGTCCAGGCCCGCGTAGAGGGCGAGACGCCCGTCGGGGGTGAGCCGGACCGTGGTGCGTTCGACACGCAGGCTCAACTCGCCGAGCCCGTCGCTGCCGTCCCACGACGGCGGGTTGGGGCTGGCGTACAGGCGGCGACCCTTGGGCCAGCTCCGCAAGCGGCCGCTGGTCAGCTCCCAGAACCACACGGATTCGTCCTCACAGACGGAGACGGCAAACCGTCCGTCCGGCGTGAGGTCGACCGCGTGCACCGGCCGGCGATGTCCCTTGAGCGTCCGTACGCACCGTCCTCTGTGGACGTCCCAGAGGCGGATCACGCCGTCCCAGCCGCCGGAAAGCATCAACCGTTCGTCGGGGGTGAGGGCGAGCGCGACCCGGTACTCGTCCGTGCCGACGGAGTACAGGTCACGCGGGCGCCGGGGCCAGGGCACCTGCCACTCGCTGATGCAGTGGGCGTCGACGATCTCATGGGCGCCGATCAGTCGCAGGGCCGCGAGCACCTCTGGATCGTCCGGCCGTTCCCGTACCATCTCGTCGAGCAACGTGCGGGCCGCGCCCAGGTCGCCGCGTTCCAGGTGGACCTGGGCGAGCGCACACCGTACTTCCCAGGGATCACTGGTGTCCGAGCCGGTCGCCTCGATTTCGGCGATGAGCGCGTCGTCGGCGACGGCCCCGCGGCGCCACCTCGCCAGTCCGGCGTTGTACATGGCCCGCGCGTTGCGTGGATCAGCCGCCAGCGCCTGTGCGAACGCGCGGTCGGCCTCTTCTGGCCGGTTGAGGTCGAGCAGCGACACTGCGCGGTTGTTGAGTTCGTCGGTGAGCAGGTCGGTCGTGGCGGGGGCCGGCCGCGGGTAGGCGTGGCCCGTGACGCCCCCGTAGACGTCGATCAGTTCGGTGGCGACCTCGGGCATGGATTTCGGCCGGTCGGCGGGATTCTGGCGCAGGCACCGCTCGAGCAGGTCGCCGAGGGCTGGCGGGAGGGGGACTTCGCCTGCCGCGTCGTCCGCGCGGTAGCGGGTCAGCGCCGCGCCCGCGGCGGACCCGGCCATCCAGGTCGCCTTGCCCACGCACATCTGCAGCAGTGACACGGCGAAGCTGTAGATGTCGGTACGCCGCCCCACCCGCTCCCCCGCCGCCTGCTCGGGTGAGGCGTACAGCGGTGTCATTCCGCTGCCGCCGGGCACCAGGACGCTGGCGCCTGGCCGCCCGTTCGGACCGACCGTGGCCGTGAGGTCCCGTGCCCGGGCCATGCCGAAGTCGGTGACCTTCGCGGTAACTGAGCCGTCCTCGACGTCGAGCAACACGTTGGCCGGTTTGACATCCCGGTGCACCAGGCCGTGGCTGTGCGCATGGTCGAGTCCCCACGCGGTCTGGATCGCCACGTCCAGGATCCGGGCCAGCACCTCGGGCGGGTCGCCGTCGTACAGCCGCCGGCTTCTGATCCAGTCATGCAGGCTGCCGCCGGTGACGTACTCGGCGAACACCCGGGGCACGCCGTCCAACACGCGGACGTAATAGCAGTTGCAGACGTGGGGATGCAGCCCCAGTGACACCCACGTCTCGGCCTCGGCGATGAACCGCTGCTGATCGTCCGGCCGCCAGAACAGCTCTGGTCGCGGGCTCTTCACCGCGAGGTCGATGTGCCAGGCCAGGTGCCGAACCCGGTACACCAGGCCCATCCCGCCCTGCTCGTGCACGAGGGCCACCTCGTACCGGCCGTCGATCACCTCGCCGACCTGCCATGTCACCGTTAGCTCACCCCTGGTCCTCGTCCTGCTCCTCGCCGAGCAGGTACAGATCCGACGGCATGAGCGTGGTACTGAGCAGCAGAGCCTGAATCAGGTTGTGGTTCAGCGTGTTTCCCACCGGTTCGCCGACCCCGTCCTCGCGCCGGATCCCGGGAATTGGATCGGGGCCATCAGCCAGGCGCTCTCGCACCGCGGCGACGACGTGCGCCGCGATCTTCGGCGTCCACTGTCTGCCGTCGGGTAGCCGGTTGAGGTCGTGGGCCACCTGGTTCCAGGACACCGGTTGTGGATAGCGCTCCTGGCGCAGGTACCGCTGCGCGAGCGCGGTCAGCACCAGCCGCTCCACCAGACTCAGGTCGTAGACATCGGGTGTTCTCGTCCGGCTGTGTTGCTCGATGTAGGCATCAGTGGTCCGGGAACCGACGACGTGGATCTCAAGCAGATGTGACCGGCCCTTCGGAGAACCGATGAACAGCGGGGTATAGCCCGGCTCCATCAGCAGTTCGTGGCCGGACAACAGCATCGCATCACCGGGTAGTTGGATCGGCAGCTTGCCCTTGTTGCGAATCCACCACTCCAGGCCGTCGCCCACGATCACGCCGTGCAATCGGCTGACATGCGGGTCACCGATGCCGATCGGCACATGGACGTCGTCCTTGTCGCGACCGAAATGAAGCGTGAACTTCCGGGGCGGCACGGCAAACCCGCCATCGGCGGCCAGCGCGAAGATGGTGCCTGGCGGCGCCGGCGGCACCCCACTCGCTAGGCTCCGCGTGGAACCCGGCAACACCTGCGGCACGAACTCTTTCATCGTCAGATCGCGCTCCCCTCCGCCCAACTGCACGTTAGCGCATGCGACTCGGGACCAGTCCCAGCCGCCGAGTGCTGCAATACACGCCGTGGGGAAAGAGGTCCGTGCGGGGGCACCCGGCACGTCGTTGTCGCCGTCGCCGCTGTGGAGATCTCCCCGGCCGCTGCGAGAAGATTGGGTCCGGCGGCGACCGAACACTGCGGGCAGTGTGACCGATTCGAAATCGGGAGGTACGCGAATGGATGCGGCACGAGCGATCTCGTTGGTGGTGGATTGGATCCGGTCCCGGGGCCTGGACTACCCCAGGGAGGGACTGGAGGCGGATCGTTTCGAGATGGGCTGGAGCGTGTACGCGCCGGTGAGCGTCGACGACAGCGATCCGATGGCATTTCTGGACATGCCGGTGGGGCAGTCGGTGTTTCTCGTCGGTGATTCCGGGCGCATCGAGGAGGTGTCGTCCTCGATACCCCCGCAGCAGGCCCTCGACCAGTTCATCGCGACCGAGGTCGCGCTCGGGCGCGTCGGCGGCGGATCCGACGGGTCACAGCTCATGGCCGAGTTCGAGCGACAGTTCGGCCAGACCGCGTCCGATGACCCGCCGGCCGTCAGCGGGTTCAGTATCGTCGACACCCCATCCGACCAGGCCGGGATCGCCTCGGAAGCCTCGCGGCTGATCGACCCGATCGTGCAGCAACTGGCCCAACTTGGGCCCTCCGGTTGGGAGCGGCTCTCGGCCGAATTCGCGTTCACCGTCTCCGCTGAGATCGCTGCGCTGCGGTTCTGGGCGCATGGCCGATCAGGGCTCGTGCCGGTGCCGAAGCCGATCGGCGAGCTGGTCCGTCGCCAGCGACAGGTTGCGGCGCGGATGCCGGCCGGCCCTTGGTGGCGGCTGCTGTTGACCGTCACCAACCGCGGCGAGACGACAGTGGACTACGACTACGGAGACGAACCCTTCCCCGACGACCAACTGATGCTTCCCGAGCACTATCGCAACGACCTGGCGAGCTTCCCCCGTACTCGTGTGCCTGTATGGCTCGCCGGATACGTTGCCGGACCCGCCGCACAGGGCCGCGACGCGGGACAGGCCGCGGCTGCGGCAACCGCGGATGCCGCCGCGGGCCGTACCGCCGTCGCCACCGACGCGGTGCCTTCGCTTCGTGAAGTCTGGGCGCGCTGGGCGGTGCTGTCGGCGACCTACGTCGGTGTCCGATCGGAGTTGGGGCCACGCATCTTCCCCGGCCACGCATGGTACGAGGACGGCCACCGCAGCGGATCCGTCCTCTTCCTGCTCCCCGGCGAACGCGCGGTGCTCTCCGGCGGACGATGGAACTCGGCGCTGCTCGAAGCCGCCTACAATCGTGGCGAGCGCCTCCCCCAGCTCTACAATGGAGCGCCGGCCTGGGTCACTGACAGCGTCCTCAATACCCGCAACCGCAATGGTCTGCTGACGTTCTGCTGTTGGTGGGCTGACGGTCAATGGTACCGGGGCGCCACCGACGCCTCCGACGAACTTGACGCCTCCCTCCCTCACATCTGGACCTCCGACGCGACCATCGAAGCGATGATCGGTCGAACCGGTCCTGGCGCGGGGCATCAGTGCCGGGCTCTGCTCACCGCGGCCATCAGCCACAGCGCCACCGCCGACCACGTGGCCGCGCTGTTCACCAACAAGCCCGACGCCGACGTTGACACCGCCGTCAACCAACTCGACCTGGCCGGAGTGCTGGCCAGGTGAGCCGTGGCGCAACCGGCGAAACGGTCCGGCGCGTGCACACCTACGCCGGCGCTCCTGAGCGGGGTTTAGCGGACGGACACTTGGGCAAACTCCCTGGGGCTGCGTACCTGTCTGTCGGCAGGAGGCGCCGGACCAGCGCGATCTGCCGGTTTGGGAGTCAGGGCTTGACTCGCTCGCGGGTCGAGCGCAGCCGATTGAGCAGCAGACCCGAAGCTGGAAGAACCTTTCGGAGACAGCCATGGACCACTCATCACGCCGTCCCGGCGACAACGCGATCGAGGCGAGCGTAGCTATCCACCGCCCGGTTGCGGACGTCTTCAGCTTCTACCGCGACTTCGAGAACCTGCCCCGCTTCTTGGGCGACGTCATGGCCATTGAACGGATCGGCGCAGCAACGTTTCGATGGACGATCGAGGGTCCGCTCGGCATCCGGTTGAGATCCACGATAAAGCTGGCCGAAGAGCGGGCGAACGAGTTGATCCGCTATGAGACGACCGCCCCACCCGGAATGAGAACTCGCTGGGCGGTCCATTTCACGCCTGGACCTGGCCCGGGCCGGACGGAGGTGCGCGAGGTGCTGAAGACGCCTTTTGGCGGACTGGGCCGCACCGCACTGTCCCTTGTGGGAAAGCCGCCCGCCGAAGAGGTCGCCGCAAACCTGCGCAGGCTCAAGCAGGTCATGGAAACGGGCGGAGTAACCGACACCGACCACGCGGTCGCGGGCAAATTCGGTTGAGGATCCTAGCGCCGTGACCCGGCGGCAATCCAGGCCGCGGACTCGGCGGGCGTGGGCGACGCGGCCGCGATCCGTTTCATCACCGGCTACGCCGCCGATTCAATGAGTCCTGGCGGATACCGTCTGGTCGATGAGGACGGTGGTAGCGCGCTCCAGGAGGTCGCATAGCGACGCGTGTTCGGCGGGTGAGAACGCGTCGGTGAGTGCGCGCTCCAGGATGATCACCTCTTGGTAGGCGCGTTCCACCAGCAATTCACCCTCGTCGGTCAGCGAGGCGATCTGGACCTTGGCATGCACTGCGGACACCTCACGGTGAATGAGTCCCTTGGCCTCCAGGTTGGTCAGGACGCTGGCCATGCTCTGCTGGGTGACGCCGCAGGAGCGGGCCAACTGGGCTCCGGACATGCCGCCCTGGCGCGAGAGAGTCAGCAGGACGGTGTACTGGATCATGGTCAGCCCGTGGCCCCGGAGAACCCCCTCGTGGTGCGCCATCAACGCCTGTTCCGCCTGCCTGATCCGGGTGCAGAGATACTCCTCGACCGGGATTTCCGCCATGCCCCACCCCCATGTCACAGATCACTGTGTTGACTCAGCATCCTGATACAGCTAGGTTCGCCGAGTAACAGGATACTGAGTAAACCCAGGAGGCTGTAACCGTGAAGGCTGTCATTCTCGACACCGACGACCAGTACCGTCTCGCCGAACTCGACCAACCCGTCCCTGGCCCCGGACAGGTGGCGATCCGGGTCGCCTACTCCGGCATCCAGTGGGGAGACGTGCTGGTCCGCGATGGCCACTTCACCGTGCCGCGCCCGTTCGTCCCCGGCTTCGAAGCATCCGGGCACATTGTCGCGGTCGGTGAGGGCGTTGACGGCAGCCGCGTCGGGGAGCCCGTCACCGCACTGACCAGCGCCGGCGCGCACGCCGAAGTGGTCCTGGCGCCCGCCGTATTCACGCTGAGTGTCGGTGACCTTGACCTGCGGGTGGCCGGGGGCTTCGGCTGGGTCACCCCCACCGCCTACGATCTGATCAACACCGTCGCCCGCGTGCGGCCCGGCGAGAACGTGCTGATCCACGCCGCAGCCGGCGGCGTCGGCACTCTCGCCGCACAATTCGCCACGCTCGCCGGGGCGGGCAGGATTGTCGGCGTAGTCGGCAACGCCGCCCAGATCGACTACGCGACGCAGTTCGGCTACCACCGCGTGCTGGTGCGCGAGGAATTCCCGGCCACACTCGGCGACGAGCGTTTCGACGTGATCCTCGACCCGATCGGCGGCCCGACCCGCGAGGCCAACCTGCGACAACTCGCGCCACACGGCAGGCTGGGGGTGTACGGCAACATCAGCAGCTTCGAACCCGTCCTGGCATCCACCAACGACCTGCTGATGGAAGGCAAGTCGATCGTGACCTACAACAGCAACCTACTCAGCCAGACCCACCCGAACCGGCTTGCCGACAGCGCCCACCGCGCCCTCGAACACCTCGCCAGTGGACGGGTAGGCGTGGACATCACCGCCGAATACACCCTGGCGGACCTGGCCACCGCAGTCCAACGGCTGGCCGACGGCGCCACCCACGGAAAGAGCATCCTCAGCGTCGCCTGAACGACGCGCCCGCGCTGTGGCGTTAACCTGACAGTCCGCGCTCGCTGCCGTCGGCACCAGTCCGAATGCCGCCGAAGCAGCCCATCATCCGGAGACGGGTGAATCGACGGCCGCCGGCGACATCCAGACCGAACATCTGCGGCCGGAGATGTCGCCGGACTGGGTGCGCAGCACGACCTTGCCGCCCGTGGCCTCGGCGATCCGGGTGTCGCCCCTTGCGGTGCTGATACGCGCCTTCGAGTGGTCCGCCGCGCACAGGATCTTGGCATGCAGCGAACGCAGCTCGGCGCCCGGCTGCACACCCAACTCCTCGTTGAGCGTGCGGCGCACGGCCTCATAGGTGACCAGCGCGTCGGCGCGCCGCCCGGCGCGGGCGAGGCCGGCCATCAGATACGCGGCCAGCGGCTCCCGCAACGAGTACGCGCCGACCAGATCGCTGAGGTCCGCCACCACGTCGGCGTGGCGGCCCAGTCGCAAGCTCAGCCGGGCATACTCCTGGTGGGCGGTCAGGTACCGCTCGGTCAGAAGCGTTGTGGCGTACTGTTTGAACTCGGGCGCGTCCACGTTGGCCAGCAGCGGCAGCCGCCACAGCCCGATCGCCTGGCGCAGCCGGTCGACGGCCAGCACGGTGTCACCGCCCCGCTCGGCGTCCGCCGCGCCGGCCACCAACTGCTCGAAGGCGAGTAGATCGAGCGTCGTAGCGTCGACGCGTAACCGGTACCCGAACGACGTGGTCTCGACGACGTCGTCGCCAACCGCGTGGCGGAGCCGGAACATGGCGTTCTGCAGTCTGGCGCGAGGATGGGCCGAGCGCGACCCGGCCCACACCCACTTGATGAGCCGGTCGGCCGGCACGGGCTCGTTCGGTGTCAGCAGCAGCGCAGTGAGCATCGTGACCATGCGTTGGCCGGACAGCGGCACCGGGGATCCCGCCCGCACCGCGGTGACCTGCCCGAGCACCGTGAAAGACGTCCTCATCCGGTAAGGGTCCATGGCGCCAGAACGTTTCCCGCACGAATGGCGCACGTCGATACTGCCGCCGTCGGCGTTCGAGTCGCCCAACGATGTGGCGGCGGTGCGCCACGCAGTCGGTACGGCAGTCCCAGCCAGTTCAACCCCACGACGCCGCCTCACTGAATCCACTCATGAACCCCTCGCGGCCGTCCGGATTTCAGGCGCCCAGTCTCGTCGATGATTGCGGCATGTAGAGTGCGCAGTTGGGGCCCGGGTTCCAAGCCGAGCTCCGCGACGAGTAGCTGGCGAGCTCGCCGGTACGCATCGAGGGCTTCGGCTCGCCGGCCGCACCGGTACAGGGCCAGCATGAGCTGACCGTGCAGGTTCTCCCGCAACGGATACTCGGCGACCAACCTGAGCAGTTCCGAGATCAGATCCGCGTGCCGTCCGGCGGCAAGCTCTGCATCTATCCGAGCGGATATCGCCCGGAAACGCGACTCCTCCAGGCTGGAACACAACTGATCCCGTAAAACACTGTCTGCCGCATCGGCCAGCGCCGGTCCGCGCCACAGGTCCAGCGCCTCCGCGAGACGTGCGGCGCGCTGTGACGCGTCGTGGACTCTGCCGGCTTCCTCGACCATGCCGGCGAACCGGCGCGCGTCCACCCGTTCGGGCCCGACGTGGAGGACATAGCCTTGGCCCCTGGACAGGAGTGGCGCCTCGTCACCGAGGGCGGAACGGATGGCCTTGCGGACGCGTGACATCAGGGTCTGCAACGCGGCTCTGGCCGCCACCGGCGGATCCTGCTGCCACAACAGGTCAATGAGCCGATCCGTGCTGAACACCTGGCCCGGCTCCAGCAGGAGCACGGCCAACGCGAGGCGTTCCATCCGACGGCTGAGCCGAACGATCTCGCCCTGGATGCCCTGGATTTCTACGTTGCCCAGCAACCGGAACTCAACGCGCGACAATGCGATGCCTCCTTGTCTCGAGATACTTGCTGGGCGGCAGCGAGCACAGCCACTATGTGGCCGGTGGTCCGCGCCGACCGCCGGGGCAGGAGAAGTCCGATGACCGCTCCGGCCAAAGCGACTTCGTCGCCCTAGCGACGGTTGACGTCGACTGGACTTGCCAGGGTCATTGGGGTCTCCTCGGATCCGGCGGCGAACCCGGCCAGCCAGTTCAGCCCGTACCGCAGCCCCCGAACCGACGAGCCGCCGCTGATCTGCCGGTTCGCCCGAGCCCCGCGACGCCGGATAGCAAGAGGGCGATGATCATCAGGGTGAGCGGCGTGGCCAATGGCAACACATCCGGCATGTTCACCCGGATCTGCTCGTGCGGGCCGTCGCGCAGAAACAGCAGGCCGAACCCGATGAGCCAGGCCAGCCCCCACAGCCAGTAAACGAGCCGCGGATCCAGGCTGCGCACCGCGGCATCGCGCTGCGCCTCGATCAGCTGCAGCGACTCCGCTGCGCTGACCGACGCTGCCCCGTCCCTGCCCATGCGTGTCGCTCCAGTGGAACCGTAGACAACTTTGAAATACAAACTCAATGTACTTTGAAACGCAAACTTCGGCAACCCCGACCCGCGTTCCACCCCCCACAAGGTGATCGCCGCCTGTCGCCGGGGCACGGTTCCCGGTCACGGTGCCGGTAGACACCAAAGTCCGCAAGGCGATCGACACGATCCCGGCCGACGCCTGGACAGGAATTGAGTACCAGCCGGTCTGGGACGACGAACAGCAACGGTTCATCTCCCGGACGCAGGTTGAGAAACCCCGACAACAGCGGGATGGCAAGGAATTGGCAGGCGATCTTGGCTAACCTACCGCGTCACCGCACACGCACACGTCAGAGGAAGCAGGTATCCATGCGACCCAAACCTCGGTCGGGTAAGCCGGTTGCGATGCGCACCATGACTTGGCTGGCCGCCATGGTGGTTGCCGCATCCGGCGCCACGGTGGCAGCGGCAGGTCCCGCGTTCGCCGCCTCGGACGCCAGTGCCTCCTGCCAGTGGCCCTCCGGAGAATCGTGTGGCTTTGCGTACTTCACCTCGGAGATGGGCGACGGCAGCGAGCAGCTGTCGATCCGGGATGCAACCGGCGACGGATATGGGGTGGCGGTGGAGAATTACCGCTGGGACCTTGCCAACAAGGGCCCTTATTGGGGATGGAACCGTGAAGGCACCGGCACTGTCACCTACTACGCGCTGAACATCACCGAGGGCGCCCGTTTTCAGTTCCGGGCATGTCCAGAGCAGTTCGGAATCGTCGACGAGGACCACTGTGGCGCCTGGGCATATGGCATTGCCTAATGATCGGTCCTCGATCGGTCGACTGGCGAACCTTGTCTGACGGCTGTCGCGCCGACCCGGACGGAGGTGAGGCGAACACGGCCCTGATAGCCGCATGCGCCCGAGCTGCGCGCCGGCAGGTATCGATGCGACAGAGGCCCTCATCTTCGACCGCACCCAGCCGCCGCCCCTCGCGCGACCCGTCGACAAACACGACATCCCCGCCGCGGCGGTGAACCCCACCCCGAAGCCCGGCCCCGGGCTACACAACCCTCACAACCCACACCCGTCAACAGACCGTTTATCTGCCTACGCGAAAGCTGCTGGAGCTTGGACGGTCCGAGCGAAGATTGGAAGATTCACACGATGCGCACCAAGATCGCGGCTATAGCCGCCACCGTTCTCCTCACCGGCGCGGCACTCGCCACCGCGTCGCCGGCATGGGCGTCCGACCCCGGCGGGGGCGCTGCCTGGGACCACATCTGGACCACCTCGGACGCCACCCAGGGCGGCACGGTCTACATCGAGGAGCACGGCGACGTCGTTGAGCTCTGCGACACGGCGGCCGACGGGTACGCCCCCAGGGTCGAGATCCTCACCCAGGCCTCGAACGGCCAATACAACTTTCACTACAGCCTCACCGCCTCGGGCGGATTCGGGACATGCATCACCCGCAGCGCTTCGAACGGTGGCGTCTACGACCTTCCGGAGAACGACAACATCGCCGTAGAGATCTACCTGGGCCCGCACGTAGGGTTTGACGGGAGCGAGCACTACTACCTCAACGACAACTGACCGGTACACCGCACCCAGGCCCCTGACTTTCGGCGCCGAGCGCCAGCCAGAACGCCTGAACGCCCGCGGACTGCCCTCAGGGGCCACCCCAGGGCGCCGCGAGCACGTCGGCGCCCTGGGGGTGGCACCGAAGACCGCGATGATCGATGGTCGTGGTTGTCGGACCGTCCGGGGGTGTCGTCCGTATCCACGGCGAACTGCGCCGCCTCAGGCACCGCGTCGGCGCGTCCCAGCTTTGTGACCGACCATCCGCGCGACCGTCGGGCGGATGGTCGGCCCGTGTGGCTGGAGCGGACCTGGAACGTCAAAACTGGTCGCCGGCCCCACCGCGACCTCCTGTGCCAAGGTTCGGGCGAGACCCGCCAAAGCGAGAGTGACCTACGCGATCAGGAATCCATAAAGTGTTGCGTACTCTTGTTGAGCGCGGCCAGCAGGCTCTCGATCTCCGCGATTTCCGCGAACATCGCCAATGATGCCAGCGATGCGTCGTGCGCGGTCCTGGAAGTCGTCGAGCAGACGTCCGAAACCACGAGGACTCGGTAGCCGAGGTCGGCGCCGGCTCGCGCGGTGCTTTCCACCGCCAGGTTGGTGGCGACGCCGGCGAGGACGATTGTGTCGATGCCTGCGCCTCGCAGAACGACGTCGAGCTCGGTGCCTTGGAAGCAACTGACTCGGTGATGGCTCAGTACGATGTCGCCTTTGTGCGGAGCAACCACGTCCATGATGGCGCTCCCGGGTGTGCCGTCGACGAGGCACCCGGCCTCCGCGATGTTGCTGAACAGCGGAAAGTTAGCCACAAGGTCGGGGTAGCCGGGTTGGAAGGTGGCCCTGGAGTAGACGACCTTCACTCCGGCGACACGGGCACCGTCCAGCAGCCCGGCGGCGAGCGGGACCAGGTTGGTTCGCCGCACCTCGGGGTGGAACATGGGCGCGAAGGCGCCGTCCGCCCCCATGATGTCGGGTTGGAAATCCACCGCGACGATGGCTGTACGCCCTGGTTCGATGTGAGGGCCGGCCATGCTCAAACCAGCTCCCCGGTGCGGTGGTTGACCTGGCCCAGCGTCGTGCCGTTGTCGACCGAGAGCACCCGCCGGACGGTGAGCCGTCCTTGCTCTTCGGTAAGAAGCCGTCCAATGGACGTCATGGGAATCCCTTCTTGTAGCTCGCCCCTGGAGTCGCGCGGACCGGACGCCGACGGCCCCCTAGCTACTTGCATGATGCTAGGGAGACCCTAACAACCGGTGCTAGCATGACGCAAGTACAGAGGGGGCGGTGCCAGATGCTCGGTCGGACCTACGAGAACCAGACCTGCTCGGTGGCGCGCGCGCTGGAAATAGTCGGTGAGCGATGGAGCCTGCTGATCATCCGAGACGCCATGTTCGGTGGGATCACGAAGTTCTCCGACTTCCAACGCAACCTCGGCATCGCCCCGAACACCCTCGCCAGCCGACTCGACGGCTTCGTTGCGGCCGGTCTGATGGAACCGCATCGCTACTCAGATCAATACAACCACCACGAGTACGTACTCACCGACAAGGGCCTGGACCTACAACCCGTGGTCATCGCCCTGACCGCCTGGGGTGATCGTTGGGCCGCACCCGACGGGCCGCCAATCGTCTACCTGCACCAAGACTGCGGTGAGCGCATCGATCTTCAGCTCCGTTGCGAGTCCTGCCGCACCATCGTGAAACCCACCCGGGTGAAGGCCCAGCCCGGCCCGGACCCATCCACAGCCGACAGGTCCTCCAAGTCCGCCTCCAGCCGTTCCGCAAGTCGTTCCACAATGACTGTTCCGGAACGAGCCACGGAACGCGTCTTCACCGCCGCACACGCCGCCAACGCCCGCACCGTCGCCGACACGGCCGGCCGCCGCATCGGGCGCCCCGTCGCCCACCCCGCCGAAAAGATCGAGTACGCCCGGCTACTCAAGGCACAAGGCGCCAGCTACGGGGAGATCAGTGTCCAGACCGGCATCCCCAAGACCTCCCTGCACCGCTACAGATCTTGAATGGTCAGGTTGATCGATTTCGTGTCGGCGTGTCGGCGTGACAGTGATCGATGATCTCTTGTAGGCCGGAGAGATGAGGTATTCCGACGGTGGCGGCCTGACCGAACAGGGACGGGCCAAACGAGAGGCGGTACGACGTCAGGCGGCGGGCTGGTTCGCCGAGGAGGTACCGGTACCGGAAGTGGCCCGTAGGCTGCGGGTGTCGCAGACCGCGGTGTACGGGTGGCGGCAACGCTGGCGGGCCGGTGGCGAACAGGCTCTCGCGTCGAAGGGGGCCAGCGGTAGCCGGGTCGTCTGGACGATTCCCGGCTCCAGTGCCTGGCTGACGCGTTGGACGCTGGGCCGGCCGTGCACGGCTTCGGGCAGGATCAGCGGTGGACTCTTGCCAGGGTGTCGGACCTGATCGCGCGAATGTTCCACACCCGTTACACCCTGCGCGGGACAGCGAACGTGTTGGACCGCCTCGGGTTCTCGGTGCAGGTCCCGAAGCATCGCGCGGTCGAGCGTGACGAGCAGGCGATCGCGACGTGGCGGCGGGAGGCGTGGCCGGTGGGAAAACGGTAGCGGCGCAGCGCACGGCGTGGATCTGCTTCGAGGACGAGGCCGGTCAGACGCTGCGCCCACCGAAAGCACGTACCTGGGGCCGGCGCGGACACACCCCGGTCGTCGCGGTGTCCGGCAAAGGATCCGGTCGGGTCTCGATCGCCGGACTGACCTGCTACCAGCCCGGCCGACGCAGCCGGTTGATCTACCGCACGATCGTGCACCGCAACCGCAAAGGCGAACGACGCAGCTTCAGCGAACGCGACTACATCGGCCTCCTCGACGCCGCTCACCAACAACTCGACGCCCCGATCGTGGTCATCTGGGACAACCTCAACACCCACGTCAGCGCTGCGATGCGCGCGCTGATCGCCGCCCGAGACTGGCTACACGTCATCCGACTTCCCGCCTACGCCCCCGACCTCAACCCGGTCGAAGCAGTCTGGTCACACCTCAAACGCAGCATCGGCAACCTCGCCGTCAACGGCGTCGACCACCTACTCGCGATCATCAAGAACCGACTCAAAAGCATCCAGTACCGAACCGACCTGCTCGACAGCTTCCTCACGCATACCGCATGTGCGAACGACGGGCCTAGCGAGGGCAGACAAGATCGAAGATCGTTCATCAAGCGGCGGCAACAAGAGGCGCGTGAGCGTGACGTGAGCGGTGCACAGTCGGCGTGGCCGGCCCGGGATGTCCGGCCTCGCGCCGTCAGTCGGGGTACCGGGCGGCGAGGTCAAGCGTGCGGCGGGCGGCCGGCGCCATCGCCCGGTCGGCGAACCGGCCGTCGGGCAGCACCGCGACACCCCTCCCCTCCTCGGCCGCCTCATCGAGCGCTTGAAGAAGCGTCCGGGCCAGGGCCACCTCGTGCGGCGTCGGGCGGAACGCGGTCACGATGACCGGCAACTGGCGCGGATGGATCGCGGACCGGCCGAGAAATCCCAGCGTCCGGCCGGCGCGGCAGGATTCGGCCAGCCCGTCCAGGTCGGCGACGTCCGGGTACACCGACATCGGTGGCGGCGGCAACCCGGCGGCGCGGGCGGCCACCACGACGCGGCCGCGGGCGTAAGCAAGCCCCGCGTCGTCCGTCACGTTGAGGTCTGCGCGCAGATCCGCCTCGCCTAGCCCGATTGCGGTGACCGCCGGGTGGGCGGTGGCGATGGCGTACGCGCGCTCGACACCGACTGCCGACTCGATCAGGCAGTACAGGTCGGCGCCGTGCGCCTTGGCCGCTACCGCCTGAACATCAGCGGGGGACTCCACTTTCGGCAGCCGAAGCCCGGCGAGGCCCGGCAGTCCGGCCAGCGCCGCCAGGTCGGCGTCGGCCTCGGCGGTGCCCGGCGCGTTGATCCGCACGTGCACCGGCACCCGCGCCGGGCGGGCGCAGAACTCCACGGCCGCGACCCGCGCCGCGTCCTTGTGCCCGGCGGGTACCGCGTCCTCGAGGTCGATGACGACCGCGTCGGCGCCGCTGTCCACCGCCTTGGCGAAGCGGTCCGGCCGGTCTCCCGGGACGAACAGCGAGGTCAGCATCAGATCACCCGCCGATCACGCAGTTGTCCGATGTCCTCGGTGGACAGACCGAACTCGGCGAGTACCGCGTCGGTGTCCGCGCCGTGGGGGCGGCCCGCGAACCGGATGACGCCTGGCGTGGCGGACATCCTGAACGGCACGTTCTGCATGCGCAGCGGGCCGAGTTGCGGGTCGTCCACCGTCGTGATCGTGCCGAGCGCGGCGAACTGCGGATCCTCGACGATGTCGCGTACGTCGAACACGGCGGCCACGGCCGCCTGCGCCTGCTCGAACGCCGCGATCACCTCGTCGCGGGTACGGGTGGCCACCCACGCGGCGACCGCGGCGTCGAGCTCCTCGGCGTGTGCCGCCCGCCCGGATCCGGTCGCGAACCAGGGTTGAGCGGCGAAGTCGGGCCGCCCGACCAGGGCGACGACCCGCTCGGCGATGCTCTGCGCGCTCGTGGACACCGCGACCCAGCAGCCGTCGGCGCACCGGTACGTGTTGCGGGGCGCGTTGTTGCTCGACCGGTTGCCGAGCCGCGGCTGCACGTACCCGAGCTGATCGTGCCAGGTTATCTGCGGGTTCAGCATGGCCATGATGGGCTCGATGATGGCCACGTCGATCACCTGTCCCTGGCCCGTCGCCGTGCGCGAGGTGAGCGCCAGGGTGACCGCGAAGGCGGTGGCCAGCCCGGCGACCGAGTCGGCGAGGCCGAACGGGGGCAACGTGGGCGGTCCGTCGGGCTCGCCGGTCGCGGCGGCGAACCCGCTCATCGCCTCGGCCAGGGTACCGAAGCCGGGCCGCCGGGCGTACGGGCCGATCTGACCGAAGCCGCTGACCCGCGCCACGACCAGTCCCGGGTTGGCGGTGTGCAGTACGTCCGGGGCCAGACCCCAGCGTTCCAGCGTGCCCGGCCGGAAGTTCTCGATGAGCACATCGGCGTCGCGCACCATCCTGCGCAGCAGCGCCGCACCGTCCGGTGTGGACGCGTCGATGGTGATGGCCCGTTTGTTGCGGCCCAGCACCTTGGCCCACAGGCCGACGCCGTCCTTGGCCGGGCCGTGCCCCCGTGAGGGATCCGGCTTGCCGGGGTGTTCCACCTTGATGACGTCGGCGCCGAAGTCGCTGAGGAACGCACCGGCCAGCGGCCCGGCGAAGAGAGTGGCCAGCTCGATCACCCGGACCCCGGCCAGTGGTGCGGTCATGACGACCCCTTTCTCGGGTGGTGTCGCCCGGATGTGGTCATGGCACGACCGGGGTTTCGAGGTCGGCGGCGCAGCGGAAACCGATGCACGGCGAGCGGGTGAGGCCGGCACCCAGCAGGAGCAGCTTGACCGACACCTCGGGCGGCTGGGGGCCGCCGTCCAGGTACCAGTCGGAGCCGTCGGCGCGGAAGTCCGAGCCGCCCTTGAGGATGGCGAACCGGGTACGACCGTCGCTGTGCTCGCTCTCGGTCCAGTTCCACACCAGCGGTTGGGAGCGGACCAGCAGCCCAGCCGCCGAGGCGACCTGCCACTCGTCCTCGGTCGGTAGCCGCAGGCCGGCCCAGGCGGCGTAGGCCCGGGCGTCGGACAGCTCGACGTGGGTCACCGCCGCGTCCGGCGGCCCGTCGCTCAACCCGAAGCGTTCTGGCCGGACCGGCCGGTACTGCGTCGCGGCGAGGAACGCCGCGAACTGCGCGTTGCTGACCTCGCGCTCCGCGATCGCGAACCGTCGCAATTGGACGGTCCGGACCAGGGTGGCGGGCTGGTGCAGCCGTGGCGGTAGCGGTTTCCACTCGTCGACGTACGGCGCCTCGCCGTACAGGCCGGTCTCGCGCATCCGGTACCGCACGGTCAGTTCGTGCCGGCCGCCGGGTACCGGGACCATTCCGGTCGGCACGGTGGCATGCCGGACGACGGGTGCCGGTCGACGCACCGTCGCCCGGGCGGGGAACGTCGCACCGGAGGCGATCGGCTGCCCGGCCGCCGGTCGTTCGCCGGCCGGCGCCGCGACGGCCGCGATGCCGGCGGGAACCGCCGCGGTGCCCTGGGTCGGCCCGGTGGCTCCGGCGGTCAGCGTCGTGACGGCCGCGATGCCGCCCGCTGGCAGCCGGCCGCCCAGCCGGAACCCACCCCGGCCGTCCGGCTGCGGGCGCAGTTCGGTGCCGGAGATCAGATCCACGAGGCGCCCGTCGGGCAGGGAGTCCAGCGACAGCCAGGGCCCGTCGTACTCGGCCTGCTCCCGGCTGACCACCGTCCACAGTGGAGTTCCAGCGTGGTCCCAGCGCGACGCGTACACCTGGGCGTCGCCGCCGGGGTGGTCCGCGAGGGGCGTCCAAACTCCGTCGGTGAACCACTGGTTGAACGCCCGCTGCACCGGCAGCATGGCCCGCAGCGTGGTGCGGTCCCGGTCGTTCCATCCCACCCACACACCGAAGACCGCTTCCCACACCAGGACTCCCGCGCCGTTGAGCCACGCCGAGTGCAGCTCGTCGAGGTGGTCGCGGTGCCACCGTCGCGTGTGGTGCAGTTGGTGGCGGCGCTCGAACCATCGGGCCCGCAACACCCCGGGTACCCGCGAGTCGGCGAACCACTGCGCCCAGGACATGGCGTGGTCCTCGATGCGGCGCAGCGGCACCCGTGACTCGGACTCCAGCGCCACGTCCGGACCCAATGCCGCCACGAGTGCGCCGGCGCCCTCCTTGAGGGTGTCGAGGAAGACGCCGTCGGCGCCGAGGTCGCGGACCAGGGTGGCGAGCGCCGTCGCGTCGTCCATGGGCTCCCGCCGGGTACCGGTGTCCCATGGGTTGTAGTCGAGGAACACCCGTACCCCGTGGCGCTTCAGCGCGGCGACCAGGTCGACCAGCTCCGGGATGTCCCGGTAGTAGTCGTACTGGTTGCGCGGGTCCAGCCCGATCACCGGGTACGCGTGCCAGAGCACCACGCCGTCGAAGCCACCGAAGTCCTCGCGCGCGCGGTCGACGAACGCCTCCGGCGTGAACTTCCCGGTGTCGTGGTCGTACAGCGTCTCGTCCCACAGCCAGACCAGGGCGACCGAGTGGCAGGCCGGCGTCCACGTCAGCCCCGCGTAGGCGGGACCCGGATAGGCCGTTCGCCGCCGTGACTCATCCCTCCAGCGCGCCAGTGCCGACCGCCACGCCGGCCAGCGGGCCGGTTCGTCGGGCGCCGCGAAGATCTTCGCTTCGTCCAGTGTGGACAGATCTGCGGCAGAGTCGAGCGGCACGGGTGTCGGCAGGTCTATGGGGCGCGGCAGGTACGGGTTCATGCCGACGCGCCGTAGAGCTCGTCGATCTGCGTGAAGGTCGGCAGGGCGCTGGCCGCGCCGAGGGTGCCGGCGCAGACGGCACCGGCCGCGCACGCCCAGCGCAGCGCGTCGGCGACCGGCCGGGATTCGGCCCAGGCGACCGCGAACGCGCCGGCGAACGCATCCCCGGCGGCGGTGGTGTCCACCGCGGAGACGACCGGGGCCGGCACGTCGAGGCGCAGGCCATCCCGGTCGCCGTACGATGCCCCCTTGGCGCCGAGGGTGAGCACGACCCGCGGTACCAGGTCGAGTAGCGCGTCGATCCGGTCGCCGCGCCGCTGCGCGAGGGCCCGTGCCTCGCCCTCATTGACCAGCAGCAGGTCCACGGTGGACAGCAGGTCGGCCGGAAGGGGCCGGGCCGGCGCGGCGTTGAGCATGACCGTGACACCGGCCTCCCGCGCCGCGCGTGCGGCCGCCGCGACCGTCTCGACCGGCACCTCCAACTGCGCCACGAGCACGTCGGCGGCGCCGATCGCGGCGAGCTCCTCGGCGCGCAGGTCTGTCAGGCGGGCGTTCGCGCCGGGCGCCACCACGATCTGGTTCTCGCCGGCGTCGTCGACGGCGATCAGCGCGACCCCGGAGGGTTCCGCCACGGTACGCACCAGGGCGGTCCGCACGCCTCCCGCCCGTAGGCCGGTCAGCAGGTCGGTGCCGAACGCGTCGTCGCCGACCGCGCCGATCAAGGTGCAGTCGCCGCCCGCCCGGGCCGCGGCCAACGCCTGGTTGGCGCCCTTGCCGCCGGGCACCGTCGTGAAGCCGTGACCCAGCACCGTCTGTCCGGGCGCCGGCAGGGCCGGGGTGGTCGCGACGAGGTCCATGTTCGCGCTGCCCACGACGACGATGCGGGCGGTCATGACGATACCGCCACGGTGCGGTGGGCCAGTTCATCGAAGCCGATGCCGCCGGCACGGGCGAAACCGGGCAGCGACGTGGCCAGCCGGTTGTGCAGCGGCTCGACCCACGGCGGCGGCAGCGCCGCCGCGCCATGCAGGCCGCCCAGCACCGCGCCGACGGTGGCCCCCGAGGAGTCGGTGTCCCAGCCGCCGGAGACGACCGCGCAGATCGACCGGACGAAGTCGCCGCGGCCGTGGGCCAGCGCCGCGGTCAGCAGCGCCGCGTTGGGCAGCACATGTACCCAGTGCAGGTCGCCGTACCGCTCGTAGAGCGCGTCGACGACCCGTTCCCACTCCGGCTCGGCGGCGGCAACCTCGCGGGCGAAGCGGACCGCCCCGGCGAGCCGGCTTCCCGCCGGGACGACCGCGAGACCGGCGTCCAGCACCCGGTCCACAGTGGACTCGACGACCGCCGCGGCACCCAGCGCGGCCGCATACATCGCGCCGTAGACGCCGTTGCGTACATGGCTGATCCGGGCGTCGCGCCATGCGAGTTCGGCGGCGCGGGCGGGATCGCCGGGGCTGGCCCAACCGTAGACATCCGTCCGGATCTGGGCGCCGATCCATTGCCGGAACGGATTGTGGTGCACGGCGGTGTGTGGCGGATCCATGCCCAGCAACATGTTGCGGTAGGCGACCCGCTCCGCGGTGAACACCCGGCCGGCGGGCAGCAGGTCGAGCCACGCCGCGGCCACGTCGTCGGAGCCGAAGTCGGGGCCTACGGTCTCCAGCAGGTGCAGGGCCACCAGCGGGTAGTTCAGGTCGTCGTCCTCCGGCATGCCATCGATGTTCTCGGCCAGGCTGGTCGCGCGGCTGGCCCTGTTCCACGGCCACCGGGCGGCAACCTCCTCCGGAAGCCCTACCGCGGTGAAATACCCCGACAGCGGCCACCGGCCGGTCGACTCGAGGATTTCCCGGATTCCCTGACGCGGAATCTTCTCCACCGGCTTGCCCAGCAGGCAGCCGATGGCCCGGCCGAGCCAGGCGCCGTGCACCCGCTCGTACCGGTCGGCGCCGGCCGGGGCCTGCCCGAAGCCCTCTCCGGAGTCCCCGCGGTCCCGCACCGCCGGCCCGGTGCCCGCGTCGTGTCCGCCGGAGGTTGGCCAGAGCGCCTGGATGCCCGGCAGGTCGTCCGGTTCCGCGTCGCCGGAACCGGCGGGCAGCGCGTCCAACTCGTCCAGCAACCGCTCGGCCAGCGCCCGCAGTGCGGGCGAGGCCGGTTCCTGCCCGGCGCCACCGGCCGGCGGCCGAATGCTTCCGCCGGCGGCAGCCCAGCGTTCCTCGATTGCCCCGACCGGCCGGCCCTCCTGGCGGGACGCGGCCAGTTCGTGGGCGATCAGATCCTCCGGACGAACCCACGTGACTCTCATGAGGCAAGCGCCCCGAATGCCACCGCGCGCGCCTGTGCCCGCCGGTGGTCCTTGTCGTAGATGTCCCGCGCCACCGCGGCCATGACCCGCCCGGTCGCGGTCAGGTCCAGCCGGCTACCCTCGGCCACCCCGGTCCGCCAGTCCTGCGGAATGGCCTCGATGCCGTGCAGTGCTCCGCACAGCGAGCCGACCATGGTGGCGATGGAGTCTGCGTCCCGGCCGTAGTTCACCGCCGCGAGCACCGAGGTCCGGTAGTCCGCGCGGCCGGCGATCAGGGCGCCCAGTGCCAGCGGCAACTCCTCGATCGAGTGCAGACGGCTGGGCCGGCGCGCGCCGCGCCCAGGGTTGCGGTAGTCCTCACCGACGGTGTCGAACGGCTCCATCGCCTTGCGCAGCGGAACGATGTCGCCGTCGGCGAGCCGGGCGGCGGCGTCACACACCGCCTCGATGGCATCGCGTGTGCCGTCGCGAGCCAGCCGTAGACACGTGTCCACAATGGACGATGTCGAAGCGTCCGGGCGCAGCGCCGCTGCCACTGCCGCCGCATAGACCCCGGCCGCCTCGCGGCCATAGCTCGACTGGTGCGCCCCGGCGATGTCGATCGCCTCCGCGTACGCACCGTCCGGGTCGCCCGCGTTGGCGATGCCCACCGGCGCCATGTACATCGCCGCCCCGCAGTTGACGATGTTTCCCACACCTGCTTCGCGCGGGTCCACGTGGCCGTAGTACAACCGGGTCACCAGCCACTTCTCGGCCAGGAATACCCGTTGCAACGGAACGATCTCCTGCTCCAGTTCTGGAACCCACACCCGCTCGCCGATGAGCAGTTCGACGAGGTGCTTGTCGATGTCGAAGGCGTTGAGGTGGTCCCGCCTGTGCTCGTACACCCTGACCAGCAGGTTGGTCATCAACGTGTCGTCGGTGATGTGACCGTCGCCCTTGTGGTACGGGGCGATCGGCCGGTAGGTACGCCAGTCCGGTTGGAACGGCTCGACGATGCCGGTGACCGCCCCGCCGTATCGTGCCTTGATCTGTTCCGGGCTGCGACCCTCCGTCGCACCGCCCAGGGCGTCTCCCACCGCGGCTCCGGCCAGAGCCCCGATCGCCCGATCCTCCAGTGCACTCATCGCTTCCCCATGCCCCTGTTACTCTCTCGGCCGCCCACGGCGGCGTTCGTCGACCGGTGGTGGCGGCGGCTGGTCCAGCCGCCGCCCTGCGAACCGATCAGGTCCCGGCCTGAACCTGGCCCCAGCCCTTGGTGAGGGCGGATGTCAGGCCCCCATCGTCGAGCGACCCGGCCAGGTACTTCTGCAGCGCCGGCTGGAGGGACTGGGTCTTCCACTTCGGGTACCCCTGCGCGGCCTGGAACGGGGCGTCCACCAGATCGTTGGCGGTGGGTAGGATCTGCTTCCAGCCGTCGGCGCCGTTCGTCTGTGCCAGCACCTCGTCCCGCGCGGCCTTTGACGTCGGGATCAGCCAGTCGCCCTGTGCGACCGCCGCCAGGTTCTTCGGCTGCAGGTAGTAGTTGACGAACTCCGCCGCCTCCTTGACGTGCTTGGTCTGGCGCGCCACCGACAGCGACTGGGGATCCGCCGCCTGCGCCGCCGACGCCGTTCCGGCGAGGGCTGGCAGCACCGTCCAGTGGAAGTTCGCGGGCGCGTCCGCCTTGATGGACTGCGCGATGAAGTCACCGCCGACCACCATCGAGTACTTGCCCGCGTAGAACGCCGGCAGGCTGTCCGCGCCGCTCTGCGTGACACTCGTCGCAGACAGCGACTTGTTCTGGATCATCGCCTTGATGCGCTGCGGCACCTGCATCTCGTTGGCGCCGACCGTGAGCGACGGCTTGGCGGAGTCACCGGAGAAGTACTTGCCCCCGAACGCGAGCGACAGGTTCATCACCGTGGCGGCCGGGGACTTGAGTCCCCAACCCAGTCCGTCATGGCCGTCCCGGGTCAGCTTGGTGGCCATCGACTGGAACTGGTCCCACTGGAGGGTGTCACCCGTCGGCACGGCCACCCCGTCGGCCGCGAGCTGGTCGGTGTTGGCGAACACGACGTAGGACTGCAGCAGGGTGGGCGCCGCGAAGATCTTGCCGCCGAGGGACACGGTCTTCCACACATCGTCCGAGATTCCCGACTTGACGCTCGGATCGAGGTACGGCGACAGGTCGGCGAGGTAACCCTGCTGCTCGAAGCCGGTGATCAGCGACGCCTGCAGGTGGATGATGTCCGGGGCCGTCCCGCCCTGGAACTGCGTGGTGAGCTGGTCGTTCGCGGTGTCGAAGCTGCCCTGCTCGATGGTGACGTGGATCTTCGGGTGGCTGCTGTTGAAGTCGTCGACGATCTTCTTGACCGCGGCGACCGTGGGCGGTTGGTAAGCGAGACTGAGGAACTTCAGCTGGACGACTCCTCCGTCGCTGCCGGCGGAGGATCCGCAGGCCGCGAGGGCGGCTACCGCGGCTCCAACGGTGATGCCCGCTAAAAGTCGACGAAATCTCATCATGCCTCCTGTATGACGGCGTCAACGGCGTCGATGTATGCACGTCCGGGTCGGCGTCCCGGCCGCGTCGGTCGTATTGGGTTTCCGATAGTTGATGTGCGTGCCACCAGTCGTACGCTCAGCCCTTCACCGCTCCCGACAGCAGCCCGCCGGTGAGCCGCTTCTGCAGGAAGGCGAACAGCACGAGGCTCGGTATGGTGGCGAGCACCGACCCGGCAGCGAGCGGCCCGATCTGGATCAGGCCCTCGGCGCCCACGTAGTTGGCGAGCGCGAGCGAAATGGTTCGCAGCTGCGTGTCCTGGATGAGGACGAGGGCGAAGAAGAACTCGTTCCACGCGGAGATGAAGGTGAACATCGCGGCGGCGACGATGCCCGGGGCGAGCAGCGGAAGGACGACGCGGACGATGATGCGTATCCGACCCGCGCCGTCGACGGCCGCGGCCTCCTCGAGTTCGCGGGGAACACTCGCCAGATAACCCATCACCATCCACAACGCGAAGGGCAGGGTCCAGACGACGTACACCAGCGTCAACCCGCCCAGCGAGTTGAGCAGGTGCACGCTTTTGAGGATGAGGAACACCGGGATGATGATCAGAATCGTCGGGAAGACCTGGCTGACCAGGATCCAGATCGTGGCCACGGTTCGCGGTCCGGAGCGGAAGTGGGTCAACGCGTACGCGGCGGGTACCGCGATCGCGATGACGATGACCGTCGCGCCCAACGAGGTCTGCAGGCTGTTGAGTGCGGCCCGAGCCAGGCCCTGGTCTACCAGCGCGGTGCGGTAGTTGTCCCAGTCGAAGTGCTTGGGGATCAGGCTCGGATGGATGGACGCGAGCTCGCGCCCGTTCTTCAACGACACCGACAGCAGCCAGAGCAGCGGGAAGCCGAGGAAAATCAGGTAACCGCACAGGGCGACATACTGCGCCGCCCGCGCCGCGCGACGCGGTCTGGTCATGTCCGCCTCCTGAGACGTGAGGGCAGGTACGCCAGCATGATCAACATGATCAGGATCAGCATCACGTCAGCCATCGCCGCGCCGTACCCGAAGTTTCCGTAGCCGAAGGCCTCGTGGTAGGCGAACAGCATCGGCAGCAACGTGCTCCCGCCGGGGCCGCCCCCCGTCAGGACGTAGACCAGGCCGAACGAATTGAAGTTCCAGATGAAGTCCAGCGACGTGATGGCGGCGATCACGGGCATCAGTTGCGGGAGCGTCACGTGGCGGAACCTCGACCAGACGCCCGCACCGTCGACCGCGGCCGCCTCGTGCAGATTGTTGGGGATCGCCTGCAGGCCGGCCAGCAATGTGACCGTGGTCTGGGGCATGCCCACCCAGACACCCACGACGATGACCGCCGGCAGGGCGCTGGCCGCGGACCCGAACGGGTTGAGCGTACCCGCGCCCAGGTGCAGCAGGCGGATGCTCTCGTTGAGGCTGCCCACGGTGGGATCGAGCAGGAGCTTCCACATGATCGCGACGATGACCGGAGGCATCGCCCACGGCACCAGGGAGAGCGTGCGCGCGAGCCAGCGCAGCCGCAGATTCTCGTTCAGCAGCAGCGCGAGACCCAACGCGGCGAAGAACTGCAGGATCGTCACGCTGAACGTCCAGATCAGCCCGATGCGGAAGGAGTCCCAGAACAGCGAGTTGTGCAGAAGCTTGCCGAATTGGGAGAAGCCTGCGAAGTTCGTCTGAACGTCGTAGCCCGCATGGGCGTCCGTGAAGCCGAGGTAGATGCCGCGCACGAGCGGATACACGCTCAGGCAGAGCACCGGGATCGCCGCCGGCAACAGCAGCAGGATTTCCGGCCCCACCGAGCGCAGGCGCTGGCCGAGGGTCTTGCGCCTCCTTGCCAATGGCGTCCGATCAGGGCGAATCAGGGTCTGCTGGCTCATGACACACCCGCCCGGGTGCCCGATCCGCCGGTCGACGCGCGCACCGTCAGCGCCGGTGGCACGCGTAGCCGGCGTGGCGGCGCGTCCCGGTCGCCGATCCGGCGCAGGAGCAGCCGCGCCGCCCGTTCGCCGCGCTTCTCCGCCTCCAGAGAAACGCTTGTCAGCGTGGGCGTGCACAACTCGCAGAGTTCGCTATCGTCCATGCCGACCACGCTGACGTCGTCGGGGATGCGCAGCCCGGCGTCGGCAAGCTCCCGCATCGCCCCGATCGCGATGAGGTCGTTCGCGCACAGCAGCGCATCGAACCGCGCGCCCCCGCCGAGCAACCGCGCCGCGGCCGCCAGGCCAGCCTCGAAAGTGAAGCTGTCCGCGATCACCCGAGGACAGTCGGTAGCCGGCAGGCCGAGTCCGTCGACCGTGGCCTCGTACGCCGACAGCCGGCGGTCACCGGGCGTGGTGCCGAGCGGACCGCCGATGAACGCGATGCGCCGCCGGCCGAGCGCGTGCAGATGACTCAACGCGAGCCCGACCCCCTTGACGGAGTCGGCACTGATGGTATCGACGGGCACGCCGCGGGGCAGCCCACCGATCACCACCACGGGCACCGGCGAGTTGCGTAGGCCGTCGACCAACTCCGGGCTCATCCGCAACGGGCAGATGACGAGCCCGTCCGCGTAGCCTCGGGCCACCGCGTGCACGACCTCGAGCCCGAGGTCGGGATCGGGGCCGGTGGACGACAGCTGAAGCCGGAAGCCCGCGGCTCGCAGCACCCGCTCGACACCGCGCATCATCGCGATATAGGCGGGGTTGCCCAGGTCGTCGACCACCATCGCGATCTGCTCGGTCCGGCCGTTCTTGAGCGAGCGCGCGGCCGCGTCCGGTCGATAGTCGAGGGCTACCACAGCCTCCTGCACGCGCTGCCGCATGGCCTCGCTCGCCGGCAGGCCGTTGAGAACGCGCGACGCCGACGCGATGGAAACGCCAGCGTTTCGCGCCACGTCGGTCAGCGTCGACTTCGGCATCCGACCCCTCTCGGAAACGTTCCCGGAAACGATTACAGGTGATCGTGAGGGAACATGTCTCCGCTGTCAAGGGCGTGTTACGACACTGCCCCGGCCGAAACATCGCCCGCCGCGGAGGGCAGCCGGTGCGTGGGAGGCATCGGAATTCGACAGCGGTCGTTCGAGTCGGCTCTCGCGCGGCTCGCGATCGCCGCGGCATGATGGTCGACCGTGCTGCTGCGACTGGCCTACCTGGCCATGGGATCCGACATCTGCACGAGTACAGCAGCCGCCGCGCACGCCGGTCGTTCCTCGTCGCGACGTGGCCGGTTCGGTTGGCTCAGTGACGTGACGTCGGTAGGCCGATCACGGGCTGAAGGTAGTCTGGCAGCTCGATGTTGTTGCTGCGGTCCTCGGCCATTTTGAGCATCATGGCCATGAGGACCGGCCGGTTGAGCAGGCCGTTGCGTAACCGGGCCGCCCGAGTGGTACGCGGCGCGAGGAACTTGCCGGTCGTGTCACCGCCTTGTTGGCAGCGCCGGGCGAAATCGGCGAGCAGTCGTTCGTAGCGCGGGAACGCGACGGTGTGGTCGCCATCGGCGGCGGCCAGCTCACCGGCCAGGGCGTAGGCCGCGACTATTGCGGTGCCGGTGCCCATGCCGCCGATCGTGGCTCCGCACGCGGCGTCGCCGACCAGGGCGACCCGGCCGCGTGACCACGGCGAGATGTCCACCCGGCAGATCGAATCGAAGTAGAAGTCGGGTGCGTCCCGCAGCCCGGCGAGCAGCCGTGGCACCTCCCAGCCCAGGTCGGCGAACCGTTCGCCGATGACGCGTCGCTGCTGGTCCGGGTCGTGCCGGTCGTAGTCCATCTTCGGCGCGGCGAACATGACGAACGCACCTGCTTTGGACGGGTCGTGGTGGTCGCCGCCGATGCTGGCCATCCGGCCGGGAGCGTTGTACAGCAACGAGTCACGGCCGAGAGCAAGCTCATTGGGCATCTCCCAGGTCGCCACGTAGTAGCCGAGGTGGCTGACGAACCGCTCCTCCGGTCCAAAGGCCAACCGGCGTACGGCCGAGTGCACCCCGTCGGCGCCGATCACCAGATCGAAGGCGCGGCGCGTACCGCTGGTGAAGGTGACCTCAACACCCCGCGACGTGTCGGTCATGGTCGCGATGCTGTCACCGAACAGGTACTCCGTGCTGTCGCGGCTCTGTTCATACAGTATTCGAGACAGGTCAAAGCGCGGGACCTCGATGTCCCCACCGGCGAAGTCGGCGGGCAGTTCCATCAGCTTGCGGCCATCGGCATCGACGAAGCGCATCGCGGTGCCGCCGGTCTGCATCCTACGAAGGTCGCCGAGCACGCCCATCCGTTCCAGCACACCGAGGTGCGTCCGGCCGCGGAAGTCAACGCGGTTGCCGCCGCTGCGCAGCGCCGGCGCCAGTTCCACGACGGTCGGTCGGAAGCCGTACCGCCCCAGCCAGTGGGCCAGTGCCGGCCCCGCGATGCTGGCGCCGGAGATCAGTACCTTCGCGTTCTTCATACCGTCCTCCACAAGAAATAGTGTCCGCCGGACACAGTTATTACTGTGTACCATAGAAGCAGTTCTTGGACAATGCCCAGACCTCGTGGAGGCCACGTGACAATGGACTTCCTGTGGGAGGGCCGCGCGCAGCCAACCCGCGGCCCTAAGCCGACGCTGAGCATCGAGCGCATCGCCGACACCGGGATCGCGGTCGCCGACGCGGAAGGACTCGCAGCGGTCACCATGCAGCGGCTCGCCGCCGACCTGGGCTTCACCAAGATGTCCCTCTACCGGTACGTAACCGGCAAGGCGGAACTCGTGGCCCTCATGGTCGAGCGCGCCATTGGTGAACCGCCAGCCAGCGGCACGACCGACTGGCGCGCCGCGCTGAAGCAGTGGGCCCATCAATTGCTGGCGGCGTACCTGCGCCACCCCTGGGCCCTGGAGGCGATCCTCGGCCCCCGACCCATCGGCCCCAACGAACTGGGCTGGATGGAACGCGCGGTGGGCATCCTGCCCCCGACCGGCCTGACCGGAAGCGAGCGCCTCGACGCGATCGCGGTGCTCGCCGGGCACATCCGCTCGATCGCCCAGCAGTCCATGGCAAGTCCGCGACCCGAAGGAGACTTCACAGCCATGGTCGGTGAACAGCTCCGCCGCCATGGCGACCGCTTCCCGGCACTGGTCGCGACCATGGCCGCGGCGGCCGCAGACGGCGGACACGACCAGGCATTCGAGTTCGGCCTGGACCGGATCCTCGACGGCCTCGACATCCTGATCGCTGGGCGGCTCAGGAGCGGCAGCTGATCTCCATGCCGTCCTCGACGGGGAAGTCGACGCTGACGTAGCCATGCGCGGGATCGCGGACGTAGCTCAGGTAGCTGGCCATACGGCCACGTCGTTGACGGAAGAACTTCGGCTCCTTGCTCAGGCGGCGAACCGGCGGCCGAGGACGTCGACGTCGACGCTTACGGGATCCGGCGCACCCCGGCTACGCGCGTCCGGCCTGCTCAGTGCCCACGCCTGCACGCTGATCTCGGGTACGGCGACGGTCTCCCACCATTGACCGCGCCGGGCCGGCCCGACCACCACGATCCGTTCCTGCGCCCTGCCCTCGCTGGACACCAGCCGTCCGTCGCCGTCCACGTCGATACCGAGGCCGAGCGGGTCCCGGCGGGCCAGGCCGTCGGCCAGCAGACGGCCGCCCAGTGCCGTGCGAGCGGCGCTGCCAGGCCCGGTGCAGTTGATGATCGCCGCTAGATGCGAGCGGACACCGGGGGCCGCGGTGACCACGAATCCGGTGCCGTCGTGGCTCACGTCGGCGACTCCCCCGCCCTGTACCCGCAGGGCGCCGTCGGTAAGCAGTCCGTGGACGAGGACGGCGACCGAGGGCGCCATCCGGTGCCGGTGGACCTCCCAGTACCGGCCGAGATGGCGGAGGAAGCGCCGCCGGTCCTCCAACGACAGGCCGTTCCACAGCGAGTTCACCATGGAGCGGACCCCGTCCACCACGTCCCGCCAGTCCTCGGCACCGGCCGCCGCGCGCCGGAGCTGGCGGGTCAGCGCACCCAGATCACCGACCGGGGTGAGGCTGGGCGGCCGGACCGGGTGGACGTCTTCGGTGTGTGCCAATGGCAGCAGCCCGTGCCGTGAGACCGCGCGGATCGGCGCCCGCATGCCCCGCGCGGCGAGCACGAGGGCCACGTCGACGGCGGTCAGCCCGGTACCCAGCAGCAGCACCGGGGCATCCAGCGGTACCGCCTCCAGGGCGTCCGGCCGCCACGGGTCGGCCACGTACCGGGGATGGTGCGCGAGGGCCCCGCCCAGCCGACGCGGCGTCTCGGGCGCACCGTGGCCGATCGCGAGGACCACCCGGTCGGCACGCAGCGGGCCGGTCCGGTCGGTCGTGACCTCGACGTGGCCGTCGACCCGAAGGGCGGTGGCCCGGGCCCGGACGTGACTGAATCGGCCGGGGTGGTCGATGGCGGCCGCGTCGATGAGGTCGTGAAGGTATCGGCCGTACTCCCGGCGAGCGGCGAACCCGGCCGGGCCGACCGGATCGTGCCGCCGGCGCGTCCAGTCCACGAAGTCGTCGGGGTTGCCCGGGTCGCCGCTCATCGTGCCGGCCCGGGAGTTGAGCATGTGCACCGCGACCGGGGTGCTGTACGCGATGCCCGCGCCGAGTACGCCACCGGGTTCGAGCACGGTCACCTGATCGGTGCCGTCTCGCAGCAACGCCACCGCCGCGAGCACGCCACTACACCCGCCGCCCACCACCAACGTGCTCGTCCGCCCCATGCCTATACCCCTCTTTCCCGATGGGTCTTGAGGAGAATCGTACGATCCATCGGCCGACATGGCTACAGCAACGGACCAGCGAGTCACCGCTGGTGATGTTCCTTGGACCGCGCAGGAGATCGCCCGCTGGCGTTGGTCGCCTGGGCACGAGGTGGGGACGGCATGCGACGGCGCATCCACGTCGCGGTGGTGGTTCAGGCGTCGGATGTTCGCGCGATGGTCGCTCTGGCCCGCCGTACCGAGATCCGCCCGGAGCTCGGCAGCACCCCGTCGATGAATGCGTACGCGGCGGCCATCTCACTCGCGGTGCTCGATCCGTCCGCGGCCCTGGCCCGGGTTCCCGCCAACCAGTCGATGATGTCGCCCCAACCGGGGGCGGCGAGAGAGCCACCGACGTGCTGGACGGACAGCGCGGCGCACAGATTGGCGAACTGCAGTCGTTGCCGTAGCGGCCAACCGCGCAGCGTGCCGAGGACGAAGGCCGCCCCGAAGACGTCACCGGCCCCGGTGGGGTCGTGGGCGTTCACGGGCAGCGACGGCACCCATTCCTGTTCGCCGGTCAGCGAGTCGATGGCCATGGCGCCCTGACCTCCGCACGTAACGACCGCGACAGGCACCTTCTCGGCCAACAGGCGCAGCGCATCCTGCGGGTCGTCGGTTCGGGTATAGGCCATCGCCTCGACGCTGTTGGGTAAGAAGGCGTAGAACGTGTCGAGCTGGTTCAACAAGGACGGCGACCACGCCTCATCCTCGTCCCACCCGGTGTCAGCGAACAGCAGCATGCCCGTGCTCGCGGCCTCCGCGAACCACTGCTTCGGCTCGCTGTCGAGGTGCGCGAAGCCGAGCCGGGCCGGCGGAACCGTGCCGATCAGGTGATCCTCGGGAATCGGCGCCGGATGCTTGTGGGTGAGCATCGCGCGATCCCGGTCCACCACCATGGAAATCGTGACCGGCGAATGCCATCCCGGGAAGCGCCGCGAGTAACTGAGGTCGACGCCTTCCTGATCGGCGAGCGTGGTCCAGCAGAAGTCGCCGTACACATCGTCGCCGAACGCGGCGGACAGGCTGGTCCGCACGCCCAGCCTGCTCGCCGCGATGGCCAGGTTCGCGATACCGCCGGGGCAAGAGCCCATCCCGCTCGCGTGGTGTTCGGTTCCTTTGACGGGCAGGGTGGGTAGGCCGGTGAACACGACGTCGAAGAAGACGGTTCCCTGCACGAACAGATCGATGTCGGCCGCTTGTTCTCGTTGTTGTGTCATCTCATCCCGTCGCCGTCCCAGGCGATACGGCCGGCGCCCGGGGAAGCTGCCAGTGCCGGGGCGGCTGTAACATACTCGATCGTGCGGGTAGCGATCCTCGGTGGCGGTGGCTTTCGAGTACCGCTTCTGTGCAGGGAGCTTACCCGCACTGGATTCGCGGTTGACGAACTCGTTCTCCACGACGTCGACGCTGTCCGGCTGGCGGTCATCGGCTCGGTCCTCGCCGGGCAGCGTCTGCCGCTGACCGTGCGGACAACGGTCGAGCTGAGCGACGCCGTCGCCGGGGCCGATGTCGTCTTCATCGCGCTGCGCGTCGGTGGCCTGGACGGACGGGTCGGTGACGAACGAGCGGCGCTGGACCTCGGCGTGCTCGGGCAGGAGACCGTCGGTGCCGGCGGGCTGCGCTACGCGGCCCGCACCATCCCCGTTGTCGACGAAATCGCGCAGCTCATCACGCAGCGTTCGCCTCAGGCATGGGTGGTGTCGCTGACCAATCCGGCGGGCATCGTCACCGAGGCGATGGCCGGCGTCCTGGGCCCGCGCGTGATCGGGGTCTGCGACTCGCCTGTGGCACTGGTCCGGCGCGCCTGCGCGGCGGCGGGCATGGCCGCCTGGACGTCGCTGGCCGAGGTCGTCGACACGGTTGAGGTCGACTATCTCGGCCTCAACCATCTCGGCTGGTTGCGAGGGCTCTGCTACCGCGACGGCGACCGGCAGGTGGACGTGATGGCGAAGCTGCTGGCGACGCCGCACCTGTTGGAGCGGCTGGAGGAGGGGCGGCTGTTCGGCTCCGACGTCATCTGCGCACTCGACGCCATCCCGAACGAGTACCTGTACTGGTACTACGCGCAGCGCGAGGCGCTACGAGACGTGCGGGCCGCCGGACGCACGAGAGGCGAGCACGTACGACGTGAGCAGCAAGCTTTCTACGCCGCGGCGGCCGCGGATCCGTCCCGTGCGGCACAGCTGTGGCGCCAGGCCAACGACGAGCGCAACCGCAGCTACCTCGCCGAGCTGCGCAATGGCGAGCGGGACGAGGCTGATGTCGGTGCGGGCGGCTACGAGTCCGTGGCCGTGGCCGTGGCCCTGGCCGCGGCCCTGACCGGCGGCCGGCCCGCCCGCCTGATCCTCAACGTGGCCAACGGCCCGACCATCCCCGGCCTGCCGCCGGATGCGACTGTCGAGACCGTTTGCCGGGTGGACACCAGCGGCGCGCTGGCGTTGCCGGTGCGACCGCCCACCCTGCACCAGCTCGGGCTGATGGCGAGCGTGAAGGCCAGCGAACAGGCGATCATCGCCGCCGCCCGCAGCCGATCGAGCCGAGCGGCACTGCGGGCCTTCGCGACCCATCCGCTGGTCGCGTCGCTGCAAGCGGCGCGGACTCTGTCGACGTTGTTCACCGCCGAGGACCGGTAGTTCTCCGAGCCGTCGAACCTCCTCGGCCGCCCTGGGGCGACGCGCTCGACGGGGTCGTTCCCGCGCCGCTGTTCACGCCGTACCGGTTGGCCGACGTCGAGTTGGCCAACCGGTTCGTCATGGCACCCATGACCCGACAGTTCTCGCCCGGTGGCCTACCAGGGGCGGCTGGACGAGATCCGCGCCTACGATAAGGCCGACGAAGCCCGGCTGACCTGAGAGCTGCCCCGCCGGTGTGGGGCCAACCCGCGTCTACAGCAACCCGCGCAGCGGGTAGATCGGCACCAGCACCTGTGGGACGCTCACGTCGCGCCGGCCTGGTCGAGCAGCCGCGCGGGCAGCTGCCTTCGGGCGACTTCCAACCAGGCGGCCAGCGCGTCGGACTCGGCGTAGTCGGCGTCGAGCAGGAACAGACCCCGGGTGGGGCTGCTGGCGCCCAGTTCAGCCAGTACCGGTTTGAGGAAGACTTCCGGGGCCAGACTGTGTCGCCAGTCCCCACCGAGCATCAGCGGCACCGCGGTCACGTTCGCCAGTGAGCCAGCCGAGAAGCGGTCGAGGAACAGTTTCAGCAGACCCGTGTACGCGCCCTTGTAGGTGGGGCTGGCGACCACGAGCAGGTCGGCGGCTTGCACGTCGGCGACGGCCTGCGCGACCTTGACGTCGTTCCAGTCCAACAGGCCGGACCCGAAGTCGACGAGATCCACGGTCAGGTCCGGTCCGCGGCCGGTCAGCTTCTCCGCGACGAGGTGCGCGGCCTGAAAGGTCCGCGACCGGGGCTTCGGATTACCGACGACGATAGCGATGCTCATTGTGCCGCTCCAACTCTGCTCGGGTGCCCGTGTCACTGTCTGTGCTGCGATTGCCGGCTCCGGTCAACGGCGCGGCCGACGGCAAACACGCGGCCGCGCGGCCGACGGCAACCGCGCGGCCGGCGAGACGGCCCGCGGTCATCGCCGGGCCCACTCCTCCGCGAGTAGCTGGTAGGAGCGAACCCGGTCGGCGTGGTCGTGGGTGATGGTGGTGATGATGAGCTCGTCGGCCTGGGTGGCGTCGCGCAACTGGTCGAGCTGATCGGCGACCTGGCCCGGGGAGCCGACGAACTGGGTGCCGGTCCGGTCGGCGACCAGTGCCCGGTCGGCGTCGCTCCATACCTGGCGGCGCGCCTCGTCCGGGGTGGGGAACTGGATCGCGCCTTCGGCGGTGCGGATGCTGCCCACCCACAGCCCGTAGCCGGTGGCCAACTCCCGGGCGGCCGCCTCGGTATCAGCGACCACGACATCGGCCGACACGCTGACGTAGGGCCGGGCGAGGTCGGCCGAGGGTTTGAATGCGGCCCGGTACCCGTCCGCGGCTTCCAGCACGGTCGCGGGGCTGACGTGGTAGTTCGCGGCGAAGCGAAGCCCCTTGGATCCGGCGACCTGCGCGCTTTCGCCGCCGCTGCTGCCCAGGATCCAGATCTGCAGGGCCGCGTTCTCGCCGGGCACCACGTGCGCCTCCTCGCCCTCGCGGGAACGGTAGGTCCCGGCGATCAGGGCCAGCACGTCGTTGACCTGCTCCGTGTAGTCCTGCGGTTCCGCGCCGGGCAGTTGCAGCAGGGCTTTCTGCAGCGCGAACCGCGGCGACTGCAGTAGATGTGCGAAAGAGAACCGGGGCGGGATTCTCAGGCCGTTCGGTGTCCGGCCGTCGACGACCGTGGCGGCGGCGCCACCCACGAGTGCGGCTTCGTGGGATTCCTTCGGCCGCCCGCCGGAACGTCCCAGTCCGAGGTCGAACCGGCCAGGGTGCAGCGCGTCGAGCAGTCCGAACTCCTCCACCGTCGACAGGGCGGTACGGTGTCCCAGCTGCACCGCACCGGAACCGAGACGGATCGACGAGGTGGCCGCGGCGGTGAGAGCGAGCACGACCGCCGGCGAGGTGCCGGCAACGCCGGGGTTGAGGTGGTGCTCGGCGAACCAGTAGCGGGTATAGCCGAGTCGTTCGGTCTGCCGGGCGAGGTCGATGCTGTTGCGCAGTGCCTGGGTCGCGGTCGATCCGGAGGAGATCGGAACCAGATCCAGCACGGTCAACGGGGTGCTGCTCATAGCCAGGTGTCCTTATCCGCTGCTCGACGTCAGCCGGTCGCGAGGGTGTGGTCGGCCACGGTGTGGGTCGTTGACCTCAGCGTGGTCACCGCCGTGAACAGCCGGATCCGCTTCGTCAACGCCGCAACATGACTCAGCACCACGGGGGGCGACGAGGAGATGAACGGCCGCTCGTGCCGCTCCCCCACCCCGAACCCGTCGAAGCCCAACTCCTCGGCGAGCACAGCATTGTCGATCACCTCCCGGAACCGGTCAGCGGTCGACTTGCGCACGCCGGTCACCGGATCGGGCGCGTGAACGATCAGAGTGATGTTCAGGAACTTCACGACGCGACCCCCGTGACTACCGGCTCGGCACCGAGCGGGGCAAGGCCGAGGTGTTCGCGCAACGTGGTGCCTTCATAGTCGGCCCGGAACACGCCGCGTTCCTGCAACAGGGGCACCACCTGATCGACGAACGGCTCGAGGCCGGCCGGGGTGATGTGCGGGACCAGGATGAACCCGTCGCTGGCGTCCTCCTGTACCAACTGGTTGATGCTCTCTGCCACCGTCGCGGGCGTACCGATGAACGACTGCCGCCCGGTGACCTCGACGACCAGCTCCCGGGCGGTCAAGTTCCCGGCCTCGGCTCTGGCCCGCCAGTCGTTGGCCAGAGCGACCGGATCCTTGGCGAACTGGCGCACGCTGGCGCGCCCCTTGGAGATCAGGTCCCCGCTCACCACGGGGTCGAAGCCCGGCAGCGGCCCGTCGACATCGAAGTCGGACAGGTCGGTGTTCCACAGCTGCTCCAGGAACTTGATCGCCGTCTGCGGCGAGACCTGCGCCAGCCGCACCTCGTGCGCCAGCTCGCGAGCTTCGGTCTCAGAGTCGCCGAGCACGAATGTCGCGGCGGGCAGGATCAACAACTGGTCCCGGGTACGCCCGAACTTGGCCAGCCGACCCTTGACGTCGGCATAGAACACCTGGCCATCAGCCAGAGTGGCGTGCCGCGAGAAGATCGCGTCCGCGCTGGAGGCGGCGAAGTCGCGTCCCTCGTCGGAGTCGCCCGCCTGGAAGATCACGGGATGGCCCTGCGGGCTGCGGGGCACAGTGAACTGACCGGCGATGTCGAAGAACGCGTCGTGGTGCTCGAAGGTCCCCGGCCGCGGGTCGGCCAGGAACTGCCCGCTCTGCTTGTCGGCCAGGATCTCGTCGCCATGCCAGGAGTCGAACAGCTCCCAGGTCGTGCGCAGGAACGTGCGAGCCCGCTCGTACCGGTCGTTCTGAGCCAGGTAACCGCCACGACGGAAGTTCTCCCCGGTGAACGCGTCCCAGCTCGTGACCACGTTCCACGCGGCCCGCCCACCCGACAGGTGATCGAGCGACGCGAACTGGCGAGCCACCTCGTAGGGCTCGTTGAACGTGGAACTGATCGTGCCAGTCAGGCCGAGCCGGTCGGTGACGGCCGCGAGGGCGGCCAGGATCGTGAACGTGTCCGGGCGGCCAACGACGTCCAGGTCGTAGATCAGACCGTTCTGCTCCCGCAACCGAAGCCCCTCGGCCAGGAACAGGAAGTCGAACTTGCCCCGCTCGGCGGTCTGGGCGAACCGGCGGAAGGACTCGAACTCGATGTGGCTACCGGCGGCCGGGTCGCTCCACACCGTGGTGTTGTTGACACCCGGGAAATGCGCGGCGAGGTGGATCTGCTTGAACGGCTTACTCATCAGGGGCTGTCCTTCGGGTGAGCGCGTGCGTCAG
>DASXOA010000448.1:0-6822 GCA_036494675.1 Rugosimonospora sp.
GCTGTCGCTGCGAGTCGATGCGGGCGATGCTCAGCTCGCCCAGCGGCCACTGGGTGACCGTCCCGGTGAAGCCGTCGCGCAGGTCGGATTCCGGGGTCAGGTCGAGGAACGCCTCGCAGATCAGCTCCCTCCAGTGCGCGAACTGCCCCGCCCATCCGGCGGACAGCGTGGACCAGGTCTGCGCCACGATTCCCTCCCGTGTCGGCTGGCGGACCGTTGCACGTAATGCAAACCCCGGCTGCGCTGTGCGCAACACCGGTACGACCGTGATCCGACATGCTGCGCCCATGACACTGCACAACCGTTTCACCGAGGCGTACGGCCTGGCCACGCCGATCGCCGCCGCCGGCATGGGATTCGTCGGCATGACACCGGGTCTCGCGATCGCGGTCAGCAACGCCGGCGCGCTCGGCTCCCTGGGCGTCGGGCTGATGCCCGCGCCGGCGCTGACCCAGACCATCGCCGCCATCCGGGCCGGCACCACGGCACCGTTCAACGTCAACTTCATCACCGTCCTCACCGAGCAGTCACAGATCGACGCGGTGTGCGCGGCCGGCGTCGCGGTGGCGTCATTCCACTGGGGACACCCGTCCCGGGCCTGGATCGACCAGTTGCACGCCGCCGGGGTGCGGGTGTTCGAACAGGTCGGCTCGGTCGAGAACGCCAGGCGCGCGGTGGACGACGGCATCGACGTGGTGGTGGCGCAGGGACAGGAGGCCGGCGGCCACAACTACTCGACCCTGCCGACGTTCGCGTTGGTACCGCTGGTGGTCGACGCGGTCGCTCCGGCGCTGGTACTGGCGGCTGGCGGCATCGCCGACGGCCGGGGACTCGCCGCCGCGCTGATGCTCGGTGCCGACGGCGCCTGGGTGGGTACCCGGTTCGTCGCCACCGACGAGTCCGAGGCGCACGAGGGCTACAAGTCGCGGATCCTGGCGGCGACCGGCACCGACACCCTGCGCACGGGGATGTTCGGCCCGGACAACCCGCAGTTCAATCCGACCCGGGTGCTGCGCAACCGGGTGGTGCGCGAGTGGCAGGACCGGGTGGACGAGATTCCGGCGGAAACCTCGGGGCTGCCCGTGATCGGGCACATGGACCTCGGCGGCCAGACGCTGGAGATGCACAAGTTCTCGTACCTGATCCCGATGCGCGGCCGTACCACCGGCGACCTGGAGGAGATGGCGCTGCTCGCCGGGCAGGGCGTCGGCCTGGTGACCTCGATCCAGCCGGCCGCCACCGTGGTCGCACAGATGACGGCACAGGCCCGCGCGATGCTCGACCGGTACCGTCCGGCCGCGCTGCCGGCCTGACGGCGCAACACAGACAGCGACCTCGGACGGCGCCCGGTGCCGTCCGAGGTCTGCGGTTGACGGTGCGGTTCGGCGCGGGCAGCGGCAACGGGGAATGGTTCGCGTCCACGCCGCCGGCCGGCCGGGAGACCTCGCCGATCGAGATCGGTCGCCTGGTTGCCGGGAAAGGTTGCACGCTACGGGTCAGGAGGAGTTGGCCGACGTGGGTGCGTGCGCGCTGGCCACCTCGGCGTTGTAGCGCTTGCGCAGCTGCGCGACCAGCTGCGGATGGGCGAAGGACCCGAAGGCCGCCGTCTGGTACCGGACCGGGATCATCTGGCGGACCTGGGTACGGTAGTCGATCTGCGGTACCGGCAGCCGTACCACCGGCGGGTTGCCGAGCCCGATGACGACCGGGCCGGCGCTCTTGGTCGCGTAGTCCCACGGGGTGCCGGGCTCCCCGAGGACGCACAGGTGCAGCGCGTACACCCATTGGACCTGAGCCACCGTGGCGGCGCCGGGCGGATCGACGCCGAACGGGTCGACGGTGCACATGACCCGGCGGGCCCCGGCGTTGTCTTCGTCGTGCCCGAGGTGTTCGATCTGCGGTGCGTTCTCCAGAACCGTGACGGCCTGCCCGGCGAGCGGTATCCGCAGCCGGTCGGGCAGGTCGCCGGGCCGACCCGAGGACGACCGGCCGATCCACCCGGGGTGCGTCACGACCAGACCGGCGATCGGCAGCATCAGGCACGCGAGGACCAGCACGACGATGGGCCACCGCCGCCGGGGCCCCGGGCGGAGAACCGGGCGGGGCGCGACGGGTGCCGGTGTCGGGGCGGGTACGGGTGGCTCCTGCACGGATACCTCCAGGCACGCACGGGTGATGCGTGGGTCGGCGACGCTCGACGGGGTGGGATGCGGGTCGCGCCCGGAAGAGTGCCGCCGGAAGGGTGCCCGGGGCGGGGGCAGCGAAGACCGCAAACGTCACGAGCCACTGCGGGTCGGCATGCCAGCCCGTCGATGCAACCACACGGCACCGCCGGATGGCAACAGCGGGTGGCCGGCTGGTTAGCCTGCTCTGGTGACCCCTGACCTGGTCCTGCTGTCGCGGGTGTCCTACCGCGACCGGGAGATCACCCGCCCCCGGCTGCGTAGCCTCCTGGCGCTCCTCGCCGATGATCTCCGTGCGGGCTGCGGCACCGCCCGGCTGGTGGAGGCGCTCTGGCGCGACGCTCAGCCCGAGAACCCGACCAAGGCGCTCCAGGTCCTCGTCTCCCATGCCCGCGCACAGCTGGGCTCCGACGTCATCGCCAGCACGCCCTTCGGCTACCGCCTCTCGGTGAGCGAGGACCGGGTCGATGCCTCCGCGCTCCTGCTCAGCGCGTCGGCGAGCGCGCGGCATGCGCGTACCGGCGACCATGCCGCCGCGCTCCGGCACGCCGAGGCCGGTCTCGCATTGTGGGACGGAGGCGCGGACTGGGATGCTGGGCTCACCGATCCGCTGTCCGTACTGCGGGCGGCACGGGCCTCGACGTACCGGTCGCTGGTGCGTGCCCGCGCGCTCGCCCTGTCGCGGCTGGGCCGCCACGCCGAGGCGGTGGAGCCGCTCACAGAGGTGATCCGGGAGCGCCCGCGCGACGAGGAGGCCCTGGCGGAGTTGCTGCGCTGCGAGGCGGCCACGGTGGGACCGTCCACGGCGATGGCCCGGTACGACGCGTACCGGCAGGCGCTGCGCGACGACCTCGGCAGCGACCCCGGCCCCGGCCTGCGCGGCGTGTACCAGCAGTTGCTGCGCGGCGAGCAGCCCGCGGTCCGGCATGGCGTCCCGCACGAGCCCAACCCGCTGCTCGGCCGCGACGATGACGTCACCGCGGTGGCCGACCTGCTGCACTCGTCCCGGGTCACGTCGATCGTCGGTCCCGGTGGCCTGGGAAAGACCCGCCTCGCGCAGGTGGTCAGCCGCCAGGCGGAGCAGCGCGTCGTGTACCTCGTCGCGCTCGCCGGGGTCGCCGGCGACGGCGACGTCGTCGGCGAGGTCGCGTCGGCCCTCGGCGCCGGAGAGGCCGGGCGCACCCCGACCGGTGGCCTTGCCATCCCGGCGGACGTCCTCACCGGCATCGTCAACGCCCTCGGTCCCGGCCCCGCGCTGCTGGTGCTGGACAACTGCGAACACGTCGTCCGCGGTGCCGCCGAACTGGCGCGGGCACTGGTGTCGATGAGCGGGGACCTGCGGGTACTCACCACCAGCCGGGCTCCGCTCGGCCTGTCGTCGGAATCGGTGTACCTGTTGCCAGAGCTGAGCCTGCCGACGACGGTCGAACTCTTCCACCAACGCGCGAAGGCCGCCCGCCCCGATGTCGACCTGCCGACCGACGTGGTGCTCGACTTGTGCGGCCACCTGGACGGGCTGCCGCTCGCCGTGGAACTGGCAGCGGCGCGCGTCCGGGTCATGTCGGTCGCCGAGATCGCCCGTCGCCTGGACGACCGGTTCACCCTGCTGCGTGGCGCGGCGCGGGACGCACCGCACCGGCACCGCACGCTGCATGCCGTCATCGACTGGAGCTGGAACCTCCTCGAACCCGCCGGGCAGGCGGCGATGCGGGCGCTGTCGGTCTTCCCGGACGGATTCACCGCCGACGCGGCACGGCACCTGCTCGGCGACGACGACATCCTGGAGGTGCTGGAGCGGCTGGTCGACCAGTCGTTGCTCAAGGTCACCGACACCGGATCGGGCGCTCGCTTCCGGATGCTGGAGACCGTGCGCGAGTTCAGCACGGCTCAACGGGAGGCGGCCGCGGAGGCGGACCGCGAAACCGACCGGGTGATCGGCCGTTTCCTCGCATGGGCCCGTGACTTCGGGGTGGCGCACCACGACCTGCCCTTCGGGGACGCCCCGTTGCCGGCCATCGAACGGATCGGGGCCGAGCGGGACAATCTCGTGCAGGCGCTGCGATACGGGCTCGATCGGATGGACGGCGCGACCGTGGCGGCGACGTCCGCCACGCTCGGGACACTGTGGACGATCGAATCCCACTTCGCGCGCCTGGCGGCGCTGGCCGAGGAGACCGCCTGGGTCCTGTCCCACTTCCGGCCCGAGCCCGCTCTGGTCGAGGCCACCCGGGCGGCATCGGTGCTGGGCACCATGATCTCGTTTCTCACCCGGGGTCCCGGCGCGGTGCGCTCCCTGGTCACTCTGCGCCGGCTTCCGCCGGCCCCGCCGGACACCCTGACCCGAGCCACGGGGATCGTCCTGTGTTCGGTGCTCGACGTTCCGGGATCGGACGGGTCGGCACTGCGGGTGTTGCGCGACAGCGACGAGCCTCTGCTCGCCGGCACGGCCAACTGGATAGCCAGCTATGTCGCCGAGAACGACAACGACCCGGACAGCGCGTTGCGGGCGGCCAGGCGGATGCTCGCGGCATCCGAGAACCGCGAGAATCCGTGGCTGCGGGCCGTCGCCCGCGCCCGGACCGCCGAGTTGTGCCTGAAGGTCGACCGGGCGGACGAGGCACGACGTCACCTGAGCGCGTCGCTGGCGGAACTGGAGAACCTGGACGGGCTCGGGGCGCGGTTCGGCGTGGAGCGGGTGCGGTGGGCGATGGTCCTCGCCAACCTGCAGTACGGCGACATCGACGAGGCCGAGCACTGGCTGGAGCAGGCGGTGCAGAGCGGCGGGGACGAACTGGTCGGCGTATCGATGTTCGAACTCGCCGTACGCGCCGAGATCCTGCTCGCCCGCGGTCACGTCGAGGCCGGCCTGCGACTGTGGCGGCGGACCGCCGACCGGCTGAGGAACACCGCGGGCGCGACCTCCGGCGGTGACACGTTCGGCTCATGGGCCTTGGAGGTCCAGGCCGTCACCGTCATCGCGCACGCCCATCACGGCCGGCTCGACCTCGTCGAGGACATCGCGGGAGAACTGCCACACACGCTGTCCGGGCTGATCACGGATCGCGTCGCCACAGCGCCGGTACCCGTGGTGGACTTCCCGGTCTGCGGCACGCTCCTACTGGCCCTGGCGATGGTGGACCTCGACCGGGGCGACCATGCCGGCGACGCCCGCGCCACGAGGTCCGGAGCGCGGATGGTCGCCCTGGCCGAGCGCTTCCGTTTCGTACGGGGATTCCAGCCGACCATGTCCGCCGCACGGGCGAGGCAGATCGCCGAACGGGCCGATGGGTCGGCATACGCCGAGGCGGTGTCGTCGTATGCCGACCTGGATCCCGGCGCTCTGCGCGGCGAGGCGTTGGTGGCTCTGCGGGCGCGTGATCAGTTCATCAGCGGGGATCCCTCCTGAACAGCGCTCGTGCCCAGAGGTACCCGGCCAGTGCGATACCGGCGCACCAGGCGACGGCGATGACGGCGGTGTCGCCGACCGGAGCGCCCATCAGCAGCGCCCGCAGCGTGTTGATGATCGGGGTGAAGGGCTCGTTCCCGGCGAACCAGCGCACCACGCCGGACATCGAGTCCGGCGGGACGAACGCGCTGCTGATGAACGGCAGAACCTGAGTGACGAGGGTGAAGCTCCCCGTACCCTCGGCGTTCCTGGCCGCCAGGCCGACCGCGACCGCCAGCCAGATGAGCGCGAGGACGAGGAGCACGACGACGCCGGCCACCGCGACCCACCTGACGGGGTCGCCGGTGGGCCGGAATCCCAGGAGCAGTGCGACACCGATGACCAGACCCATGCCGGCGATCGTCCGGATCATGGCTGCGAGGACATGTCCGGTCAGCACCGAGGTACGGGAGATCGCCATGGTACGGAACCGGGCGATGATCCCTCCGGTCATGTCCCTGTTGACGGCCAACGATGTCGTGGAGGACCCGTAGCCCACGGTCATCAACAGAATCCCGGGAACGACGTAGTCGACGTAGCGGCCGCCGTGCGACCCGACCCCGAGGCCGGCACTCAGCGCGCCGCCGAAGACGCCGACGAACAGCAGCAGCATGACCACCGGCAGCCCCAGGGACATGATCATCATCGCCGGGTAGCGCACCGTGTGCCGGAGACTGCGGCGCAGCATCGTCGCGGAATCGCTGATCGCGTAGGACAGCGTGCTCATCGTACGGTTTCCTTCTCGGTACTGGGACGGCCGGTGAGAGCGAAGAAGACGTCATCGAGATCGGGGGTGTGCACCGACAGCCCGTCGACCTCGACCGAGGCGTCGTCGAGCCGGTCGAGCAGCGCTCGCAATGCCCCCACGCTGCCGTCGCCCGGAACCTGCAGAGTGAGTTCATCGTCTTCACGCGAAACGTCGCCGAGGGTTCGGGCAGCCGAGTCGAGACCGGCGATGTCGACGAACCGCAGCCGGACGTGCCCGCCGGGAATCTGGCGTTTGAGCTCGTCCGGGGTGCCTTCGGCGACCAGCTTTCCATGGTCGAGGACCGCGATCCGGTCGGCGAGTTCGTCGGCCTCGTCCAGGTACTGCGTCGTCAGGAAGATGGTGACGCCGCCAGCCACGAGCTGGCGGATGATCTGCCACATGGTGCGCCGGCTGCGCGGGTCCAGCCCGGCGGTCGGCTCGTCCAG
>DASXOA010000449.1:0-2272 GCA_036494675.1 Rugosimonospora sp.
GCTGGCGCCCGCGTAGTCGTTGACGGTGAGCGTGTAGGCCACCGCGGCGGTGCCGTCGTTGGCCAGCGTGAGCCGCAGCGACCGCGCGTGCCCGGTCGCCGGCGCCGCGGCTACCCGGGGGATCTGCCCCGTGGTCGTGCCTGCGGGGATGATTTCGCCGGCGAACGAGCGGACGAACCCGTCGGGGCCGTAGACCGAGAAGGCGTACCCGTACTTGTTGGCCAGCGCCGCGGTCCACGTGTAGGTCTTGTCCTTGCACTTGACGACCGTGAAGGGTGTCGCCGAGGCGGGCAGGTACTTGTCGGGAAAGACCATCAGCGAGACGCCGACCTTGCCCGTGTTGGACATGGTCGCGGTCACCGTGTGGGCGGAGCGGTTGATGGTGACGTCGGCGTGCGGCATGAGCTGGGACGGCCGGTGTGCCCGGGTGCCTGCCTCCTGTGCCGGCATGGCCTGCGCGCCCTCGGCGGGCGTGGTCACGGCGGGGAAGGACTTCTCCGCGTCCGACTGCGTGATCAGCGGCACCGTGTCCGGCAGGGTCGGGATGGAGAAGTCCGGGTGCCCGAAGTCGAAGGCCGCAGCGAGGTCGCCGGTCACCGAGCGCCGCCAGGCCGTGACGTTGGGGGCCTTGACGCCGGTCCAGCTCTCAAGGAACCGGAGCATCGACGTGTGGTCATAGCTGTTGGAGTCGACGAACCCGCCGCGCGTCCACGGCGAGCAGATGATCATCGGCACCCGGGGGCCGAAGCCGATCGGCAGCCCGCCGATGAACTCGTCCGTCACCGTCGTCTCCGGCGATCCCGGCAGCACGTGATCGAAGTAGCCGTCGTGCTCGTCGTAGGTGATGAACAGGGCCGTGGACTCCCACAGCTCCTTGTTGCTCATCAGCGACTCGAGCACCGTCCGCACGTAGTGCGCGCCGTAGCTGGGGCTTGCCGCCGGGTGCTCGGAGTACTCGTACGGCGCGACGATCCAGGAGACGCTGGGGAGCTTGCTCGCGGCGCAGTCGGAGATGAACTGGGCGAGCACGTGGTTGACGTGGTTCGGCCCGAGCGGCGTGCCCGCGCTCGGCTGCCACGGCTGCACCGCGCCCTGTACGGCGAGCCGCTGCCCCGCCTTGGTGGTCGCCTTCTCCGAGGTCTGGTACTGCTGGTAGAACCACAGCGGGTTGTCGCCGTAGTCGCCCACCCAGCCGTCGGCCCCGCCGCCGTCGCCCACCTCGTGGTTGGTGTACACCTGCCACGAGACGCCCGCCTTCAGCAGCAGTTCCGGGTACGTGGTGACGTTCGTGAACTCGACGGTGTAGTCCGGCGGGTTGGCCGTAAAGCCGTGCGACGTGCCCGTCCAGAAGTACATCCGGTTCGGGCTCGTCGGCCCGAGTATCGACTGGTGGTAACCGTCGCAGATGGTGAACGCGTCGGCCAGCGCGTAGTTGAACGGCAGGTCGTTGCGGGTGAAGTAGCCCATCGTCTGCTCGGTCTTGGCGGCGGTCCAGTTGTTCCACAGCCCGCTGTTGCGCGCGCTGTGGTCACCGGCCCAGCTGTGGTCGAGGTCTCCGGCGTTCTGCGCGTCCACCTTGGTGGAGTCCATGTGGAAGGGCAGCAGGTACCCGAGGTCGGTGCGCGCCGCGTCGGGCTGCTCGAAGATCGTGGTGCCGTTCTGGTACTTGAGCACCTGCTTGTCGGAGAAGCCGCGCACGCCGCGCAGGCTGCCGTAGTAGTGATCGAAGGACCGGTTCTCCTGCATCAGGATCACGACGTGCTTGAGGTCGGCGATAGTCCCGTTAGCGCCCGCCCGCGCCTGGTTCGCGCCGGCGAGGCCGGCCGCCTGGCTAGCCCCGAACCCAACGGCGGCCGCCCCGGCGACCGCGCCGCCCACCTGCAGGAACCGGCGACGGCTGACGGTCGCCTTGAACGGCGCCGGTGAACGGTAGTCGGTGCCGGGCACCGCACCCTCGGGCCGGTCGCTCGAATTGTCTTTGTCCATGCTTCGCTCGTCCTCCTAGACAACCCCAGAGAATCACGAACGAGCAAAACCGCTCAACCAATCTCCCACGTCGAGCCAAGAGAACATCCAGGCAAACAACCAGTGAACTCCCGAGGGAACCTCCCGGCCGCCAGGCGGCTGCCTCACTCTCCGTGCAGCGCGGCCACCGTGCTCGCGTACGAGACGGGCCTGGTCGGTCCGGCCAGCACGGGCGGTGAGCCGTTTCCCCAGGCACCGTACTTGATGGTCACAGTGGCGTGAGGATCATCAGGATCTCGTCTCTGGT
>DASXOA010000450.1:0-10114 GCA_036494675.1 Rugosimonospora sp.
CAGCCGGCTCCACGGCCCGGACGTGGGCGTCAAGATCGGAACTGGCCCGACCAGGGCGGGGTTTAGGGTCGGCGAGCCGATCGACGCGGTACGGGTACTGGGGCTGCTGCTGGAGACCAGGCGCAGCTGGCTGTTCGGCGAGCGGGCCACCCCGATCGAACGGCACACCATGCTGGCCAACGGTCGTACGACGGCCCTGCTGGCCCCGGACGCCACGGTCACCTGGCTGTGCCACCCGAACCCGGACTCCTCCGCGGTCTTCGCCGACCTGCTGGGTGGCTCACCGGCGGGACACTTCTCGATCCGCCCGGCCGACCGCGAGTTCCGCATCCCGCTCGGGCAGCGGTACCGGCCCGGCACGATGACGGTCGAGACCCGGTGGTCGGGCCTGTACGTGACCGACTGGCTGGACGTCGGCGTACCGCCGGGCGACAGCGAGGAGGCACCCGAGTCGACATCGCTCGTGCGCACACTGACCGGCAAGCACAGGGCCAAGGTGACCTTCGCGCCGCGGCCCGAGTTCGGTCAGGTCACCATCCGGCTCCAGCCGCTCGGCGACGGGCTGCTCGTGCTGGGCTCCAACGAGCCGATGGCGCTGTACTCCCCCGGCGTCGAGTGGGACGTGTTCGACGACAACGGCCACGACTCGGCACGGGCCGAGATCGACCTGGCCGCGATGGGCGGCCAGTGCGTGCTGGAGCTGCGCTGCGGTTCCAACACGTTGCGTGCCTGGGACGAACCGCTGGAGGCCCGCCAGGCCCGGGCGGAGCGCAACTGGCGCGACTGGGCGTCCTCGCTCAAGCTGCCCAGCGTCGCACGCGACCAGGTGCTGCGCAGCGCGCTCACGCTGCGCGGCCTGGTGCACCAGCCGTCCGGTTCGATCATCGCCGCCGCCACCAGTTCGCTGCCCGAGGAGTTGGGCGGCGTACGCAACTGGGACTACCGGTACTGCTGGCTGCGCGACGCGGCGATGAGCGCACGGGCCCTGGTCGACCTCGGCTCGATCACCGAGGCGGAGGCGTTCCTCGGCTGGGTGGACCGGTGCGTCGAACGTACCGGCGGCCACCCGGAGCGGCTGCACCCGCTGTACACGGTGGACGGTTGGGACCTCGGCCCCGAAGCGGTCATCGAGACCCTGCCCGGGTATGCCGGCTCCCGGCCGGTACGCATCGGCAACGCCGCCAACAGGCAGCTCCAACTGGACGTGTTCGGTCCCATCGCCGACCTCATCGCCGGGGTCGTCGCCCACCGGGGCTGGGTGCGCGACGAGGAGTGGCGGGTCATCGAGGCGATGGTCGCCGCGGTGGAACGCCGCTGGCACGAGCCCGACCACGGACTGTGGGAGGCCCGGCTCGCGCCACGCCACCACGTGTACTCGAAGGTGATGTGCTGGCTGACCGTGGACCGCGCGGTGACGCTGTCCCGTGAGCACCGGGCCGAGGACCGTCCAGAGTGGACGGAGCTGCGCGACCGGATCGGCGCGAACGTGCTGGACCACGGCTGGCACGAGGAGGTCGGCGCGTACAGCGTCGCGTACGGCAGCCCGGAGATGGACGCGTCGTCGCTGTGGATCGGGCTGTCCGGCCTGCTGGCCGACGACGATCCCCGGTTCCTGTCCACGGTGCTGGCCATCGAGGCCGAACTGCGCAGCGGGCCGACCGTGTACCGGTACAAGTGGGACGACGGGCTGCCCGGCACCGAGGGCGGGTTCCACGTCTGCGCCGCCTGGATGATCGAGGCGTACCTGCGCACCGGCCGGCGTGCCGACGCCGAGGAGTTGTTCGACCAGATGCTCGACTGCGCCGGCCCCACCGGCCTGCTGCCCGAGCAGTACGACCCGGAGAACGAACGCGGCCTGGGCAACCATCCGCAGGCGTACAGCCATCTGGGTCTGATCCGGTGCGCGCTGCTGCTCGACGGCCGGTTGAGGTAGCGGACGCCGGCCGGTTACGGCGGCTCCACGCCGCCGTCCGGCCGGCGCACCCGGCTCGCCCAGGCGGGGAATCCACCGCCGGACGGGGCCGGGAACCGGGCGGCGGCCCGCTCGTCCAGGTCCACGCCCCAGCCGGGCGCGTCGGACGGCGTGAGGTAGCCGCCGCTGGGCACCAGGGTGCCGGGAAACACCTCGTGGACGGCGGCGCCGTACACGTGGGCCTCCTGGATGCCGAAGGCCGGGGTGTTCACGTCCAGCGCGACGTTCGCGGCGGCCCCGATCGGCGAGACGTCGCCCGGGTTGTGCCACGCGGTGCACACGCCGAGCAGTTCGCACATCGCGGTCAGCTTGCGCGCCGGGGTCAGCCCGCCGACCGCGGACAGGTGTAGCCGCAACAGGTCCACGCCGAGGTCGCGGACCAGCCGGACCGCGTCGGTGACCGAGGACACCTGCTCGCCGACCGCGATCGGCACCGGCGAGGCGGCCCGTACCTCGGGCAGCCGGTCGTAGTGCTCGGGTGCGATGACGTCTTCGAGGAAGAACAGCCGGTACGGCTCCAGCGAGCGGGCCAGCACCACCGCCTCCTTGGGCGTCAGCCGGCTGTGCACGTCGTGCAGCAACTCGACCTCGTCGCCCAACTCGTCGCGGGCCCGGGCGAACAGTTCCGGCGTGGTGCGCAGGTAGTGCCGCACGTCCCAACCGTCGGGGTACGGGTGGCCGGGGTAGGCGCCGGCGGTGCCCGGGGCGCCGTACGTGCCGAGTCCCGGCTGGCCGGTCTGCAGCCGCAGGTGCCGCCAGCCGCCGGCGACCATGTCGGCGGCCAGCTTCAGCGTCTCCGCGACCGTGGCGCCTGCGGCGTGCCGGTAGGTGAGCGCCGCCGCCCGGGACCGCCCGCCGAGCAGTTCGTACACCGGTGCCCCGGCGCGCTTCCCGGCGATGTCCCACAGGGCCATGTCCACTCCGGACAGTGCGCTGTTGAGCACCGGCCCGCCGCGCCAGTAGGACGAGTAGTGCACGGTGCGGGTCAGGTCCTCGATGTCGGCCGGGTGCCGGCCGACGACCAGGTCGGCGAGCTCGGTCACCGCGGCGGCCACCGACCGGTACCGCTGGGTGAACGTGGCGCAGCCCAGCCCGTACAGGCCGGGTTCGCTGGTGTCCACGCGCACCACCACGAGGGTGATGCCGTCCGGCGCGGTGACGATGGGGCGTACCCCGGTGATGCGCAACGCGTCCCGGCCGGGCCAGACTTCGATCACGACGGCTCCTTCATCGGCAGCTCCGCCACTGGCAGCGACGCCGACGGCAACTCCGTCAACGGCAGCTCCGTTGACGGCAGCTCCGTTGACGGCAGCTCCGTCAACGGCAGCTCATGCTCGGCGCGGAACGACAGCAACTGCTCGGCCCGGGCCAGGTCCAGCGGCACCCGCCGGCCCGGGAACGCGGTCCGCCGCGGTACGTGCGGCAGGAACGCGTCCAGCAGTGCCCCGGTCGGGTACGGGGCCAGGGTCAGCGGTGCGGCCACGCCGATCACCCGGTACCCGGAGCCCGGCGCGGACAGCGCCAGCTCACAGGCCCCGGCGGCATCCCGCAGGTCGAGGTAGCTCCACAGCTCCCGGGCACCGGTGCCGGGATCACGGGCGTACTCCTCGGCCCGGGCCGCCAGCCGATCGGTCCCGCCCAGGAACGGGAAGCGCAGCGCCACCACCGACAGCCCGTACCGCCACCACATCATCGCGGCGGTGGCCTCGTCGACCTGCTTGGACAGCGCGTACGGGTCCTCGACCTGCAACGGCAGCGACTCGTCCACCGGAAGGTACGCCGGTACCCGGGTGCGCGGCGCGAACGGCAGACCGGTGACCGAGTAGCTGCTGGCGATGACGGCGCGCTCGATGCCGGCCAGGCCGGCCTGCTCCAGGACGGTGAACGTGCCCAGCGCGTTGTTGCCGAACACCTCCTCGCCCGGGTGGTGTTCGGGCGACGGGATCGCGGCCAGGTGGACGACCCCGGTGGCGCCGTCCAGTGCCTTGCGCACCGCCGCCACGTCCCGCGCGTCCCCGACGACGACCCGGTCGGCATGAAGCCCCGGTACGGCGTCGACGACCAGCGCGGTCACCGGGGTACCGGCGTTCGCGAAGTGCGCCAGGACCACCCGGCCGAGCATGCCACCGGCACCGGTCACCAGTACCCGGTCGCCCGAATCCATGGGTTCTCGCTCCTCCCTACGTTCACCACGAGTCGTCGCGGAGTGCTCGGGAGAGGGGCCGCTCACCCCTCTCCCGAGCGTCTTCCCCGCGTGTCCGGCGGCGGCCCGACCGCTGCCGCGGACACTGCCGCGACCGCTGCCGCCGGACACCGGCCCGGCTAGCGGCGCAGCCAGGCGGAGGTGTCGGGAGGCAGCAGGCCGCCGTCCAGCGGCCCGCTGGCGATGAGCACGTCGTGGTGTGGCGGCAGCTCCACCGCCGCCCCGGAGAGGTTCACCACGCAGGCGAAGTCGTCGCCCCGGGTGAACGCGAGCACGCCCTCGGCCGCCGGCAGCCAGGCCATCGGCCCGTCGCCGAGGTGCGCCTCGGCCGACCGCTGGTGCAGCGCGGTCCGGTACAGCGACAGCATCGAGTCCGGGTCGGCGGCCTCCGCCTCCGCCGTGTACGCACCCCACGCCGCCGGCTGCGGCAACCACGGAACCGCCGAGGCGCCGGACGGGCTGAACCCGAACGGCGGCGCGTCACCGGACCAGGGCAGCGGTACCCGGCAGCCGTCACGGCCGGGGTCGGCGCCCCCGGTACGCCGGAAGATCGGATCCTGGCGCAGCTCGTCGGGGATGTCCTCGACCTCCCACAGCCCCAGCTCCTCGCCCTCGTACACGTAGACCGAGCCAGGCAGCGCCAGGGTCAGCAGGGCCGCGGCACGCGCCCGGCGGGTACCCAGCTCGAGGTCGGTGGGTACGCCGTGCTGGTGCTGGCGGGCCGGGTGCTCGAAGGAGGTGTCGGCGCGCCCGTACCGGGTCACGTGCCGGGTCACGTCGTGGTTGGACAGCACCCAGGTGGCGGGGGCGCCGACCGGGGCGTGCGCGGCCAGCGTCTCGTCGACGCAGCGGCGCAGCGCTCCCGCGTCCCACGGGCAGGCCAGGAACTCGAAGTTGAACGCGGCGTGCAGCTCGTCGGGGCGCAGGTACTGCGCGAAGCGGTCGGTGTCCGGCAGCCAGATCTCACCGATGAGCGCCCGCTTGTCCGGGTACGAGTCGGCGATGACCCGCCAGCTGCGGTACACCTCGTGCAACTCGTCGCGGTCGGTGTACGGGTGCGGTACCGGCGGGTCGTCGTGGTCGAAGTCGGCCAGCGTCGGGTCCTTGACCACCAGCGCCGCCGAGTCGATGCGCACGCCGTCCACGCCCCGGTCGAACCAGAACCGCAGGATCGACTCGAACTCCTCGCGCACCTTGGAGTTCTCCCAGTTGAGGTCGGGCTGCTCCGGCGCGAACAGGTGCAGGTACCACTCGCCGTCCGGCACCCGGGTCCAGGCGGGGCCGCCGAAGATCGAAGTCCAGTCGTTGGGCGGCAGCTCACCGTGCTCGCCGCGGCCGGCCCGGAACCAGAACAGCTCCCGCGCGGCGGAGCCGGGTCCGGCCGAGCGCGCCTCCCGGAACCACGGATGGGCGTCGGAGCAGTGGTTGGGCACGATGTCGACGATGATGCCCAGGCCCAGCGCATGCGCCTCGGCGATCAGGTGCTCGGCCTCGTCCAGGGTGCCGAACGCCGGGTCGATGTCGCGGTAGTCGGCGACGTCGTAGCCCGCGTCGGCCATCGGGGACGGGTACCACGGGCTGAACCAGATCGCGTCCACTCCCAGGTCACGCAGGTACCCGAGGCGTGCGCGGATGCCGGCCAGGTCGCCCACGCCGTCGCCGTTGCCGTCGGCGAAGCTGCGCGGGTACACCTGGTAGATGGCGGCGCTGCGCCACCACTCGGTAGACACCTTCTCGGGCACTGCGGGTACCTGCTTCCTGCTCGTTCCTGCGCGTGTGGAGAGCCCCCCGCGGTCGACGTTGACCGGCGTGGACCGAATGCGTGCCTGCTTGCCGGTCAGCCCTTGAGGCTGCCGGTGGTGAGTCCGGACATGATGTTGCGTTGGAAGATCAGGAAGAACACGATGGTCGGCACGGCCGCGATGACGGCGCCCGCGACGAGCACGTTCTGGGTGATGCCCTGCGAGAACGCGTACAGGCCGACGTTCACGGTGCGGCTCGTCGGCGACGGTTCGACCAGCAGCGGCCAGAGGAAGTCTTTCCAGATGGCCGTCACGGAGAAGATCGAGACGACACCGAGGATCGGTCGGGACATCGGCAGGATGATCGACCAAAGCTGCCGCAGCGGACCGGCTCCGTCGATCGCCGCGGCGGCCAGAAGGTCGGAGGGGATCGAGTCGAAGAACCGCTTCAGCAGGAAGATGTTGAACGCGTTCGTGACCGCCGGGAGCCAGATGGCCCATGGCGAGTCGAGCATGTTCCAGTGGAAGATCGGCAGGTCGATGACCGTCACGTACTGCGGGATAATCAGAACCGTCGATGGAATCATCAGCGTGGCGAGCATCAGGCCGAGAATGGCGTTCCCGAGGAGCGGCCTCAGTTTCGAGAACGCGAACGCCGCCCCGACGCCGAGCACCAGTTGGAAGGCGAGCGCGCCGAACGCGTAGTAGAAGGTGTTGAGGATCAGCCTCCCCAGGCTCAACTGGGCCCACGCGTCGGAGTAGTTCTTCAACTCCGGGTGCTTCGGGATCAGCGTCGGTGGGATCTGCGCGATCTCATGGCCGGATTTCAGCCCGCCGCTCACCATCCAGTACAGCGGCCCCAGGAAGACGAAGGAGAACACGATCACGGTGACGATGACGATCGCCCAGTAGATCCGCTTGCTGGCGGGCCGGTTCAAACGAGCACCAGCGATCAGAGTACGAGTCGCCGTTTCGGTTGATGCCATGTCAGCTCGTACCCTTCTAGTCCTCGCGCGGGCTGAGCCGCGTGTACACAGCGGAGAAACCGACCAGCACCACCAGCAGCATCACGCCCAGCGCCGCGGCGCCGTTGAGGTCCTGTTCCTTGAACGCGTGCTGGTACATCAGGTAGACGATCGACGTGGCGTGGTCTTCCACGCCGTCGCCGCCGGCGAGGATCAGCGGCTCGATGAACAGCTGCATCGTCGCGACGACCTGCAGCAGGAACATCAGCGAGAGGATCAGCCGCGTCTGCGGGATCGTGACGTGCCAGAGGCGGCGCAGCAGCCCGGCGCCGTCGAGTTCGGAGGCTTCGTAGAGTTCGCCGGGGATGTTCTGCAGCGCGGCGAGATAGATGAGGATCGCGCCGCCCATGTTCATCCAGGTGGACGCGATCACCAGGGACGGCATCGTCATGCTGGTCGACTGCACCCATTGGGACGTCGGTAAGTGCAGGCTGTGCAGAAGGAAGTTGAAGATGCCGGAGTTGTCCGGCTGGTAGGCGTAGGCGAAGAGAAACAGCGCCGACGCCGGCGGCAGCATCACCGGCAGGTAGACGAGCGCCCGCAGATAACCCTGTCCGTGGCGCAACTCGTTGAGCAGCACCGCGATGAGGAACGGCAGGGCATAACCGAAGACGAGCGCGAGAAGCGAGAAGTAGGCGGTGTTCTTCCACGCGGTGGCGAACGCCGGGTCATGCCAGACGCGGACGTAATTGTCCCAGCCGACCCAGGTCGTCAGACCGCGTTTGGTGCGCTGGAAGCTCATGATGAACTCCCGGACCATCGGGTACCAGGAGAAGAACGCGAAGCAGAGCACCGCGCCGAGCATGAACAGGTAGCCGGTGAGGTTGTTGGACACCTTGCGGCGAAGGCCGGCTCGCCGTCTCGAAACCTGGTGAGATCCAGCCCGGCGGCCGGGTGCCGGTGCCGTGGAAACAGTGGTGGTGGCCGCCATGGCGAACTCCTGACTAGCCGACGATCGGATTCACGGGGGCACGCGGACGGTGCGGGGGTCCACTCGCATGTATTGCGAGGACTGTGCTCGCCTCACCAAAGACCGGCTCGGCTCCGCTCAGTTGGACCCCCGCACCCCCGACGTCAGGAGCCCTGGGACAGCACCGAGTTAATCTTGGTGGTCGCGGTCGAGAGCAGCTGGGGGATGTTCGCGTTCTGCTGCGTGAGGACCGCGGACATCGCACTGTCGAGGACCGCATAGACCGCCTGCGCGTTCGGCGGCTCGAGCTTGACCGGAACCGGGTTGTTGACGTAGTTCGTGTAGTCGGCGAGGTTCAGGTTCGTGTTGGCCTGCTCCAGATCGGCCGACTTCTTCTGCGACGCACTGCCCGGGGTCCAGAGGTCACTCAGCGGCAGACCGACCGGCTGGCCCATGCCCTTCTGCGCGGTGTAGTTGAACTGACCCACACCGGGCGTGAGGTCTTCGTAGCTGAGCCACTGGAGACCGGCCTTGATCTGCGCCGGGGTGTCGCCCTTCTTGAAGAAGTAGCCGTTGCCACCGCCGAGCGTGGCCTTCGCGGGGCCGTCGACACCGGGCATGGGGGCCAGTGCCCAGTCGGCGTAGCTGCCGTGGAACTGGTCGACGATCGACTGGATCGAGTCGGGTGCGCCGATGTACATGCCGACCTTGCCCGCGGCGGCGTTGGTCAGCAGGTCAGGCCAGCCGAGCAGCTGCTTGGTGCCGACGCTGTTGTCCTTGAACCGCATGTCCAGCAGGTTCTGCAGGACGGCCTGCCCCTCCGGCGTGTTGACGTTGGCCGTCTTGCCGTCCGTCGACACGACCGAGCCACCACGCGAGTCGATCTCAGCGGTGAAGTGCCAACCACCGGTGTTCCCGGAGCTGTACTCCTCGTAACCGGCGACGCCGCCACCGAGCTTCGCGATCGCCTTGGCGTCCGTGGCGACGTCCGCCCACGTCGCCGGCGGCTTGTTCGGGTCGAGACCGGCCTTGGTGAACAGGGTCTTGTTGATGACCAGACCCATCGTGTACGCGTAGAACGGAACGGCGTAGACCTTGCCGTCCTGGGTGAACGCGGCCTTGGCGCCGGCGGTGATATCACCCCAGGTCGGGACGGTCGTGTTGTTGATATACGACGTGATGTCCGTGGCCTGGTCGGCGTCGAGCACCTGGTTGACGTCGGTCATGTACCCGTAGAAGACGTCGGCCTCGGTGCCGCCCTGGAGGCGGGCGGTGAAGTCGGCCGGCGTGTCGCACTGGGCACCAACGGAGATGCTCTTGACGACAATATCGGGGTGGATCTTCTCGAACGCGGCGATGTCGGAGTTCCACTGCGCGAGCCTCTTGCCATCGTTGTCGGTCTTCAGCGGTGCGCAGTCGACAACGATCGTGGTCTTGCCGTTCGCCGAGTCGCTCGATGACTTGCTGGAGCATGCGGCCAAGCTGATGCCTACGGTAGTCACCAGCGCTAGCGCCGCGACCTTCCGGTATTGCGATGCGGACATCCGTTCATCCTTTCCCGGGCGGGGTGTTGCTTCAGCCGCGATGACCGTCACCACGGCGATGCCCTGTAACTGATCCGTCGGGTTCTGGGTTGAGTGCAGCAGCGATCTGGTCATGCGTGATTGGGCCGAAGCGACCTTCGGACGTGACGCCAGGTGATCCCTCCGGATTGGCCTCACGGTACTGATACCGACAGATGACCGCAAGATATCGGCAGGATTTCGCAAAGACACGACTCGGTCACGACGATGGGCGAAATGTTCCGAGAATCCGAGCGAATCAGGCTTTGTGCAGCGGGCAACGGCGTCGAGCCTGACGTGCTGGCGACATCGCTCGTGCCGAATCTTGCACGGCCGAGACTCGGCGGTTACCGAGTCGAGTGCGAATCGTTACCTGTGGCGCGTGGGCGCCGAGTGCCCGCCCCGTCGCGGAGCGCGGGGGTAATCCGGGGTAAGTAGGGCAGGGCGAAGCTGGACGGGGCCTGGTCCGCAGAGCGAGGTGAAGAGCTAGGTGGTGACCGGGGGCCGGATCAGGAAGCGGCCCCGTCCGCCCCGACCTTGGCGGTCACCCGCTCCTGCCGCGCACTCGTCGGAGCCGCACCCGTGGACCCGCGTACCACCAACTCCGGGTCGAAGAGCATCTCATCGGCCGGCACCGGGTTGCCCGCGATCTGGCTGACCAGTAGGGCGACCGCCGCCTGCCCCATCGCCTCGATCGGCT
>DASXOA010000451.1:0-8005 GCA_036494675.1 Rugosimonospora sp.
GCGACCGGGGCCGGCTCACCGCGGCAGGCGGCGCCGTACGTGCCGGGAACGGACGGGCACCTCCCGAACCATCCAGGCGGCATCAAACCGAACCAGGCCGGTGACCCGACCGGGTCGCACTTCGGCCAGTACGACCCGGGCGCGTGGGGATGGCAGTGGGCGGGCGGATCGATCCCGTTCTCCTTCCAGGGTCACTCCTTCCCGCAGGGCGTCGCCAATGCCGACATCGCCACCATCGACACGAAGATCCTCAGCATCATCGTGCCGCGGATGCGCGAGCGGCTGTGCTACCAGGGCGACTGCTGGGGCTATGAGGTCCGCAACATCGCCGGCTCGTCGTCGCACTCCTTCCACGGCTACGGTCTCGCCATCGACGTCAACGCCGCGACCAACGGGCAGACCACCGCACCGATGTCCACCAGCACGACCACCCTGCCGCTGGACACCGGCGCACTGATCCGGCCCTACGGCGCGGAATGGGGCGGCGACTGGTCCTCGGACTCCCCCCGCGACCCGATGCACATCGAGATCCACCTCTCACCTGCCGGCGCGGCAGGCGTGGCGGCCAACATCCGGGCCGGCGGCCCGCTCAAGGGCCCGGCGTACGCCCACTTCGGCTCGACCGTGACTCTGACCGGGGCGGCGACGGCCAACACGAACACGACGGTCTGGCTGCACCGGCGTGGCAAGGACGGCTATGTCGCCCACACCGTCGCAGTCAACAGCTTCGGGGTGTGGAGCCTGCGTTACCTCGCCTCCGACGACTACCGCTACCACGTGACGACCTCGGGGCATCTGCACGAAGGGCTGACCCAGATCGACACCACCCTCAGTGGGCCGGCGCACGCCGCGCGCAACTCGAGGGTGACCATCACGGGCACCGGCCGGCCGTCGACCACCTTGAACCTGCGGTTCCACAAGCAGAACACCGTCGGTTATACAGCCGGACGCACCGTCCAGGTGACCGGCAACGGCGTATGGAGCAGCAGCTATGTCGCCACCGACGACTACCGCTACTACACCACCGACAACACCACCGGAAAGCCCTCCAACTTCGGGCTGACCCAGGTCGGCTGACCCGGCCAGCTGGCCCGGCTGGGTCACCGCACGATGCGGCCGCGGCGCAGGGCAAGCACGCCGGCGGCCACGCCGAGCACGGCGATCACCAGCGCGATGATCGACAGCGTGAGTGCCGTACCGGAGCCGGAGGCCGCGGGCGGCGCGGACGCCACGTGGGACTCGCCTGCGGTGGTGCCGGCCTCCGGCGTCGTTCCCGCAGGAGTGAGAGACAGGGTGGGCGCGGGGTGCTCGGGCTCGGGAGCACCCGGTGCCGCGACCTGGATCCACCGCACGACGGTGCCGTTGCTGTAGGTCTGTAGGGCGGGGAACTGCAGCGACGTGGTCTTGGGCAGTGGCTCGGCGGAGATCGAGAACTCGCCGAACTCGCCGGGCTTGATCGCGCTTGCCGCGGAGTCGGCCTTCCAGGCGATCTCGGTCACCGCGGTGGTGACCGGTCCGTCGTCGGTCTGGATCGGCTTGGCCAGCTTCGCGGTGGTCACCCGGAAGGACCACCCGGGCTGCGGCTGCACCGCCACGCTGGCGATCGGGGTGGCCCGCGGGAGGGCGACGCGCAACGCGGTCGTCGAGGCGTTGTCCACCTCCGTCGGCACCCGGAAGGTGATCTTGGCGGACCCGCCCTGGGTCGCGGTGTCCGCGTGCACCGTGACATGCGCGGAGGCGGGTACGGCGGCGACCACCACCAAGGTCAGTGCGGCGAGAGCGACCAGCCCGAGCCGGGTGAGCGAGCGGGCGGGGTTGCGATGTGCGGCCATGAGCCCTTCCTTCGGAAGCCTGTCCTGGATCGGTGTCACTGCACGGGAATGGCGACGCGAAAGGTGGTCGCATCGAATGCGGAGGTCTGCACGCTGACATCGAGATCCCATCGGCCTGACACGGCAAAACTCGTCATGGCCATCGCCTGCCCGGGGGCACTGCGGGTGAAGTGCACCGGCACGGGACCGACGTGGTGCGCCGGCAGGGACAACGCGCCGGTGACCTGCTGAATGGGTTGCCGCCGGCCGGATGGCGTGTCGGCGCGTAGCTGGATCATCGCCATACCGGTGCGCGCCGGATCGACCGTCACCTGGAGGCGAGTCTGCGCGGCAGCGACGGTGGTCTGGAAGTGGGGTGCGTAGGTCTCTTTCGCCTGCGCGGTGTTCACCAGGATCGTGCTCAGCACCAGTACCGCCAGTCCGATCACGACCTCGCCGACCAGGCCGCGCCGGAGCCCTGCAAGTGGGATGCGCGCCGGCTCGGCGTGCCGCGTCGCCGGCGGCGGGTCGACGACCGGCGGTACCGGACCGTCGGCGTGCGCGACGAGCCGTGGCGCGAACCAGCGCACGGGATTGGTATCGAGGTAGTACCGGTGCACCCAGCGTCGGGCCAGGTTTCCGAGCCCGATCAGGACGAGGAAGCCGCCCATCTTCGCGAGCAGCAGCCTGCCGTAGACGGTGTCGACCAGAGCCGGCCAGGACCCGACCTCACGCCAGGACTGGAAGACGCCGGTCGCCGCGATCAGGACCACGGCGGTGAAGGCCAGCCGCGAGTAGCGCGGGAGGACGACGGCCAGGTCGGCGGCCCGAGACCGGACGGCGAGACAGTCCACGAGCAGCGCCAGACCGCCTATCCAGACGGCGATCGCGGCCAGATGGACGACGTCGCTGGTCAACGTCAACCCGCTCAACGTGTCGTCGGCGGCGTGCCCGGAGACCGCGAAGGTCACCAGGATGGCCACCGAGACCGCGAGACCCGCGCCGAGCAGCCACCGCGGCGGTTGTCGCTGTGCCGGGCCCGCCGGGGCACCGGCGCTCACGGTCACCGGGCGCCGGGAGAACGCGAGCCCCAGCAGCGCCGCGAGCATCAGCAGCAGGGTGATCCGGGTCATCGAGGCCGTCCCGAACCGGGTCTCGATCGTGGTGGACAGCAGCCGGGAATCGAACAGCTGCCCGAGCCCGGCACCGGCTCCGTAAGGCCCCTGCAGGAGCAGGCCACCAGCGCTACCGGCGACCAGCAGGCCCCACCCGGTCCACACCAGGACCCGGGCCCGACGTACCCGCCGACCCGCCGGCCACAACGCGAACAGCACCACCGCGCTGCCGAGCCCGAGCACGATCCCGACGAACCCAGCCAGCCGCGTCGCGCCCAGCAGTACGCCGACGGTGGTGCTCCCGCCGCCACTACTGACCGCCGTACCGGCGACCGCACTGGAATGTCCGACCGAGAACGTGAAGCCGCCCGAGACGGGGTGCGAATCGGCCGAGATCACCCGCCAGGTGACGGTGTAGGTGCCCGGCGGCAAGGCGGGCCGGAGGGATACGCCGACCGAGTCGGCGCGGCCGTCGGGATGATCGACCGCACCTTGGTCGACCCGGCGCAGCCGGTCGTCGTAGACCCGTACGGCGCCGGGGGGAACGATCACCGGCTCGCCGAAGCGGAGCGCGACCGCCTGTGGCGCGGTGCGGACGATCGAGCCGTCGGCTGGGCTGGTGCTCTCCAGCACCGCGTGTGCACCGGCTGGGCGGCTGACCGCGCCCACCGCGACCGCGCTGCCGGCACCGATGATGAGCAGCGCCGCGGCGGCCCGCCCGCGCAGCCGACCGGGCGATGCGGTCGCCGGATTCCGCTTGTGCCGGGCGGGAGCAGAACCGTGGCCGGACTCGCCTCGGGCGATCAGCCACAGCAACACGCACCCGGCGACGGCGAGCAGGTGCGGCGCCTCCTCGCTCACCTGGGTCCGCCCGGCGGCGAGATCGATCCCGGCCGTCGCGACCAGCGCAACGGCGGCGACACCCACCAGCGGCGCCATGCCCGCCGCGCGGGCGGGACGGAAGACCGCGACGAGGAAGCCGACCGCCAACGCGAGGTCGAACGACCCCAGCTCGTGCGCCACGTGCATCGGCGTCGAGTGGTCGTGGCCGAGGACGAGCACCGGGATCGTCACGGCGAGCTGCGCCGCCGCGATCACCGCCAGGCCGATCCGGGCCCGCCGCCGACCGGGCGACGGCACCGGGTCGTCGGCGGCGAGAACCGCGGCAGCGATGTCCTCGGCACGATCGGGTACGCCGTCGGTCGCAGTGAGGCGGGCCCGCCGGGTCGCCGCGGCCGCGGCGGAGCGCCATTCCCGGCAGGCGCCGCACGCGTCGAGGTGCCCGCGCAGGTCGCTCAGCGGCACTGCCGGGTCCGCACCGTCCAGCTGCGCCGAGGTCGCCTCGCGCGCTTTCTCACACGTCAGCACACGCAGATAGTCGTCCGCCGGCGCCGGGTGGTTCCCGCCGACCGGCGGGTGAGTGGGGGTGGCTCCTGCCGTTCGGCCGCGCTCCGCCTACGGTGGCTGACGTGGATGCGCTGACGGTGGTGCTGTCAGCGGCCGGCCGCGGGGATCACCAGGCGCTCGTATCGTTCATCCGGGACACGCAGGCAGATGTGTGGCGTTTCGCCGCGCACCTGGTCGATCCCCAGAGCGCCGACGATCTCACCCAGGAGACCTACCTGCGCGCGGTACGTGCGGCGCCGTCGTTCGCAGGGCGCTCGTCCGCGCGCACCTGGCTGCTGGCGATCGCGCACCGCGTCTGCATGGACGAACTGCGCGCGCGGACCCGGCGCCGGCGCCGCGACGCCCTGCTGCCGTGGGTCAATCCCGCCCCCGTCGAGCCGGATGTTGCCGGCGAGGTCACGGCGGCCGCGCTGCTGGCCGATCTCGACCTCGACCGGCGTACCGCCTTCGTACTCACCCAGCTGATCGGGTTGTCCTACGAGGAGGCGGCGCAGGCGTGCGGCTGCCCGGTGGGCACCATCCGGTCCCGCGTCGCGCGGGCGCGGGCCGATCTGGTGCAGGCGCTGGACGCCGACCGGGTCGTCACCCTGCGCCCGGTCCGGTCTCGTCGGTCGACGCCGGACCTGCCTGTAGCTCCACGCAACACGCTCCGGGCCGAGGGTTGAGGACGGCCTGCACGGTCCGGGCATGCATTCCGTCGAGAAAGCCGGTGAGGAAGGCGTGGTTGATGCCGCAGACGACCTGCGGCGCTTGCGCGGCCAGCGGGTGGAACGGACAGTTCCGTAACCGCACACACAACGGCTCGTCGCGGGTCGGGTCGAAGCCGCGCTCCCGGAGTACGCGCTCGGCGAGGGTGAGGGCACGTTCGGCGCCGAGCCGCCCGGCGCGGCTGCGGTGGCGCTCCTCGGCGCCCAGGGTCTCGCCGTGGCTGCGCGCCACCTGCACGGCGGACTGCATGGCGCTCCCGCCCGCGGGCTCGGCGACCAGTGCATCGACCAGGATGTCGGACAGGTCCTCGTGCCGGCGGGCCGGAATGCTCACTCGGACGTCGAGGTCGGTCGGCCGGTAGGTCTTTGGGGTGCGCCCGACCCGGCCGCGACGCTCCGGCTCGTCGTAGGCGGCACGGAGCAGGCCGACGTCGACGAGTTTGTCCAGGTGGAAGGCGGCCAGCTTGCGGGAGATCCCCACGGCGCTCGCCGCGTCCTCCCGGGTGACGGGTCGGCCGACATCGCGGATGTAGCTGAACATGCCGCGCCGCAGGTCGTCGTCGAGTGCCGCGACCGCCCGGATCGACGCTCTCGAGTCCGGAGCGGATCCTGCGTCCTGATCAACCATCACCCACCCATGTTACGCCCATGTTGATGTGCGAAACCTTTCAACGGGCAGTATTCCTCTTCCACTTGACCGGGTCGCTGGAATATGACCAAGATAATTAGGTGAAAACAGCCGAGCTTCCCACGGTCCGCCCGGATCTGCACGTGCTTCCGCAGCCGGAGCAGGTCGACCTCGTTGCGGCGGAGCGGGCGGCCGAGGCGTTTCTGCGGGCACTCGGAGTGGCCCCGGACACCGAGTCCCTGCGCGACACGCCCGCACGGATGGCTCGGGCCTACGCCGAGTTGTTCACCCCGCGGCCGTTCGACCTGACGACGTTCCCCAACGACGAGGGCTACGACGAACTCGTCCTCGCCCGCCGGATTCCGCTCCGGTCGGTGTGCGAGCATCATCTGCTGCCGTTCATGGGAGTCGCGCACGTCGGCTACCTGCCGGGGGAGCGGATCCTCGGGTTGTCCAAGCTCGCCCGGGTCGTCGAGCACTGCGCGTCGCGGCCGCAGGTGCAGGAACGGCTCACCAAGCAGATCGCCGAGTGGCTCAACAGTCGGCTGCGGCCCCGCGGCGTCGGCGTCGTGATCGAGGCCGAGCACACCTGCATGACGCTGCGCGGGGTCCTGGCGGCCGGATCCAGCACGGTCACCTCGACATTGCTCGGCACGCTGCGCGACGACGCACGCAGCCGGCAGGAGTTCTTCGCGCTCACCGGCGTGCACGCCTGAGCGACGCCGGCGGTGGCCGCTAGGCGATGTCGGCGATGGCGGGCGCGTCCTCGGCGCCCTGGAAGGTGCGGCGGTAGGCCATCGGCGTGGTGCCCACCTGCTGGCTGAAGTGGTGGCGCAGCAGGTCGGCCGCGCCGAACCCGGTACGTCGCGCGATCTCATCGACGCCGAGGCCGCCGTCCTCGAGCAGTTGCTGGCTCAGCAGCACCCGTTGCCGCGTCAGCCACTGGTGCGGCGTAGTGCCGGTGGCGGCGGCGAACCGGCGGGCGAAGGTCCGCGACGACATGTGCGCCCGGTGAGCCAGCCCCGCAACGCTGATCTGCTCGTCGAGATGCGCCTGCATCCACGCCAGCAATGGTGCGAGGTCGTCGCCGTCGGCCACACCGATGGGAACGGGGGTCTGGATGTACTGCGCCTGGCCGCCGTCGCGGTGCGGCGGCACCACCATCCGGCGGGCGATGCCGTTGGCCACCCGCGGACCCAACTCGCGGCGTACGACGTAGAGGCAGGCGTCGATGCCGGCGGCCGTGCCGGCGCTGGTGATGACCGGCGCGTCATCGACGTAGAGCCGGTCGGCCTCGACCTCCAGGCACGGGAAGCGCTCGGCCAGCGCGTCGGCGTGGTACCAGTGACAGGTCACCCGACGGCCGGCGAGCAGGCCCGCCTCGGCGAGCAGGAAGACCCCGGAACAGACGCTGAGCACGGTGGCGCCCCGGTCGACCGCGGCGTGGAGCGCGTCGACGATCTCGGTCGGGACGGGAACCTCGTCGACCGTCCAGGCGGGGATCACCACCAGGTCGGCGCTCGCCGCGCGATCGAGGCCGTGCGCGACCTGCAGGGTCATGCCACCGGTCACGGGGAACGGCCGGTCGTCCACCGCGCACACCGCGAAGTCGAAGTTGGGCAGACCGTCGGCGGACCGGTCGAGGCCGAACACCTCGCACGCCACAGCGAGCTCGAAGGGGTGCACCGACCCGTCCACGATCGCGACCACGTCCTGAAGCATGTTGGCAGTATATACGCGGAGCCTGTCAGTTCTGCCACTTCTGCCGTCGCGTCAGGCCGCGCATGCTCAGTGGCATGACAGTTCTCGTGCTTGTCACCAGCCTGATTTCGCTCCTCGCCGTTGCCGTGTGGCGGTATGGCGCCGACAGCCGGGACGGCCGCGACTGGCAGCGGGCCGCGGACCCGGCGGTTGCGGGGCGGGCGCCGTACCGGCGGGCGCACACGCCGGCCGCGGATCTCATGGCGGTAGGGCGATCGATCCGTCGGCTCGTCGCCGCGATCGTCGAGTTCCAACGGGCGCAGACCGACCTGTGGGAGCGCTACCAGGCCGCCCAGCGGCCGTGGGAGACCGAGCGGCTGCACTGGGCGCGCACCCGCCGCGGCTGGGTCCTGCGGGGCCGGGTCGCGCCTGCCGGGCCGGCCGACCGGACACCGACCCGCTGACCTTCCACTCCGTGACCCCGACCGGCGCCCGCCTTCGTGCGGGCGCCGGTCGACGCGTGGGGTCGCGACACGCGTGGGTCGCCGACATCGGACGCTGTACTCGCAAATTGCCGCGATTTATGCGAGTAGGGCGTCCTACGTCGGCCGGGCTTCCCATCCAGCCCGGGGGCCG
>DASXOA010000452.1:0-4409 GCA_036494675.1 Rugosimonospora sp.
TCCGGCGGCCGCTCGCCGAGCCTGGGCTGCTGGCAGTAGGCCAGCAGCAGGGCACGCGCGTCGTCGGCGGGCAGCTCCCCCGGCCGTACGGAGTGGAACAGCCAGAGTTGGTCGCGGGCTCGGGACGCCGCGACGTTGATCCGCCGGTGGTAGTCGCGCCTGGTGAACGCGCCGATCGAGGTACCCTCCCCGCCGGGCGCGACGACCATGCTGACCAGCACGATGTCCCGCTCGTCGCCCTGGAACGTGTACGGGTCGCCGACCCGCAGCGCCCTGCGTTCCAGTTCCTCGGCACCGATCTCCTCACGCAGCCGGTGCTGGAGGTAGGCCGCCTGGCCGCTGGTGGACAGCAGGCTGACGACGCCGATGGTCCGGCCGTCGTACCGCTGGTCGTCGACGATCAACGCGACCCGGCTCACCAGGGCCTCCGCCTCGGCGACGTTGACCTCACCGAAGTCCTCGCGCGGCTCACGCAGCCCGCCGGGTACGAAGACCGCGTTGACCGGGTTGTCGATGCCGGCGGGCAGGTCGGCGCGCAACGGTTGGATCTTGCGGTCGTAGTAGGTGTCGCTGGAGAACGCGATGATCGCCGGTACGCAGCGGAAGTGCTCGGTGAGCAGGATGCGCTCGGGCGAGCGGCGCACCGCGTGGTCGTACAGGCTGCTCTCGGTGTCGAAGTGCGCGCTGGACGGTACCTCCCGAAGGTGGTCGGCGATCAGCGCGCCGACCTTGTCCGACGGCACCCCGACCAGTTGCGGCCCGATCTGCTGGTCGTCCCCGACCACCACGGCACGCCGGGCCAGACTCAGGACCGGCAGGGCGAAGATGTCGGCCTGCGACGCCTCGTCGACGATCACCACATCGAACAGCGGCTCGCCGCCCCGGAACTGCTCCAGCGCCCGGTCGATGGACATGACCCAGACCGGTACGGCCGTCACCGCCTCGGCCATCGCCTGCTGCGCCATCGCCTGCCAATGCGCGGCGGTCTTGCCGGTACCCTTGCCGATCTTCCGGAGCGCGGCGGTCCAGTCGGCGAGCGCGGCCTTCTTCCGGTCGTCGAGGGAACGCGCCACGCCGAGCCATGCCGAGGTGACCACCAGGTCGCCGGTGAGCGACCGGATCTGGTCTCGGCACCGCTCCACCCGCCGGCCCAGGGCGGCCGTGTCGACCTGGCCGACGACGTCGTCGAACCAGGTCTGCGCCTGCCGCCAGCGCCACGCCTGGAGGGCGTGTTCGCCGGAGTCCGGCACGGCGGTACCGGCCTCGATCAGGCCGGTCCAACCCGGGGCTACCGGTGCCAGCCGCGCGGCGAGTTCGGCGAAGCGCAGCGCGTCCGGTCGCACCGTCCACAGTCGACGGATCTCGGCCAGTGCGTCGTCCCACCCGGCCAGGTCGTCGTCGCGCCAGGCGATCGCGAGCGCGCCGAGCGGGCCTCCGGTATCGCGCGGGCCTCCGGTGTCGCCCGGGCGCAGGGCGTCGCCCAAGCGCACGGTGACATCCAAGCGCACAGTGGCGTCCGGCACGGTGGCGTCCGGGCTGGCCGCGTCCTGCGGGACGCCGTTGCACAGCGTCGCGATCCACGCGGCCATCGCCTCGCGCTCGGCCAGCAGCCGGTCGGCGAGCAGCACGTTGCCGCACGCCTCGACGGCGCCGGCCAGTTCGCCGAGCGTACGGGCGTCCACGTGGCGCTCGCCGCGGGCCAGGATGAGGCTCAGCGTCTCGTACAGCGCCGGCCACTCGTGCCGCTCCCAGTCCAGCGCGCCGGTCGCCGTGGCGAGAAGGTGCCCGGCCCAGATCTCGGGCTCGGCACCCGGCGGTACCGGGAAGTCCAGCCGCGCCGACCACTCGGCCCAGCGCTCGGCCAGCTGAGCCCGCAACTGCGTGCGTTCGACGCTCGCGATGACCAGCTCCACGTCCGCGACCGCGCGCAGGTCCTCGCCGTCGACCCGGCACGCGGTCATCAGCCGGTGCAGGTCGGCGCGGGCGAACCGGCCGATCTTCCGGCCCTCGGTCAACCGCCCCCGGACCTCGTTCAGCGACGCCAGCAGCTGCCGAGGCGCGGCGGCCTGCTCCTCCGGCACCTCGATCCGGCGACCGGCCAGGAACGTGGTGCGCCGGCCGAGCTCGGCGAGGATCTGCTGGCACCCCGTCACGTGCGCATCCCAGACCGCCTGCCAGGCGGAGTCGCGCAGCAGGTGGCCGAGCCGGTCGGTCCAGGTGCCCTCCCGCCGGGCCAGCTCCCCGGCCGCGTCGCGCAGCGTCCGGGCCAGCTCATCGAGCCGCTGCTGCCCGAGCTGGCGCACCCCGTCCGGCCGGATTCCCCGGTCCAGCAGCGCGTCCGCCACCTTGCGGGCATTGCCGTACGCGTCCCGGCGCGCGGCCAGTTGCTCGCCGGTGGGCAGTTGGCCCTCCACCGGCAACTGGCGGCACGCGGCCGCCCGGTCGGCGGGCGGGATCCGGCGGGCCAGGTCGGCCAGCGCCGCGAACTCGGCCACCGTCAGGGGCGCGGGCACATCCGGCGGTACCGCGTCGGGAATGAGCGCGAGTGCCGGAGCGCCCGCGCGCAGCCACTCGCCCACCTCGCTGGCGGTACCGGCGCCGCCCGGCAGCTCGAACGTCGCCGCCTCCCGCTCGGCGGCCTCGCGCAGCCGCTCCTGGGCCGCGGCCAGCTCGCCCTCGGCCCGTTCGATCTCGGCCTCAAGCTTGTCGGCCCACCGCGCCTCGGCGTCCTTGTCCAGGGTCGCCGCGCGGTCGGACAGCTCCCGGGCCGCGATCTGCAACTGAACCAGCTGGTCAGCCGACCGGCCGAGGATGGCCAGGCACAACGGCTGGATCTGCTCGGGCAGCCCGTCACGCAGGACCCGCAACGGGTCCTCCTTCTGCGCCAGCACGAGCACCCGCTTGCCGTGCGCGACCAGGTGGCAGATCAGGTTGCGGATGGTGTGGGTCTTTCCGGTACCGGGCGGCCCCTGCACCGCGACGCTGCGGTGCTCCGCCAGCCGGCGCGCGATGGACTCCTGCGCATCGTTGCTGGGCATCGGCATGAGCAGCCGTTCGCCGACCCGGGTCCACGCGCCCGGATCGTCGCCGGGCATCCGCAGCCGGCTCGGTTCGTGCGCGAGCACGCTGGCCAGCGCGCCGACCTGTCCGTCCGGTGTGGACAGTCTGGTACGCATGTCCTCCAGGAACCGGCGGACCATCCGCAGCCGTGGCCGGGCGAACAGCACTCCGGTGTCGGTGATGTCCTTTGTGGACAGAGCGAGGCGCCGGGCGGCCCGCTCGATGAAGGCGGCGCGATCCTGCTCGTCCCACGGGTCGACGTCGATCTGGCCGACCGGCCCGGCCAGGTCGAGCAGGTCGGCGACCCGGCGGCCGTCCAGGTCGGCCAGGGCATCCGCCTGTAACCGGGGCGGACCCTGCGGTACGACCCGTACCTCGGCGCTCTCCGGGTCGTACTCGATCGCCACCGGCGTGGCCAGCAGCGGGTACGCGATCCGGCGGCCGGCCGCCCCGGTGCGCAGGATGGCGTGGCCCCAGACGAGTTCGGTGCTGGCGGCGTGCATGTCCAGCCGGTAGCGCAGATCGTAGAGCCGGTCGTGCAGCCGGCGCGTCGCCTCGGCGGACGCGGCCGCGCGTGACCATGGTCGCCACGTCCGCTCCAGCCAGCGCAGCAACTCGTCCTGCCGAGCCCGGGCGGCCTCGCCGAGCGCCGTACCGTCCGGCGAGCGCGCCACGGCCGCCGCACCGGGCTCGCCATCCGATCTCGCGCCTGGGGATCCGGCGGGCCGGGGCTCGGCCAGGCGAGGTTCGTCCACATAGGACAGATCCCAGGAGAGGTGGGCGACGAGACCGGCCGGGATCGCCGGGTCGGACGGCTGGGCGGGCCGGCCGATCCGCAACCAGGGGCCACCCGGGTCGGTCGGCCCCAGCCGGCATGCCGGGTCGGCGGGCAGATCCGCCTGCCAGAACGCGTCCGTGGAGGGCACGGTACGCACGGGTTTGTCCAGCAGCGAGCGCACCGCGAGCAGGTACTCCACCAGGGAGACCGCGCGATCATGCAGGGCTCCCGGGCTGTCCGGCTCCGCCACCGCGTCCACCCGCACGACGGTAGCCTGAGCCCGCCACGGCGGCCACACGGCATGCGGCCACAACGCATGCGGCGACACGATCGGGTGACCATCCGGTGACCATTGGCCACGGCCGGCATCCCGCCCGGGCTGGCCGCCGGGGCTGGCCCCGCCGGAGCATCCCGCCGCCGGCGGGTCCCACGGGACCTCGCGGTTACCGGCGGGGGTTTCGCGGGTACCCCGGTGGTCGTGATCGTGGTGGGCACCTCGGGATGGCAGTACCGGGACTGGCGCGGCCGGTTCTACCCCACGGACGTGCCGCAGCGCCGCTGGCTTGAGCAC
>DASXOA010000453.1:0-4517 GCA_036494675.1 Rugosimonospora sp.
CAACTCCGCCGCCCCCGGCTCCGGTCTGCTGAACCCGGCCGAGAGCGCGATCCCGGTGTACGGCACCACGAGCTACGACTCGCTGGAGCAGAAGGCCGCCGAGGTCACCAAGTCCGCGGGTACCGAACTGTGGCGCACCACCATCACCGACCACGGCGACCACACCGTGACGGTGCCCCCCACCGGCGGCCAGGTCGTCGAGTGGACCGACGCGTTCGACAAGACCATTAAGGAACAGGACTACCTCGACGCCACCAACCACCAGGACACCAGCTACACCTACACGCCCGACCACAACGACCTGGCCAGCGTCACCGATCCCAACGGCGACACGACCAGCTACACCTACGACTGGCTCGGTCGCAAACTCACCGCCACCGACCCGGACAGCGGGCCGGCGACCAACACCTACGACCGGGCCGGCAACCTCACCTCGGTCACCGACGCCAAGGGACAGAAGCTGTCGACCGGGTACGACGCGATGAACCGGATCACGTCGACGTGGGCCGGGGACCTCAACACCGGTACCCAGCTGACCGCCCTGACCTACGACACCATGCCCGGGGCCCTCGACCAGTTGGCCGCGACGACGACGTACGCCGGCGGGCAGACCTACATCGACGCGGTCACCTCCTACGACGCGCGGTACCGGGTCACCGGCCGCGAGTACACCATCCCGACCGGGGAGACCGGTTTGGGTCGTACCTACGACTTCTCCTACGGCTTCGACGGCGCCAACCACCAGACGTCCATCACCTACCCGGACGCCGGCGGCCTGCCGAAGGAGACCGTCACCGAGCAGTACACCAACATCGGCCTTCCCACCACCCTGACCGGTGCCGCCACCTACGTCGCCGGCACTACCTTCGCCGGCGACGGCAAACTCACCGGCCGGCAGTACGGCTCCCTGGTCGCGCGCGACTACACCTACGAGTCGAACACCGGCCGCCTGTCCAGCATCCAGACTCAGGTGAGCGGCGCGACCGTCCAGAACGACGGCTACGCCTACGACTCCGTGAACAACGTCTCCTCCATCACCGACCACGTCGCCGGCCAGAGCCAGTGCTTCGGCTACGACGGCCGCGAACGGCTGACCGCCGCCTATACCGACACCACCGACTGCGGCCACCCCGCGGACGGCAACGGCCCGGCACCGTACAACCTCACCTACTCCTACGACGGCGCCGGGAACATCACGTCCACGAGCCAGAACGGCGTCACCACGAGCTACACCTACCCCACCCAGGGATCGGGCTCCGTGCGTCCGCACGCGGTGTCCGCGATCGGCACGAACACCTACGGGTACGACGCCAACGGCGACCTCACCACCAGGACCGTCGCCGGGGCCAGCACCACGCTCACCTGGAACGTGCAGGACCAGGTCGCCACCAGCACCACCGGCGACAAGACCACTTCCTACATCTACGACGGCGCCGGCGACCGGCTGCTGCGCCGCGATCCCGGCTCCACAACCCTGTTCCTCGATAACACCGAACTGACCAGCACCGGCGGCGCCACACCCGTCGCGACCCGCTACTACACCACCGGCACCGACGGTGCCACCGTCGCCGAGCGCACTCCCACCGCGCTGACCTGGCTGGCCGCCGACGGGCAGGGCTCGGAACAGCTCGCCATCGGCTCCACCGGGACGGTCAGCCGCCAGCTGTACCTGCCCTACGGCGCGCCCCGCGGCACCGCCAGCCAGATTCCCGGCGACCGCGGCTTCCTGGGCAGGGTCCAGGACGCCTCGACCGGCCTGGATCTGCTCGACTCGCGCTACTACGATCCGTCGATTGGCAGGTTCCTCTCGCCGGACCCGATGGACAACAACGACCAGCCGGACACCGCCAATCCCTACGCGTACGCCACCGACAACCCCACCACCTTCAGCGACCCCACGGGTTTGAGGCCGGCCGACTGCAACGCGTCGTGCATGAGGCAGTGGGAGAAGGGGCAGCAGAAGGCGGCCCGGCACCGTGCGGCGACGCACTCCTCGTCGAGCCACCGCTCCTCACGTTCGTCCGGCCGATCATCCCGGCACGCGGCAAGCAAGAACACCTGCCTCGTCGAAGGCTTCTTCTGCGGGTACCTTCCGCCGCCCCCGTGCCTGGCCGAGGCCTTCTACTGCGGCACGGAATCCATGGCCCACACCGTGCCTCCCAAGAAGCACCAGAGTTTCTGGTCCAGGGTCAGGCACGACGTGGGCAGCATGGACAAGATAACCGACAGCGGGGCGTGGAAGTGGGCGAAGATAGGGTTCGGCGCCTGCGCCATCGTCTTCGCGGGGTGTGGCTTCGTCGCGGCGGGCATGGCCGGAGCGGAGGTCCTGGTGGACGCCGCCAACGGCAAGTGGAAGGAGGCGCTGGGGGCAGGCATCGAAGTGGCCGCGTTCGGCTCCGGGGCCGTGGCGGAGAAGCTCGCCGACCGCGCTTACGAGGCGCGGGGGGTCGCGAAGTCGGCCCTCGCAGTGAAGGCCTTCCAGGGGTCTGCCACGCGCGAGGACGCGGCCAAGGCGGCTGCGGCCGATAGCAAGTTCGTCTCCTCGGAATACAATCGCGCCTATTACAGCAGTGTCGACAAGATGGTGACGATGGCCGCCACCGGAACTCTCATGTGGAAACAGTTGCGCGGCGAGTGATCCGGATTGGGCGGACATAGGCCGTCGGGAGGCCGGGAGCCCTGTGGCTCCCGGCCTCCCGCCGTCCGATCGGGTCAGGCGGCCGGCACCGCGGTACGGATCGCGACGTGGCAGGCGACGTCGTGGTGGGGGCGCAACGGCAGCAGTCGAGGATCCGTGCGCAGGCACACATCCTCGGCGAGCGGGCAGCGCGGGTGGAACGGGCAGCCGGACGGCGGGTTCGCCGGGTCCGGTACCTCGCCGACGACCGTGGCCTGGATCGGTTCGGCCACGGTCGGGTCCGGTACCGGCACAGCCGCGCCCAACGCCACCGTGTACGGGTGGGCGGAGTCGTCGAGTACCGACTTCCAGTCGCCCTGCTCCACGATCCGGCCCAGGTACATCACCGCGACGCGGTCGCTGATGTGCCGCACCATCGACACGTCGTGGCTGATGAACACGTACGCGAGGCGCAGGTCCCGGCGCAGGTCGTCGAGCAGGTTCATGATTTCCGCGCGTACCGACACGTCCAGCGCGGAGACCGGTTCGTCCAGCAGCAGTACCTTCGGCTCGACCGCCAGCGCTCGGGCGATGCCGACCCGCTGGCGCTGCCCTCCGGACAGTTCGTGCGGGTACCGCTGGCCCAGCCGCGCGTCGAGGCCGACCAGGTCCAGCAGTTCGCCGACCCGGCGCGCCCGCCCCCGGGCGTCACCGGCGAGCCGGTGCACCGCGAGCACCTCGCCGAGGATGCCGCCGATGCGCTGGCGCGGGTTCAGCGAGGAGTACGGGTCCTGGAACAGCATCTGGATGCGCCGGCGCTGCTCGCGCAGCGCTCCGCCGCGCAGCGCGGTGAGGTCCACGCCGTCGAGTTCGACGGTGCCCGACGTCGGATCCTCCAGCCGCACCAGCAGCTTGGCCAGGGTCGACTTGCCGGAACCCGACTCGCCCACGATGCCCAGGGTCTCCCCCTCGGCCAGTTCCAGCGAGACGCCGGCCAGCGCCTGCACGACGCCGTCCGTACCCCGGACCGGGTACTGCTTCGTCAGATTCGTCGCACGCAGCATCGCTACCTCCACTCCGCGGGCGGCACGTGGCACGCGACCCGGGTGATCGACTCCTCCGCCGCGACCGCGACCGCGGCGCCGCCACCGGCCGCCTTCGTGGCGGCGGCCGACGACAGGGGTACCGGCCGGGCCAGCAGTTCGGGACGCACGGCGCAGATGTCGCGCGCCTGGGCGCAGCGGGGCCGGAACGGGCAGCCGGTGACGGTTTCGGTGGACGTCGGCGGTCGGCCCGGGATCTGGGCCAGCCGGCCGCGCCCGTCGCTGTTCGGATCGGGCAGCGACGCGAGCAGGCTGGCCGTGTACGGGTGCTGCGGCGCGGCGAACGCCTGCCGTACCGGCGCGTCCTCGACCACGTGACCGGCGTACATCACCACGACCCGGTCGACCAGCCGGGCCACCACACCCAGATCGTGGGTGACCCAGATGGTGGTCATGCCGAGTTCCTGGCGCAGTTCGTCGACGAGCGCCAGGATCTGCTGCTGGATCGTCACGTCCAGCGCGGTGGTCGGCTCGTCGGCGATGAGCAGCTTCGGCCGCATGGCCAGCGCAGACGCGATCATGACGCGCTGGCGCATGCCGCCGGAGAACTCGTGCGGGTACGCCCGGGCGGTGCGGCGCGGGTCGGGGATGCCGACCCGGGCGAGCAGGTCCAGCATCCGCTCACGGGCCTGTGCCTTGGGCACGCCGTGCGCGGTCATCGCCTCCATCACCTGTTCGCCGACGCGCATCAGCGGGTTCAGCGACGTCATCGGGTCCTGGTAGATCATCGCGACCTCGTTGCCGCGGATCTCGCGCAACTGGTGTTCGTGCAGCCCGGTCAGGTCCCGGCCGGCGAG
>DASXOA010000454.1:0-42852 GCA_036494675.1 Rugosimonospora sp.
CTCAACGGCGTCGAGCACCTGGCCCTGCTGCGTACCCGCTTCCCGGCCGCCCAGGTCGTCGCCGGGGCGATCCGGGTGGAGTCGGCCCGGGTCGCGACCGGCCGGATCGAGCACACCAGCCCGTTCTCCGGGATCGAGGTGGCCAGCGACACGGCGCCGATCGGGCGCGTCGAGGCGCTGGCCGGCCACCTGAGGCAGGCCGGCCTCGACGTGACCGTCCGCGACGACGAGACCGTCCTGCTGTGGGACAAGCTCGCGTTCCTGGCGCCCCTGGCGCTGCTCACCACGTACGCCGCCGCACCGGCCGGCACGATCCGCACCGAGGAGCGCGACACCCTCGCGGCGGTGATCGCGGAGGTCACCACGGTGGCCGGGGCGGCCGGCTCTCGGGTGGACCCGGCGACGATCCTGGCGATGTTCGACCGGATCCCCGCCGGCATGAAGTCCTCGATGCAGCGCGACGCCGAGGCGAACCTGCCCACCGAACTGGATGCGATCGGCGCTTCCGTGCTGCGGGCGGCGCGGCGGTACGGCATCGACACCCCGGTCACCGCCCGGCTGGTCGACGAACTGGCCGCCCGCGAGTCCGGCCGGGTGGCGCGGTAGCGGTAAGGGCCTGTTGCTCAGACGTCGCGGCGGCGCACGGCGAGGACCGCGACGACGATCGCGACGGCGGGCCAGGCCGCGTACACGATCCAGGACTCGGCGACCGAGGCGAACTGGAAGTCGCCGGGCGCCACCGGTCCCAGCACGATGGTCAGGCGCCACCAGGCGGGGTACACCATCAGGTGGTTGACGTCGGCCGACCAGCGCCTGCCCTGGGAAAAGAACGTCGGCAGCATCAGGATGGTGAAGGCGCCGGTGACGATGGTGGTGGCGCTGTGCCGGATCAGGACGCCGAGACCCAGTCCGATCAGCGCGCAGACCGGACCCAGCAGGGTGCACGCCACCAGACCCCGCAGCGCGCCGGGATGGGTGATCGGGACCCCGGCGTGCCGGCCGTCGAGGATGGCCTGGGAGACCACGAACGCACCGGCGGCGAGGGCCGCGCCGACCACGGTCCAGACCGCGGCCACGACGACCGCCTTGGCCAACACCACCGAGCCGCGTGCGGGAACGGCCGCGGTGGTGGTGCGGATGAGTCCGCTGCCGTACTCGCTGACGATGACGATCGCACCCATGCTGGCGGCGAAGAGCATCAGCCCGAGGTACCCGGCCGACGGGAACGCGTCGCTCAGCGCGAACCCGTGTTCCCGCTGCATCTGGGCGCTGTAGTGCGGGAAGTTGCGGTAGTCCCCGATCGCCGCCAGCGCGGCGGACCCGATGACGAACAGCGTGACGAAGGCGAACGACCAGAACGTGGAGCGCAGCGACCGCATCTTGATCCACTCGGCGGCGAGCAGGTCGCGGAAGCGCACCGGCGGCAGGGTACGTGCGGCGGGCACGGCCCGGTCGCGCGGGCGTACGGCGTGAGCGCTCATCGGGGCCCTCCCGTCGAGTACTCGACGCTGCCGGCGGTGAGTTCCATGAATGCCTCCTCCAGTGACGCGGTCTGGGTGGTCAGTTCGTGCAGCATGATCCGGTTGTCGAACGCGAGCGCTCCGATCCGTTCCGCCGCCAGTCCGGTAACGCGCAGCCTCTCCACCCCCGCCGAACCCTCCGGCTCGACCTCGGCGCCCGCGGCGGTCAGCACCGCGGCGAACTCGGCGGCCTGTGGCGTGCGCACCACGACGCGCAGCCGGGTGCTGCGGGCCGCGAAGCCACGCACGGACTCGGCGGCGATGAGCCGGCCCTGACCGATGACGACGAGTTCGTCGGCGGTGTTCTCCATCTCGCTCATCAGGTGGCTGGAGAGGAACACCGTGCGGCCCTCGGTGGCCAGCCGGCGGAAGAGGTGGCGTACCCAGAGCACGCCCTCGGGGTCCATGCCGTTGACCGGCTCGTCGAACATCAGCACCGGCGGGTTGCCGAGCAGCGCGGTGGCGATGCCGAGCCGCTGCTTCATGCCGAGGGAGAACCCACCGATGCGCCGGCGTGCCACCTCGCTCAGGCCGACCTCCCCCAGCACCTCGTCGACCCGTCGCGGCCCGATGCCGTTGCTGCGGGCCAGGGCCGCCAGGTGCGCCGCGGCCGTGCGCCCGCCGTGGACCTGCTGCGCGTCGAGCAGCGCGCCGACGTGGTGCAGGCCGCGGCGGTGGGTACGGAACGGGACGCCGCCGACCGTGGCCGTACCGCCGGTGGGGGCGTCCAGGCCGAGGATCGTGCGCAGGGTGGTCGTCTTGCCGGCCCCGTTGGGTCCGAGGAACCCGGTGACGTATCCGGGCCGCACGGCGAAGGACAGGTGGTCGACGGCGGTTGTGCTGCCGTACCGCTTGGTGAGGTCGCTGACTTCTATCACGACGGGAAGCCTGCCGGGCCGGCCCCCGCGCGGGCATCCGGCCACCGGCGGCACCCCGCCGGACGGGATGCGCCCGTGGGCGTCCGTCCACGGGCGTCCACCCATGGGCGTCCGTCCGCGGGCCAATGCCGCCCGGCGGAGCGCCGGCTAGTCTCGCGGCATGACCGCCACGGCGCACTCCCCCCGGCCGCCGCTGCGCGACCGCGTGCCGGCCGCGGTGTGGACCGCTCTGGGCTGGGGCGGAGCCGTCGTGCTGCCGCTGATCCTGGTGTTCAACGTGCCCGGCGGACCGAACGGCGCCCCGCACGAACTCGGGGCGCCCGAAGTCACCCTGCGGTACCTGGAGGCGGCGCTGATGGTGGCGCTGCCCGCCGGCCTGCTGCGCCGCAGGCCGCTGACCACCCTGGCGCTGATGCTCGCCGGTTCGTCCCTCGTCGCGGTGACGGTCCACGCGCACGACGTCACGTACGTGATCAACATCCGGTTCGTCCAGCTGGTGGCCATCGACCTCGCCGTGGGCGTCATCGCGGCGAACCGGGCCCGCAGGGTCTCGGTGCCGGCCGCCCTGGCGGCGCTCGCCGTCCAGGTCGCCGTCGAATTCGCTGTCCCGACCGCCGCCGACACCGTCGCCCGGCCGCTGATCCCGACTCTGGCAATGGTCGCCGCCTGGCTGATCGGCAACTCCGTCCGGGCCCGCCGCGGCTACGCCGAGGCGCTGCGCGCACAGGTCGCCGCCGAAGCCATCACGGCCGAACGGCTGCGCATCGCCCGGGAACTGCACGACATGGTCGCGCACAGCATCGGCATCATCGCCATCCAGGCCGGCATGGGCAGCCGGGTGATGGACACGCAGCCGGCGCAGGCGCGCGAGGCGCTGCGCGCGATCGAGGCGACCAGCCGGGAGACTCTGGCCGGCCTCCGCCGGGTCGTCGGCGGACTGCGCCGGGCGGAGCCCGGTCCGGCGCCGCGGCCGGCGTCCCTCGACCCGGTACCCGGGTTGGCCGACGTGGACCGGCTGGCCGCGACGACGGCGGCCGGCGCGGGGGTCCGCGTCGAGGTGCGCTGGCGCGGGGACCGGCGGCCGGTACCGGGCGACATCGACCTGTCCGCGTACCGGATCATCCAGGAGGCGGTCACGAACGTGGTGCGTCACGCGGGTACCGGGGAGTGCCGGGTGACCGTCGAGCGGCGGGACGCGGAGCTGCGCATCGAGGTCCTCGATGACGGACGCGGCTGCGCGGTCGCGGGTACCGGCTACGGGATCACCGGCATGCGGGAGCGGGTCGGGTTGCTGCACGGCGAGTTCAGCGCGGGGCCGCGCGCCGAGGGCGGCTTCCGGGTGGCGGCCACGCTGCCGCTGCCCGAGCCGATCACGGACGCGGGGACGCCGGCCGGACCCGTGGCGGCGGAGTCTCGACCCGCCGCGGCAGAGCTTGGGTCCGTGGCGCCGGAGGCGCGGTGACCGTCCGCGTCCTGCTCGCCGACGACCAACCGCTGGTGCGCTCCGGCCTGCGGGTGCTCATCGCGGATACCCCCGATCTGCACGTCGTCGGGGAGGCCTCGACGGGCGCGGAGGCGGTCCGCCTGGTCGCGGACCTGTGTCCCGACGTGGTCGTGATGGACATCCGGATGCCCGGCATGGACGGGATCCAGGCCACGCGGCTGATCACCACCGGTACGGGTACGGCGCGCGTGCTCGTCCTGACCACCTTCGACGAGGACGACCACGTCTACGGCGCGCTGCGCGCCGGCGCGAGCGGGTTCCTGGTCAAGGACATGGCGCTGGACGACATCCTCGCCGCGATCCGGGTGGTCGCCGCCGGCGACGCGCTGATCGCGCCGAGCGTCACGCGCCGCCTGATCGCGGACTTCGTCGAATCCAGGCCCGCCGCGGGACGCTCCGCACGGCCGGTCGCGGCCATCACCGAGCGCGAACACGAGGTGCTGACCCTGGTCGGGCGCGGCCTGTCCAACGGCGAGATCGCCGGCGAGCTGTTCATCACGGTGGCCACGGCCAAGTCGCACGTCGCGCGGCTGCTCACCAAGCTCGGCGCCCGGGACCGGATACAACTGGTCATCACCGCGTACGAACTGGGGCTGGTCGCGCCGAACGGGTGAGCTAGCGGGTCGGCCAGTACCAGAGGGGTTCGTCGAGCCGGCCCTGATCGGCGACCGTGGTCTGGCCGAACTCCTTGACCAGCTCGATGGTGCGCAGGTCGACCCCGTCGCGCTCGGCGCCCCGCTCCAGGGCGGAGGCCAGCGCCCGGGAGTGGGTGACCGCGACGATCTGCGTGCCGGCCGACGCGGCGACGACGAGGTCGGCCAGCGGGCTCAGCAGGTCGGGGTGCAGGCTGGTCTCCGGCTCGTTGAGCACCATGAGCGCGGGCGGGCGCGGGGTGAGCAGGGCGGCGACCCACAGCAGGTACCGCAGTGTGCCGTCGGACAGTTCGGCGGCCCGCAGGGGACGCAGCAGCCCGTGCTGGTGCAACCTCAGGTCGAACCGCCCGTCCTCGGTGGCGACCTCGATACGGCTGCCGGGGAACGCCGCGTCGATGGCGGTGCGCAGCGCGTCATCGTCGCCGACCTCCCGGATCGTCTGGAGCGCGGCGGCGAGGTCGGCGCCGTCGTGGCCGAGCACCGGGGTGCGGGTACCGATCCGGACCGACCGGGCCGGTGCCTCGGCGTCGGTCCGGACGTGGTCGTAGAAGCGCCAGGACCGGATCCGTTCACGCAGTGCCAGCAGGTCCGGGGCTCGTTGCGGATCGGCGTACTCGCTGAGCATGCTGTCGTACGGCCGGATCGCGTCACGGTCGGCGTACCAGGCGCCGTCGGGGTCGCGGACGCGCACCGCGGTGGCGCTGCGGTCGGTCAGCAGGGTGGCCGGACGCAGCACCGGTCCGCTCCAGGTGCACTCGCGTTTGATCTCCGGGTCGAGCCGGAAGGCGGAGCCGAGCCCCGGCCCGGTGCCGGACGGGGTACGGCTCGGCGGGGGCAACCCGAGGTCGATCGCGTACCCGAAGTCCTCCTCCGCGAACCCGAGCCGCAGGCTGACCGGCTTGCCGCGCACCGTGCCCTGTACCGGGTGAGTGCCGTCGCGGACCGCCCGTCCGGTCGTCTCGGGACCGGCCCACAGGGTGGAGGGCAGGCCGCCCTCCCGGGCCAGTGCCGCGACCGCACCGCCCCGGGCCGAGTCGGCGAGCAGGCTCAGGGCCCGGTACAGGCTCGACTTGCCGCTGCCGTTGGCACCGGTGACCACGTTCAGCGGTCCGAGCGCGACGATCAGGTGGCGCAGCGAGCGGTAGTTCTCCACCGCCAGAGTGGCGATCATTGCCCCGTACGAGTCATTCGGCGTCGGTGGCGACCCGCCCGGGCTGGTGCTCCCGCTGCCCGGGAATGACCCAGCCGGCCTCGTGCCTGGCGTGGTTGCCGCCGTTGGGCGCCCACGGGTCGAACGGAACCTCGGCGACGGGCGTCTCGACGATCGGGGACTCGCCGGTGGAGGACTCGACCACCTCGGACTCGACGACCGGCGACCCGCCGGTCGGGGTCTCGACGACCGGGGACTCACCAGTCGAGGACTCGACGACCGGGGACTCACCGGTCGGCGGCCCGGCGAAGGGCGACTCGGCAGCCGCCGGCTCGGCGTGTCGCGAGTCGGCGTGTCGCGACTCGGGGTATCGCGACCCGGGGTATCGCGACCCGGCGAAGGGCGCCTCGGCGGCGAACGGCTCCCCGGCGAACGGCTCCGGCGCGAAAGGCTCCCCCGCCGGGGCCTCGACGGCCTGGGCGTGGATGGCCTGGGTATCGACCGCCTGAACATCGATGACCTGGGTGTCGACCGCCTGGGGCTCGATGACCTGAGGCTCCATGACCTGCGGCTCGACGCCCTGAACCTCGATGACCTGGGACTCGACCGCCTGCGGCTCGACGCCCTCGCCGGTGGTCCGGCTGGGGCCCGTCCGCACCGGTACCACCTTGTACTCTCCGGTGTCGGAACCACCGTGTGCGGCGGCTGCCATCACCGCCGCCGCGGCCAGGTCGGCCACCCGCTTCGCCTCGCGCTGGACCCTCGCCCGGACGTCCTTGGCGTGCCGTTCCGCGTTGTCGGCCGCCCGCCGCGCCTCGTCCAGCCGGTTGAGCTCGGCGGTCAGGCTCTGGCGGGTCTCGGCGAGGCTGTGCTGCAGTTGGGTGACCTCGCGCTCCGCGGCGGCCCCCTCCTCGCGCGACTGCGCGAGCTGCTGCTGGGCGGTCTCCAGTTCGGCCTGCAACTGGGTCACCACCTGCTGACGGCTCTCGATCTCCTGCTGGACGACGGCAAGCTGCTGCTGGTGGGTGGCGTGCTGGTCGTCCGCGCGCCGGCGCAGGTCGGCCGAGTACTGCTGGGCCTCGGCATGGACCGCGGCGGTCTTCTGCTCGGCCACGTTGCGCTTGTGGGTCAGCTCCCGCTCGGCCGCCGCATGGCGTTCGGTGAGGTCCCGCTCGGTGGCGGCCCGCCGCTCGCCGAGCTCCCGCTCCACGTTGGCCTGCCACTGGACCAACTCTTGTTGGGTCTGGGCGCGGGCCGCCTCGATCTCCTGCGCAACCTGGGCGCGAGCCGCCTCCATCAACGCGCCGGCCTCGGCCCGGGCCTGTTCGACCTGCTGGGTGCTCTGCTCGTTGATCCGTCGCGCCTCCTGCTGGGCGCGCTCGTGCGCGGCCTCACCGTCGGCCCGCAGCCGGTCGGCCAACTCGCGGATCTCGGCGAGTTCGGCCTGCGCGGCGGAGTGTCGCTCCTCGGTGACCTTCTCGTGGTCGGTGCGCCGCGCCGTCAGCTCCTCTTCGAGGTCGTGCAGCGCCTGGAGGGCCCGCTCCCGGGCGTCGGCGAGCACCTTCTCCGCCTCGGCCTGGTGCTCGGCCGCCCGCTGCCCGGCGGTGCTGGTGATCGTCTCGGCCTGCTTCTCGGCGAGGGCCAGGATCTCGCTGACCATCGGACCCAGGTCGCTGAAGGACGCGGGATCCACCTGGGGCGGGCGCTGGCGCAGGTCGGCCAGCTCGGCCTGGAGCTGCTGGAACTGCCCGGCCAGCTCGTGGAACTGCCCGTACGCCTGGTCGCGCTCCGCCGCCAGCGCCGAGATGTCGCGCTCGACCTGCGAGACGAACTGATCCACCTGCCGCTTCTCGTAGCCGCGGCGCGCGAGCTCGAAGCCCGGACGCGGGCTCGCGTCATCGCGTAGTGCGAACAGGTCTCCGCCGTTGGACATGCGCCATCCTCCATACGATCGCGAGCGCGATGCCGGCGGATCAGCCACGCCGGTGGGGCACGATACGGCGCGGCCGACGGACCGTCCCGCCCGCCTGGCACGCCCGCCAACCTACCGCCGTCCTCGTGCGGGCCGGCACCCCGCCCCGCGTAACAAGTTATCGACGTTCGCGACAGAGCGCGCGGTGGGGCCGTGCGGATCCGATTAACAACAAGTCTTTACAAAGAAACGTTGAGCAAGATACCTTGCCCCGGTGCCCGACGACCCCGCCACCCGGCGCGACGCCACCGCGCTGCGGGCGCTGGCGCATCCGTTGCGGTGGAAGCTGATCGACCTGGTGGGCCGCGAGGAGACCGCCACCGCGACCCGGTGCGCGCGGGAGCTGCGCGAGAGCGTCGCGAGCTGCTCCTACCACCTGAACATCCTCGCCAAGTACGGCTTCGTCGAGCAGGCGTCCGGCGGCGCGGGGCGGGAGAAGCCGTGGCGACTGACGAGTTACGAGCAGAGCCTGTCCGGCCGGGGCCTCGGCATCGAGGGACAGCTCGCCGCGCAGGCCGCCAGCGAAGTCTTCCTCGACCATGAGCTGGAGCGACTGAAGGATCGCCTCCGCCGGGAGGACTCGGAGCCGCCGCGGTGGCGCGACGCGACGGGGTTCGGCGGAGTCACCACGTTCCTGACGGCCGACGAGTTGCGCGAGGCCACCGAGGCGCTGGACGCCATCGCCCAGCGCTACGCCGGCCGCGCCACCGATCGCGCGACGGTGCCACCCGGCGCCCGCGAGGTCCGGATCTTCATCGCGACCTCGGTCGCGCCGCCGCCGGACACGCCAGGCGTGCCAGGCACGCCAAGAGAGCCAGACTCGCCGAGCACGCCAAGCGCGCCGCACACGCCGAGCGCGCCGCACGGAATCAACGGGCGGGGCGGGATGTTCGACCCAGCATGACCGACAAGCAGATACTCGTCCCGTCCGCCGACCACCCGATCACCGTCGAACGGAACCCGGGCAGGATCGCGGTGTCGGTGGCGGGCCGGACGATCGGCGAGACCACCGGGGCCCTGACCCTCCGCGAGGCGTCGTACCCGCCGGTGCACTACATCCCGCGCGCGGATGTCGACATGTCGGTCCTCACCCGTACCGAGCACCAGACCTACTGTCCGTACAAGGGTGACTGCTCCTACTACAGCATCGAGACCGTCGACGGCACGCTGGTCAACGCCGTCTGGACGTACGAGCAGCCCTACGCCCCGGTCGCGGAGATCAGGGATTACCTCGCCTTCTACCCGGACAAGGTCGATCTGATCGAGCGGTAGCACCGGCACACGGCTCGCGGCTGGTGGCCCGGCCACCGGCCGCGCCACGACGGTGTGGTGGGCGTCACCGCCGGGATGTCCCACGGTTCGCGGACGCCAGGCAGGCGCGGTAAGTTCAGCACGCATGACGAGCCAGAAGCACCGATCGGTGCCTCCGATGCGAGCCGGGCGGCGCGACCGCACGAACCGCGACGCATTGTCGATCAGGCACAACGGTCGGTGATGGCAAGCCACGTCGCTGCCGTGCCGCACACGGTCCGACCCACCGGTGAGTCCACCACCGGATCCGCCGGCTTCCGGGCCGACATCGAAGGACTGCGCGCCGTCGCCATCGTCCTCGTCGTCCTGAACCATCTCACCGGACATCCGGCCGGCGGCTTCATCGGCGTCGACGTCTTCTTCGTCATCTCCGGCTTCCTGATCACCGGGCTGCTGGTCCAGGAGACCGAGAAACGGGGCCGGCTGTCGTTCCGGGCCTTCTACGCGCGACGGGTCCGCCGCATCCTGCCCGGGGCGCTGACCGTACTGGCCGCGGTCACGGTCGCGGCACACCTGGTCTTCCGCGGCGCCCGGGTCGCCCAGACGGTCGGCGATGTCTGGTGGGCGCTTGGTTTCGCCGCCAACGTCCGCTTCGCGCGCCTCGGTGTCGACTACTTCCAGGCCGATCGCGCACCGTCGCTGGTGCAGCACTTCTGGTCGCTGGCCGTCGAGGAGCAGTTCTACCTCGTCTGGCCGGTCGTCATCGTCATGGTGCTGTCGCTGCTCGGCCGTGCCGTGGCGGCATCGCGGACACGGGCGCTGCTGCTCGCGGTCGTCGTCCTCGCCAGCGTCGCGTCGTTCGGCTTCTCCGTGATGCAGACCCGCGACGCGGCGGCGGCCGCCTACTTCTCGTCGCCCGGACGGGCCTGGGAACTGGGCGTCGGCGCGACGATGGCCGTCGCGGCGGGACCGCTGCGCGCGATCGGCGCCCGGCTCGGCCGGGCCCGCGGACCGCTGTGGCTGCTCGGCCTCGCCGGGGTGGCGGTGAGCGCGTTCGTCGTACCGTCGGCTCCCGGGTTCCCGGCACCGTGGGCGGCCCTGCCCGTCGGGTCGGCCGCCGTGCTCATCGCCGCCGGAATGCCGGGACCGGTCGGCTCCTGGGGAACGGTGCTGACGAATCCGGTCAGTCGCTACGCCGGCCGCATCTCGTATTCGCTGTACCTGTGGCACTGGCCGGTCATCGTGGTCACCGCGGCGCTCATCCCGCACGCTCCGGGCTACCGGTACCCGATCGCCGTGCTGGCCATGCTCGGGCTGTCGATCGCGTCCTACCACCTCATCGAGGATCCGTGCCGGCGGCTCGGCCTCCGGCAACCGCGGACCGCGCTTGTGACCCGGGTACGCCGGCCGGCCGTCGCCGCCGCCGCGTGCCTGTCGGCAGTCGCCGTTCTGGCGGTCCTGGTCCCGCAGCGCACCGCGCCGCACCTTCCGGCCGCGCGGGCGCCCGGCCTGCTGGCCCTGCCGACGCAGGATGTCGCGCCCGCGCCACCGACCCTCACCGCGACGATCGACGCGTCGCTGTCGGCGGCCGGCTTCCCGGCGCTGACGCCGGGGCTGGCCGCGCAGGGTACGGCCCGCGCGCACTGGGGCGGCTGTTCGGTGCCGACGCCCGACGAGGTGGGCCAGTGCGCGTTCGGCAGCACCGCGGCCGGAGCCAGGCTCGCTGTCGTCATCGGCGACTCGATGGCGATGAGCTGGCTCCCCGGCATCGACAGCGCGCTGGGCAATGGCTGGCGTGTCGTCGGCCTGACGTTCGAAGGCTGCCCCGCCGCCGACATCCCGGTGCAGGACACCAACGGCGGGTACGACAGCGACTGCGATGCCCACCATGCCTGGGCCGTCCGCGAGGCGCTCGCGCTGCGCCCGCAACTCGTCGTCCTGTCCAGCACCGAGGACACGCTCGGTCGACTCGCCAGCGGAGCCACCGGCGCCCGGGCCGTCACCGAGTACGAGACGGCCCTGCGCCGCACCATCGCCCAACTCGACCCCGGTGACAGCCGGCGGGTCGTCACGCTGGCGCCGCCGCCCAAGGCCGGATCCCTGACCGACTGCGACACGGCCGGCGGTATGCCCGCCGACTGCGTGCGGCCCATCAGCGACGACTGGGTCTCGCTGGCCGCGGCCGAACAGGCCGTCGCCCGGTCCACGGGCACGTCGTACGTGGACACCCGGATGTGGTTCTGCGACAGCGCCGGTTTCTGCCCGTCGTTCATCGGAACTACGGCGGTCAGATGGGACTCCGAACACCTCACCGACGTGTACGCTCGCTCGCTGGCCGCCCCGCTCCAGCGGGCCCTGCTCTCCCCTCAGTGAACACCCCGGTCCCGCGGTACCGCCACTTGCGCAGATGCGCCAATGACATGGAATCCGTTGCGCTGTAACGGAAAGTGGGGCCTAGGCCGCGCCAATCCCATCGACTAGGATCACTGCATTCCGCAGGGGTCGCCGGCCTACCGACAAAACGAACAAACGATCAGACAAGCAAACCAACGGGTACGGCAGCGACTTCTCTCTTTCCCAGTTGGGGGCCAAGCATGTCCCGAACCTCCGTCCGTACGCTTGCTGTCGGCGCCACCACCGCGCTGCTGGCCAGCCTGCTCAGCGTCACCGCGCTGAGCACGCCCGCCCAAGCCGCGGCCTGCACACCCGCACAACTCATCGGCAACGCTGGCTTCGAGTCCGGCTCGACACCGTGGACGGCGACGTCCGGCGTGATCGGCGCGGCCAGCGGCCAGAGTGCCCACGGTGGCACCAGATTCGCCTGGCTCGACGGCTACGGCTCGGCGCACACCGACACGCTGTCGCAGACCGTCACGCTGCCGGCGGACTGCACCACCGCCACCCTGACCTACTGGCTGCACGTCGACACGGCCGAGACGACCACCACGACCGCGTTCGACACCCTCGCCGTACAGGTCGGCACGACCACGGTGGCGTCCTACTCCAACCTCAACAAGGCCGCCGGGTACCAGCAGCGGACCGTGGACGTGTCCGGGTTCGCCGGTCAGACGGTGGCCCTAAAGTACACCGGCGTCGAGGATTCCGGCGCACAGACCAGCTTCGTCATCGACGACGTCGCGCTCACCGTCTCCGGCGGCACGACCGGCCAGAACCCGGTGGTGACCAACCCCGGATCGCAGACCTCGACCGTGGGTACGGCGGTCAGCCTGCACATCGCGGCGACCGACCCGCAGGGCGACCCGCTCACGTACTCCGCCACCGGGCTCCCCGCGGGCCTGTCCATCAACGGCTCGACCGGCGTGGTCAGCGGGACGCCGACCACGGCCTCCACGGCCAGCGTCACGGTCACGGCGACGGATCCCGGGAACAACGCCGGATCGGCGACGTTCGGCTGGACGGTGAGCCCGGCGGGCGCGGACGCCACCCGTACGCCCGGGAACGCCTCGTACACGCTGAGCCTGACCAGCAACGCCTCCGGCGGCACCTGGACCGGCCACCAGAGCATCAGCTTCACCAACCTGTCCCCGAGTCCGCTGCCCGAGATCTACCTGCGGCTGTGGGACAACTACCACGGCACGTGCCCGTCCAACCAGCCGATCCAGATCAGCGGCGTGACCGGCGGAACGCTGGGCTCGCTCGAAGTCAACTGCACGGCAGTCAAGATCACCCTGCCGTCGCCGCTGGCACAGAACCAGTCCGGCACGGTCGGGTTCACCGTGTCCATCGCGGTACCGGCCGGCAGCGACCGCTTCGGTAGCGACGGCGCCTACAACTTCATCGGCAACGCGATCCCGGTCCTGGCCGTGCGCGACGGCGCCGGCTGGCACCTGAGCCCGTACACCAACAACGGCGAATCGTTCTACCAACTGGCCAGCAACTACACGGTGACGCTCGACCACCCGACGTCGGTGCTGACCCCGACCACCGGCAGGGCGACCGAGGCGCCCGGCGCGTCGGGACGGACCATCACCACGGCGACCGCGACCAGCGTGCGCGAATTCGCCTGGTGTGCCGGACCGTTCGTGAAGACGACGACCACCACCTCCAGCGGTGTGGTGTTCAACACGTGGCGCACGTCCGGCGTCAGCGCGACGACCGCGGCGAGCATGCAGTCCACCGGCGCCGCCGCGATGGTCGGGCACGCGAGCCGCTTCGGGGCGTACCCGTACGGCGAGATCGATCTGGTCCTGCACAACAACTTCTGGTTCGGCGGTATGGATTACCCGGGTCTGGTGCTGTCCCAACCGTCGGCCACTCCGGTCATCCACGAGTTGGGACACCAGTGGTTCTACGGGATCGTCGGCGACGACGAGTACACCACGCCGTGGCTGGACGAGGGATTCACCGACTACGCCACCGACCTCCAGCAGGGCATCGCGGGCACCAACTGCTGGAACAGCGTCAGTTTCCAGACCGGGGAGAACATCACCAACTCGATGGCCTGGTGGGACGCGCACGCCTCGCGGTACTCGACCGTGGTCTACACGTACGGCAAGTGCGCCCTGCACGACCTGCAACGGCTGATCGGTAACACCGCGATGTCCTCGTTGCTATCGGGCTACGCGGCCGGCCACTGGTACGGCATATCCACCGTCGCCGACTTCAAGGCGGCGGCTCAGGCCGCCACGTCGGTCGACCTGACGTCGTTCTGGTCGACGCACCGCATCCTCTCCTAGGGGCAGACGGACGGGTGGCGCACCTCGCGTCATGCCGGTCGTGAGGTGCGCAGGCCGTCGAAGATGACGGCGACCGTGCGGGCCCGGATCTCGGGATCCCGGTCGGCGTACTCGGCCGCGCGCGACGCACCGACGATGAGCGCGATCAGCTCGCCGACGCGGACGTCCCCGCGTACCGCGCCGGTCCGTTGAGCCCGGGTCAGCAGGATCTCGAGGGCGCTCCACAGCTCACGCCCGACGTCGGCGACGGAGTTCTCCACATCGACGCCGGCCGCGGTCAGCGCACCGGCGAAGGCGTTCTTCGTCGCGCTCTGGTCGACGATCCGGGCGAGGAAGTCGAAGAGCACCACAGCCGGCTCCTCGGCGCCGGTCAGGCCCCGCGCCTCCTGCGCCAGCCGGCCGAACCGCCCCACGAGGACGGCCTCCAGCAGCGTTTCCTTCGTCGGGAAGTGGCGGAAGACGGTGCCGACCCCGACCTTGGCGTGGCGGGCGATCTCCTCGGTCGAGGCGGAAATGCCCTTGGCGGCGAAGACCTCATCGGCCGCTTCGAGCACCCGGGCCCGGTTGCGGCGGGCGTCGGCGCGCAGCGGTTTGGCCGCTTTGACAACCGGAGTCTCCGGTCCATATCCTTCAAGCGGAGTCACGAGTCCGATTGTATCATCGGAGGTAACCCATGTTGATCACCGTTGCACTCGCCCTCATCGCCGGATTCTTCGTCGGCAACGGCCTGCCCTACTACGCGCAGGGAAGCACCGGCGACGGGCGGCACCCGGGGCCGTTCCGCGATTCGCCGGTGGCCAGCGTCCTATCCGGATGGGGAGCGTTCGTCATCGGCGCGGTGGTGTGGAGTTTCGCCCACGTACACGACCACCCGGTCGCGGGCTACACCGCCGCGGCGCTCGGCGTCCTGCTTGTCGGTCTCATCCACACCAGGACGTGGCGCAGCCCGAACCCGTGGGGCAAGCGGGCCGCACACTAGCGTCAGGGCCGCGCCATCGACCCTCCACTTCGGCCCGGTACCCGGGTCGCCGATATCGGTTGCGCCACGTGGCCTGGGGCGTCGAGCATGACGGGATGCGGGTGACATTCATCCGGTTCCCGGAGAACCGGCGCGCCTGGTCGCTCATCGAGCGCGACGACGGCGTCGCGTACCGGATGGACGGCGGATCGGTGGCCGACAGGCTGCCCCACGACCTCGTCCACTTCACGGTCGAACGGGCGCTGGGCATGGCCGACGGCATCTGGGGCGCGATCGCCGGCGGCGCCGTGTTCGACAGCATGCACCATGAGGCCGGCAGGCGCGCACCGCACGCCGCCGAGCGCTCCGCGGCCCTGATCCGGGCCTACGGCGAGCACCTGCACCGTGCCGAACTCATCGCCGGTCTGGTCGACCGGGTCGCGGCCCTCTCGGCGCCGACCCCGCCCGCCATCGCACGGCTGGCCGCGGATTCGCTGCAGTGGTTGGACGGCGTGGTCGACCTCGTCCAGATCGAGTCGGCCGCGGCGGCGGTGCGCGACGCGGCCGGGCAGTGGCGTGACGTGCCGGTCGACGGCCGGGTCACCCTCCACTGGCCGGCGCGGCTGCGCATGCCGGCGGTCCCGGCGCGCCCGGCCAGCCGCCGCGGGGGACCGACCCGGGCCCGGCGGGGGCGGGTCTCCGCGCGGCGAACCGGCTGACCGCCCGAAGGCATGGCCCCGGCCCGACCGGTCAGGACGGGCGGGACCGCCTGCGCAGGCGCAACAGTGCCCGGACGCCGAGGATGCCGACGGTGGTTCCGAGCGCCAGCGAGGCGACGATGAGGACAGCGTGGACCCACAGGAAACCCGTCGGGGTACCGTGCCCGACCACCCGGGTGGACCAGGCGCGCGGATCGTCCCAGATGGCCAGGGCGAACCGGGGCCAGATCACCCAGTTCCACACCCCGACCGCGATCAGGAACAGCGCCCAGCCGCGGGTCAGCGACAGGCCGCCCGGGCGGCTGGAGTCCTCCGGAGCAACGGTCGCATCGCTGTCGAGCACAACCGCAATCTACCGCCGGCCCGGATGCCCGGCGTCGGGCGCCCCGGCCCCGGCGCCTCGGAGGGGTCGGGGACTAACGGGTCAGCAGGATCACGACGGCGCTGATCACCGCGGCGGCCACGCCGAGCCCGGCGACCAGGTACTGCCAGGTGTCGCCGATGCCCCGCGACCGGCCCGTGATGGCGTTCACCCGTTCTGCGAGGACGGCGACCTTCTCCTCCAGCGCTCCCGCGCGCCGCTCCGACTCCTGGCGGGGCATGAAGGTTCGCTCGCGGTCGTTCATCGCCGCCCGCCACTCGTTCGTGCCCTCCAGCCGCCGTTCCACGACCACTTCGGCCTTGTCGACGGCCTGTTGCGCGGCGGCGAAGGCCGCCTCGACCGCCTTCTCCTGGGCGGCCAGCGCGGCGGACACCGCCTTGTCCTGCGCGGCCAACGCGGTCGTGACCGCCTTGTCCTGCGCGGCGAGCGCGGTCGTGAAGGCTTGGTGATGCGCGATGAACTGCTGCTCGTAGCGCCGATCGTTCGCGTTCATCGCCTTGTCCTGGGCCGCGAGCGCAGTCGCGACGACCTCTTGCTGGGTCGCGAACTGCTGCTCGTACCGCCGGTCGTTGGCGGTGATCAGCCCGGTCAGCAACTCGTGGACCATGTCGGCGGTCCACGCATGCCGGGACCTACCTCCAGGATGTGTGGATCCGGAGGGCGCAGCCATGTTCAGCAGGGCATTCAGGACAGACCGGCTACGTTGTCTGATCACCATCCGCGCTCCCCCTGTCTACACGTCTGGGCTGCTCAGCCCCCATGTCCGCATCAACGGGGCTGAGCTTGCGCCGGTTATCGGAGTCCGTGGCGGGATATCCCACTCAAGATCATGAGACGCCGCGCCCTCCGCGGAAGTCGGATACCCGACCCCGGCGACCTCTCACCGTGACGTGTCGCTAGCGGCGAGGCGGCACTAGAACGAGCAGTTGACGAGGTCGCACTCGGGTCCGAGCCGGATCCCGAAGCGCTCCTCGACTCCCTCGCGGATGTGCGCCGCGAATTCCATGATGTCGGTGGTCGTGGCGCCGCCGCGATTGGTGATGGCGAGTGCGTGGCGGCTGGAGAGCGTGACCTTGCCGTTGCCCCAGTCACCGCCGTAGCCGGGCGGGAACCCGGACCGGTGGATCAGCCAACCCGCCGACAGTTTGGTGCCCTTGATGTCGAAGAACTGGGGGCATTCGCTGGCGCGCTCGGGCACCTCGGCGAGCACCGGGTTGATGAAGAACGACCCGACGCTCCAGGTGTCGTGATCGTCCACGTCGAGCACCATGCCGCGCTTGCGGCGGATCGCCAGGACGGCTTCGCGCACGTCGGCCGGTGCCGCGGTGCCCCCGGTCCCGATGCCCAGAGCGTCGGCGACGTCGGCGTACTCGATGGGCTTCGACTGGTCGCCGCGCCGCAGGCGCAACGTCACCTCCAGCACCACCCACCGGTCATTGTGCTTGAAGACCGACTGCCGGTGACTGCCGAACCCGCAGCGGTCGGGCAGCCAACGCTCGACGCTATTCGTTTCCCGGTCATACACGGAAAGTGATTCGAGTACGTCCGAGGTCAAGGTGCCGAACGCGCCGACATTCTGAACGGGAGTGCCGCCGACCAAGCCCGGCACCCCGGACAGCGCCTCGATACCGGCGAGCCCGTGGGAAATGGTTGTCTCGACGAGGTGGTCCCATTCCACTCCGGCGGCGGCGGTGACGCGCTCACCGTCGATCGTCAATTCCGACGTCGCCATTTTGATAACCGTTCCCGGCCATCCCTCGTCGCCTACCACCAGGTTCGATCCGCCACCCATCACCAGCAACGGGTCCTTGACGTCGCCGGCCTCACGCAGGAGTTCGATCGCGTGTGACGTGGTTTCCGGCGTGTGAAGCTGGCCGATCGGGCCGCCGACCCGCATGGTCGTCAAGTCAGAAAATGTGATATCCACGAGAGCCCTTGCTTCATAGTCGCGAGTCACCATGACTGCATTACCAGCATTTCCCGCACCCGTTTACGCAACCACCTGCATCCCCAAGCCATGCCTGCGATCCGTCGTACACCAAGGCTCACAATATCACGGGCCGTATCGGCGATCGGCGGCGGTACGGATGACTGCCCGACGCAATCGAACACAGTTTTGACGGGTAGCTCAGCGCATTCCGACCGATCCATTGTGTTTACTTTGCGGGAAGCGTCCCGGCCCGGGGCGGATCCACGGGGCACTCCCGCACCGGCGCGACACGTCCGTACCCGGATGGGCGGATTCCCGGACGGCGTCGCGGCCTCGGGTGCAGGCTCCAGGAGACCCCGGCCATGCCTCAGGACGTGCCGCCGAAGTCGACCCCCTTGGTCTCGACCGTCCCGGCCCTGCGCCCGGGCGCCGCGTGATTGGCCCAGTACAGGTTCGTGTGCGCGATGACCTGGTCCGGCGGCGGCGCCCCCCATGCGGTCAGGTCCTCCGTCGTGTGGGCGTCGCTGACCAGGGTCGCGTCGTAGCCCCTGACGATCGCGCCGTGCAACGTCGAGCGGATGCACTGGTCGGTCTGCGCGCCGGTGACGACGAGCCGCCCGACCCCGAGGCCGGACAGCACGGTCTCGAGGCCGGTGTCCTCGAAGGAGTCGGGGTAACTCTTCTCGACGAGCGGCTCGGCGTCGGCCGGAGCCAACTCCGGGACGATCCGCCAGATGTCACTGCCCCTCACAAGCTGCTCGTCGTTGTGCTGGACCCAGACGACGGGCACCCCTTCCCGCCGCGCCTTCTCGACGAGGCTGCCGATGTTCGCGACGACCGTGTCACGCTCGTGAGCACCCTCGACGGCGCCGTTCTGCACGTCGAGGACGACGAGTGCGGTGTTCGGCCGGTTCTCGAGTGTGGTCATGCTCTGCCCTTCCTCACGTTGAGCCCCTGTGTGCCCCGACGGTAGACCCACCCACCGACAATGTGACCGGATGTCACTGGAGCCGCAGCCGCTCGACCGAATCGGGCGGCGTCGCTGGCCGACGCGGGCGCCGCCGGCCGACACGGGCGCCGTCGGGGGATGTGTCCGACCCGTTGGAGGAAGCCGGTAAGGTGAGCTTTCTGTCGATCCGATGGAGGTTGGCGCCGGTGTCCTCTCCCCCGCCCCGTCACGCCGTCGTCATCGGCGGCAGCCTTGCCGGGATGTGTGTCGCCCGCGCCCTGGCCGACGTCGTCGACCGGGTCACCGTGGTCGAGCGCGACCGGTTCCCCGACCGCCCCGCGGTTCGCGGGGGCGTGCCGCAGGCCCACCATCTGCACGTCCTCGTCACCGCCGGGCAGCGGGCGCTGGAACGGCTGTTCCCCGGGATAGTCGACGAACTCCACGGGGCCGGCGCGGTGCCGGTGGCCGTGCCGACCGACGTCCTGTACCTGACGGCCACCGGGTGGCGGCAACGGTTTCCGGCCACGCACCGGCTCGTCGGAGCGAGCCGGGAACTCATCGACTGGACCGTCCACAAGCGACTGTCGGCCGACGCGCGGATCCGGTTCCTGCCCGGGCACGACGTCGTCGGCCTGCTGCCGGCCGGTTCCGGCTCAGACGGCGGCAACGGTTCCGGTGACGGCTCCGGCTCGGACGGCGGCAACGGCTCCGGCAACGGCTCCGGCTCGGACGGCGGCAACGGCAACGGCAACGGCTCCCATGAGGGCAATGGCCCCGGCGACGGCAGCGGCTCCGGCGACGGCGACCGGGCCGTCGGCGGAGTCCTGCTCCGGGCGCGCGGGCGCACCGGTGAGGACGGCGCCGGCAGCGGGGCCACCGGCGCCGTCGAGGAACTCGCCGCCGACCTCGTCGTGGACGCGAGCGGGCGCGGGTCCCATGCCCCCGACTGGCTGGCCGCGCTGGGGTACCCGGCTCCGGCCGAGACCCGCATCGACGCCGGGCTCGGCTACGCCAGCCGGCGCTATGTGCTGCCCGGCTCCGCCCTCGGAGACTGGAAGAACATCCTGCTCATGCCCGACCCGCCCCGGTCCGGGCGCGGCGGCGTGCTGTACCCGATCGAGAACGACCGGTGGATGCTCACGCTCGGCGGCCTCGGCGACGACAGGCCGCCCACGGACGAGGAGGGTTTCCTGGAGTTCGCCCGGGGATTGCGCAGCCCCGTCATCTACGACGCGGTCAGGGACGCCCGGCCGGACTCCCCGATCCACGGTTTCGTCCAGACCAGCAACCACCGCCGGCACTACGAGTCGATGCGCCGCTGGCCGCGAGGGTTCGTGGTGGTCGGGGACGCGATCTGCGCCTTCAATCCCGTCTACGGCCACGGCATGAGCGTGGCCGCCCAGACCGCGGTGGCGCTGGGCGAGCACCTGCGCACCCGTCCCCCCGGCGCGGCGCCGCTGGACCGGACGGCACAGGCCGTCACGGCCCGCTGTGCCGCGCTCGCCTGGCTCGTCGCGACCGGCGCGGACTCGCGGGTCCCCGGCGCTACCGGAGCGCGGCCGGGGCTGCGCGACCGGCTCTCGCACCGGTACCTGGACCGGGTCGCCGACGTCGCGAATCGCGACCCCTACGTGAGCAGAGTCCTCACCGACGTCATGCACCTGATCGCATCGCCGGGCGCGCTCCTGCGGCCGGGTGTGATGGCACGGGTGGCGCGCGGGCGGCCCGGCCCCGCATTGTTGGCGCCGCCGGAGGCGGAGTCCGAATAGCGCGGGCCCACCCGGGACCGTCTGTCCACTGTGGATTCGTCACGGGGTGCTCGGCAACTCCTCGACGTTTCCCTGCCTGGCCCGGTGGGTGCGCAACGCGTCGACGATCGCGACGGAGAGCAGGACCAGGGCGATGAAAAGCTCGGCGATCACCGGCGGCACGAACACCATCTCCGGCGCCATGCCCACCAGCAGAAGCAGGAACGCGACGCGCGACCGGGAGACGCGCCGGAACACCTCGAACTCGAAGGCGGACCGGCCGAGCAGGAACAGGATGGGGCCGGCGAAGAAGGCGACGACCCAGGCGGCCGGGGTGGAGCCGGTCGGCCGCCTGATGACGAGTTCGGCCGCCGCGGCCATGGCGACGACTCCGGAAATCATGACCAGATGCGTGTACGGCGCCCACCGCACCACCCGGCTCGGGCTGCGGTCGTTGACCGCCTGGATGACCGCGCCGGCCCTGGACACATAGATCTGCCATAGCAGCGCCGTCTTGACGAACACCCCGACGAACGCGAAGGTGCGCACGGGAGTGAACTCGGTGCGGCTGAACTCCAGCGTGGGCACCAGGATGAGGTCGCCGAGTGCGATGATCATGATTTGCTGGTACCGCTCGCCGAGGTGCGTACCCGACCGGTCGTAGTGGCTGAACGGCAACCCGCCGAACCGGGGCAACGGGTACCGGAGGGCGTACGCGACATAGTCGACGGCCAGCGCGATCCCCCACAGTACGGGCCGGATCGCCCCGTGCTCCTGGGTACCGATGATCCACAACGCCCCCGTCGCGCCGAACCAGGCCAGGTAGTGCGCCGCCCGGCCCTGCGCCGGATGCCCGCGCAGGGCGGTGATCAGCAGAAGTGCCCGTCCAACGTGGACCGCGACGTTGGTGGTTCCGAAGATCAGACTGTGCCTGCCGAGCGCGGCGGGCAGCGCGGCGGCCATCAGTAGCGTGCCGACCATCGAACCGACCAGCGCCACCTGGATCGGTTTCCGATCCGGGTCGTAGACGTCGGTCATCGCCGCGGTGATGGACCAGATCCACCAGACGGCGAGCAGTGACAGCAGCGCCTGGAGCGCGCCGCCACCCGTGACGCTCGTCGCCAGCCGCCCGGACATCTGCGCCAGTGCGGCGACGAACGCCAGGTCGAAGAACAGCTCCTGGAGGCTGGCGCGCTGGGCCTCGCGCCGTTCACGGACGAGGCTGGCGGCGCGAGTGTTCACCGGCCACCTGTCCCGGTCCGGGCACCGGGGTGTCCAGAACCTCCACGACGGCAACCGTCTTCGCGCATCACCTCACACCGGCCCGACCTCATATCCGCCAGTTGAGATCAGCGTATCGGAGACGTCGTTCCTCCCCCGACGATTCGACTATTTGACCGCGGCCGAACACCCACCGCCGCCAGACCGCGGCCGAACACCCGCCGCCGCCGGGCCGCGCCGGACACCCACCGCCGCCGGACCGCGGCCGAACACGCCCAGCCGCCGGGACCACGGCAGATCCGTCAGCCCTGGGAGCGGTCGGGTTCCAGCCTGTATGAGGGCGTGGGACACCCTCCTGGGTTGTGCGACCCGGAAAGAAATCCGGAACCCGGTACGCCGGTTCGATCAGGTGAACGGAGAACGTCGACCGGTCGGGGGCCACCGCGAACGCGACGGAGGGTGCCGGGGATCAGGTTCGATCCCGGGCACCCTCCGCGGTGCGTGTGTCCCGGCCGCTACGGCAGGCCGACCGCGCGCAGCCCGCGCCGCCGCTGCTGGATGATGACCGCGACGACGAGCAGGAAGCCCTGGGCGATGTCCTGCCAGAACGAGTTGACGTTCAGGATGGTCAGTCCATTCTGGAGCACGCCGAGCAGCAGGACGGCCAGGATCGTACCGGTGATGGTGCCCTTGCCTCCCTGCATCGCCACGCCACCGAGCGCGGCGGCCGTGATCGCCTGCAACTCCAGGCCCTGGCTGCCGGACGTCGGCTGGCCGGAACCGGTACGCGCGGTGAGCAGCACGCCCGCGATCGCCGCGACCAGCCCGGCCGCGATGTAGCACCCGACGACGTACCGGTTGAGGTTGATGCCGGCGAGCCGGGCGGCGGTGGCGTTGCCTCCCATCGCGTAGATGTTGCGGCCGATGTCGGTGTAGCGCAGCATCAGGTGCACGGCCAGCGCCAGGATCACCAGGATCCAGATCAGCGTCGGGATGCCGGCGATCGAGCCCCGGGCCAGGAACACGAAGGTGGAGTCGGTGCCCGTGTAGCCCTGGGCCCTGCCGTTGGAGATGAGGTTCGCCAGGCCCCGGAATCCGGCGTACGTCGCCAGCGTCGCGATGACCGCGTTGACCCGCCCGTACACGATGACCAGGCCGTTGAAGACGCCGGTCGCGACGCCGGTGACGAGCGCGACCAGGATGCCGGCCGCGGCGCTGTGGGTGGACATGAACACCATCGCGGACACCACCGAGGCGAGGCCGGCGGCCGAGCCCACGGAGATGTCCAGCCCACCGAGCAGCATGACCACGGTCTGGACGACCGCGAGCAGGCCGACGACGGTGACCGCGGTGCCGATCGTCTCGATGTTGGTCAGCAGGAAGAAGTTGCTGTTCTGCGCGCCGATGATGGCCACGAGCACGGCGAGCGCGATGACCAGGCTGATGTTCTGCACGCCGACCGCCCGCAGCAGCCGGCGTGGCCAGCCCGGCCGGGGCGGCGGGACGGGCTCGCGCTGCTCGGCGGTCTGTTCCGCGACGGTGGAAGTCATCGGGTCGCTCCATCGGTGGTGAGGTCGCCGGCCATGGCCAGCGCGAGTACGCGTTCCTCGGTCGCCTCCGAGTGGTCCAGCCGGCCGGTCACCCGCCCGCCCTGCATCACGACGATGCGGTCGGACAGGCCGAGAACCTCGGGCAGCTCGGAGGAGATGACGATGACCGCGATGCCGTCCGCGGTCAGTTGGTTGATGACGCCGTAGATCTCGGCCTTCGCGCCGACGTCGACGCCGCGGGTCGGCTCGTCCAGGATGAGTACCCGTGGCCGGCGCGCCAGCCAGCGGGCCAGCACGACCTTCTGCTGGTTGCCGCCGGACAGCGAGGACACGACCTGTTCGATGTCGGGTGTGCGGATGCGCAGCTGGCCCCTGTACCGCTGGGCCACCGCGCGCTCCTCGCCCCGGCGGACGACCCGGGCGACCCGGAGCCGGTCGAGGATGGCGAGCGAGATGTTGTCCCGGACCGTGCGCTGCATCAGCAGTGCCTGCGCCTTGCGTTCCTCGGGAGCGAAACCGATGCCGGCGCGGATCGCGTCGCGCGGCCCGCGGATGCGCACCTGCGTGCCGTCGACCAGGATCTGGCCGGAGCGTACCGGCGTGCTGCCCACGATCGCGTGGGCCAGTTCGGACCGGCCGGCGCCGACCAGCCCCGCGATGCCGAGCACTTCGCCGCCGTACACCTCGAGGTCGATGTCGCTGACGTCGTCGTTGGACAGTCCCCGCACGGCCAGTGCGGGCGTCCCGGACGGCCGGGGCCGGCGCTCTCGTACGAACATGTCGGTCAGGTCACGCCCGACCATCATCCGCACCAGGCCGGCCTCGTCGGTCTCGGCGGTCGTCACGCTCGCCACGAGCGCACCGTCGCGCAGCACGGTGACCCGGTCGCTGATCTGGAAGATCTCGTTCATCCGGTGCGACACGTAGATGACCGCGATGCCGTCGTCCCGCAGCCGGCGGATGAGCCGGAACAGCGCGTCGACCTCGGTGTCCGACAGCGAGGACGTGGGCTCGTCGAAGGCGATCACCCGTACCGGCTCGGTCAGCGCGCGCAGGATCTCCACCAGCTGGCGCTGTGCCGGGGACAGCTCGCTGCCCAGGGCGTCGGGGTCGAGCGCGGCGGTGAAGCCATACCGCGCCAGGTCGGCCGCCACCCGGGCGCGCAACGTGGCCCGGCTGAACCCGTGGGCCCGCCCGGGCAGCGCGCCGACGTAGACGTTCTCGGCCACCGAGACGTGCGGGATGATCTCCGGTTCCTGGTAGATGATGCGTACCCCGGCCCGGTGCGCGGCCCGGGGCGAGTCGAAGGTGACCTGCTCACCGTCGATCGACAGCGTCCCGGAATCCGGCTGGTGCGCGCCCGCCAGGATTTTGAGCAGCGTCGACTTTCCGGCGCCGTTCTCACCAAGCAGGGCCATGACCTCGCCGCCGTACGCGTGCATGTCGACGGCGCGCAGCGCCTGGACGCCGGCGAAGCTCTTGCTGAGCTCCGAGGCGACCAGGCGCGGCGCGGCTGCCGCGTCCGAGGACATCAGCTGCAGTCCACGCCGGAGGACTGCCAGTTGCTCGCGTCGACGATCGAGGTCTTCGCGATCGTCTTGGGCGGCAGCGCCTTGCCATTGCGCAGTTGGTCGACGAGGACCTGGACGGCCGAGGCGCCGACCGCGCGGCCATCGATGAACAGCGCGGCCTTGTTGCCGCTCTTGGTGCCCGCCTGCCAGTCCTTGCACGTCAGGTACGCGCCGAGACCGACCCCGACGATGTTGTCCGGGGAGATCTGGTGGTTCTGCAGGGCGGTGACGCCACCGGTCTCGTTCTCGTCGTTGCAGCCCCACACCACCCAGTGCTTGACGCCCGGGTTGGCGGTCAGCACGGCGGCGGCCTTGTTCTGGGCATCGACCACGGAGTTGTCGGTGCCGACCTTCACGACCGTGGGCAGCGCGCCGGCGGTGGACTGGAAGCCGGACTCCTCACCCTGCTCGCGCTGCTGGCAGTCGGACAGGCCCTGCTGGTACAGGGCGAGCACCCTGGTGTCCGCGGCGGTCCAGCCGGCCTGCTGGTACAGCTTGGCGGCCTCCTGCCCGACCGAGGTGCCCATCTGCACGCTGTCGAAGCCGACGAACGGGGCCGGGCTTCCGGAGCCGGACGAGATCGGGTCGTCGGACGCGACGAGGGGGATCTTCGCGCCGTTGGCCGCGTCGATCACCTGCGGCCCGATCTTCTGGTCCGGTACGACGACGGCGATGCCGTCGACCTGCTGGCCGACCTCGGTACTCATCGCGCTGATCGCCTTGTTGGAGTCGGTGCCGAGGTCGACGACCTGCACGGACACGTTGCCCAGCTTGGCGGCCTCGGCCTTGGCCCCCGCGGCCTCGTCGACGAAGTACTGCTGGTCGCCCTGCTTCTGCAGGTACGCGATGGTGAGCTTGCCGCTCTTGGTGGCCTGCTGGCCGCCGGTCGAGGCCGAGGTGGTCTTGCCCGATGAGCACGCGGTGAGCGCACCGGCGGCCACGAGCAGCGCGAGGCCTACGAGGGCGCCGCGGCGAGGCGACGGGAACATGGACGACTGCCCTTCTTCGCTGTCAGGGTTGCGGTTTATGTCCGCCGGGGCGCGGAGTTCGGCCGGCCGCGGCGGTGGTGGTGGTGGTGGTGGTGGTGGTACAGCGTGGGATGGTGCGGGACTCGATGGGAGCCGGAGGTCGGCTCCCGGCCATCCTGGGATGGTTGCCGGCGCGAGTCAAGATGTAGTCATATTTAATCTCAATTGCTAGGGTCGGCTGGCGCGGTCGCGAGCGGCCCCCGCGCACCGCCTCGCGCGGCGCTCACACGTACCGGGAAAGGGAGGTCCGCCGGGTGGAGCAGACCGGACGATTCGCGGGCCGTACCGCCCTGGTCACCGGCGCGGCCCGCGGCATCGGCGCGGCCACCGCACGCCGGCTGGCCGCCGAGTCCGCCCGCGTGGTGCTCGTCGACCTCGACGCCGAGGACGGCGAGGCGGTCGCCGCGCAGATCCGCGCCGACGGCGGCGACGCGAGCTTCCGCCCCTGCGACGTCGCGTCGGGCGAGGACTGGGAGCGGCTCGCCGACCATCTGCGCGCCGCCTACGGACGGCTGGACGTGCTGCACAGCAACGCGGCGACGGTGGTGGTCAAGCCCGCGCACGAACTGACCGAGCAGGAGTGGGACCGCCAGCTCGCGGTGAACCTCAAGGCCGCCTGGCTGGGCATGCGCGCGTTCGCCGGGATGCTCACCGAGACCGGCGGGTCGGTGGTGCTCACCTCCTCCGTCCACGCCCTGGTCGGGCTGCCGGGCCACCCCGCGTACGCCGCGACCAAGGGCGCGCTGACCGCGCTGGGCCGCCAGCTCGCCGTGGAGTACGGGCCGGCGGTGCGCGTGAACACCGTGCTGCCCGGCCCGATCCTGACCGCCGCCTGGGACCGGGTCACCGAGGACGACCGGGCACGCAGCGTCGCCGAGACGGTGGCCAAGCGCTTCGGCCGGCCCGAGGAGGTCGCGGCGGCGGTGGCGTTCCTCGCCTCGCCGGACGCGTCGTACGTGACCGGGGCGACGCTCGTGGTCGACGGCGGGTGGAGCGTGTTCAAGGCGTCCGCCTAGGCGCGGTCGGTCGCGGATCGGCGGCCTGTCCGGCGCGGTCGCGTCCGGCGGCAGAGAGTCGTGTCCGGCGAGGCACGGCCGCGTTTCGGCGGCATGGACGCGTGTCGGGTGGCCGCGCGGCAGTGACGGTCGAGCCGGCCGGCAGAGAGAGAACGGGGTTGGTGTGAAGATCACCGCGATGGAGACGTTCCTGGTTCCGCCGCGCTGGCTGTTCCTGCGGATCCAGACCGACGAGGGGATCGTCGGCTGGGGCGAGCCGGTGGTCGAAGGGCGCGCGGACACGGTACGGGCGGCGGTCGCTGAGCTTTCCGACTACCTGATCGGGCAGGATCCGCTGCGCATCGAGGACCACTGGCAGGTCCTCACCAAGGGCGGCTTCTACCGGGGCGGCCCGGTGCTGTCCAGCGCCGTGGCGGGAATCGACCAGGCGCTGTGGGACATCGCCGGCAAGGCGTACGGGCAGCCGGTACACGCGCTGCTCGGCGGCCCGGTACGCGACCGGGTCCGGGTGTACGCCTGGATCGGGGGCGACCGCCCCGACGAGGTCGCCGACCTGGCCCGCGCCCAGGTCGAGGCCGGGTTCACCGCGGTGAAGATGAACGGCGCCGGGCAGTTCGGCCCGATCGAGACGCCGGCGCGCACCGCCGAGGTGGTGGACCGGCTCGCCGCCGTGCGCGAGGTGCTCGGCGCCGACCGGGACGTGGTCGTGGACTTTCACGGCCGGATGTCGACCGCGATGTCGCGCCGGCTGCTGCCGCTGCTCGAACCGCTGCACCCGCTGTTCGTGGAGGAGCCGGTGCTACCCGAGTACTCCGGCGACCTGGCCCGGCTGGTGGAGTCCACCGCCATCCCGCTGGCGGTCGGCGAGCGGCTGTTCTCCCGCTGGGACTTCCGGGAGGTACTGCGTACCGGGATCGCGGTCGCGCAGCCGGACCTGTCGCACGCCGGCGGCATCTCGGAGGTTCGGCGCATCGCGAGCCTGGCCGAGGCGTACGACGTGTCGGTCGCCCCGCACTGCCCGCTGGGCCCGATCGCGCTCGCGGCGAGCCTGCAGATCGCCTTCGCGGTTCCCAACTTCCTGATCCAGGAGCAGAGCCTGGGCATCCACTACCACGCCGGCAACGAACTGCTGGACTACCTGGTCGACCGGGAACCGTTCCGGTTCGTGGCCGGCCATGCCGCGCGGCCGGTCGGACCGGGGTTGGGCATCGAGGTCGACGAGGCGGCGGTACGCCGGGCGGCGGAGGTCGGGCACCGGTGGCGCAACCCGGTGTGGCGGCACGCGGACGGCTCCTTCGCGGAGTGGTGAGCCCCGGACCCTCCGGGCGTCGCTGACCTCCAGGCCCCGGCTGGCCCTCCGGGCGCCGCTGACCCTCCGGACGGATTGGCCCGAGTCAGTCGGCGGCGGCCGGTGGCTCAGCCGGCCGCGGCGGCGCCACCGCCGCGCCGGCCTCGCTTCCGGCTGCGTGCGCGAGGTCGCTGCTCGCCTGCTCCAGCAGGGAATCGACGGCCGCCGCCGCCGCGGCGGGGTCGCCGGCCGCCACGCCGTCGAGGACCGCGCGATGCGCCGGTACCGCGTCCGGCCACCGCTCCCCCGCGTGCACGATCCGGTCCCGCTCACGCAGCCCGGCCTCGACGACGACCTCCAGCCGGCCCATCAGCTCATTGTGCGCGGCGGCCAGCAGCGCCCGGTGGAAGCGCAGGTCCGCCTCGATGACGGCGGCCGCGTCGGCATCGGGATCGGCGAGGCCGGCCAGTGCCTCGCGCATCGCGGCCAGGTCTGCCTCGGTGCGGCGCACCGCCGCCAACCGGGCGCCGGCCGGCTCGATGATCGCGCGGACCTCGGCGAGGTCGGCCAGGAACCGCCGGTCCGGCGTGCCCCGGCGCTGCCAGCGCAGCAGGCTCGCGTCGAGCAGGCTCCACTCGGACCGGGGGCGGACGAAGGTCCCGCGCTTGGGCCGGGAGTCGACCAGCCCCTTCGAGGCCAGTACCCGCAGAGCCTCGCGGACCACGGTCTTGCTCACCTCAAGCTCGCGCTCGAGCTCCTCGGGGTACACGGTCTGGCCCGGCGAGTAGGTGCCGTCGAGGATCCGGCCACCGATCGTCTCGACGATGTGTCCGTGCAGTCCGCGCCCCGAATAGGCGGCCATCCGCGACTCCTCGTGTTCGGCGGCCGGCGTCCGTCGGCGCCGGATGCCGGCCCCATCGTCGGCGCATTAATTATGCAGAAATCTTGACGGGGCCGCCAGGCATCAAGACGATGTGGTGCATGCGACCGTCCCTCGCCGGCGTTGCCGCCGGCATCACGTTATTGCTCGGGCTGGCATCCGCGCCAGCCAGCGCGGCGCCTCCGGGGGCCGGCCCGCCCGTGCCCGCCACGTCCCCGGCGCCCGCCGCCCCGGCCGGCTCCCCGGCCATCAACGACCTCGCCCGCACCCCGTACCTGGGCTGGAACACTTACTACGGCCTCGGCTCGGCGTACGACGAGGCGACCATCGAAAGCGAGGCCGACGCGATCGTCAGCCGGGGACTGAAAGCCGCCGGCTACCAGTACGTGTGGCTCGACGGGGGCTGGTGGTCCGGCACCCGCGACGCGCAGGGCAACATCACCGTCGACGCCACGCAGTGGCCCTCCGGCATGAAGGCAGTCGCCGACTACATCCACGCCAAGGGCCTCAAGGCGGGCATCTACACCGACGCCGGCAAGGACGGCTGCGGCGGCGCCAACCAGGGCAGCTACGGCCACTACCAGCAGGACGTCGACCAGTTCGCCGGGTGGGGCTTCGACGCGGTGAAGGTGGACTTCTGCGGCGGTACCAACCTGCACCTGGTGCCCGCCACCGCGTACGGCCAGTTCCGCGACGCGCTGCTGGCCAACAGCAGCCACCGGCCGATGCTGTTCAACATCTGCAACCCGTTCACCCCCGGCGCGGCGGGCAACAACTATCCCCCCGCGGAGTTGTCCGTCTACTCGTCGTACACGTTCGGGCCCAGCACCGGAAACTCCTGGCGCACCGACACCGACGTCGGCTTCGTCCACAGTGTCCAGTGGTCGGACGTGCTGCGTAACCTCGATGACGACGCCGCGCACCCCGAGGCGGCCGGCCCGGGACACTGGAACGACCCGGACTACCTGGCTCCGGAACTCGGCATGACCGCCGGCCAGGCGCAGGCCCAGTTCACCATGTGGTCGGTGCTGGCCGCACCGCTGATCGTCGGCAGTGACGTGCGCAGCCTGTCGGCCGCCAGCATCGCGATGCTGACCAACCCCGACGTGCTGGCCGTCGACCAGGACCGGCTCGGCATCCAGGGTACCCGGGTGGCCACCCAGGGCCAGGGCGACGTGTGGGTCCGGCCGCTGGCCAACGGCGACCGCGCCGTCGCGCTGCTCAACCGCGGCGGCACCCCGCTCACGGTCACGACCACCGCCACTGCGACCGGGCTCGGCCACGCCGCACGGTACACAGTGGACGATCTGTGGACGCACACGAGTACCGAGAGCGCCGGTACCATCCGGGCCACCGTACCGGCCGGCGGCGCGGTGCTCTACCGCGTCTCCACCGGCGCCGGGCAGAACCTGGCCCCGGCAACGGCGCTCGGCGCGCCCACCGTCCCGGCAACCCCGGGCTGGCCGGGCAACCTGGCGCTGCCGGGCAAGGCCAGCACGGTGACCGCCACGTTCACCAACGACGGCGGCGATCCGGCCACCGCGCTGCGGCTGGCGCTGACGGCGCCGGCGGGCTGGACGGGCGGCGGCCCCGCGGGCGGCTCCGGGGGCGGCGGTTCCGGGGGCGGGTCCACGGGCGGCGGCACGGTACCCGGCAACGGGCGGTCCACCGGCACGTGGCAGGTGACCGTACCGGCCGGCACGCTGCCGGGGACGTACCCGCTCACGGTCACGGCCGACTACCGGTGGGGCGGCCGGCACGACGCGCAGCGGACCGGTCAGGTACTGGTACAGGTGCCGTCCACACCACCGGGCGGCTCCGGGTACCTGAGCGACCAACCGTGGCTCGACGCGAGCAGCGGCTGGCAGGTGGCGGCGCCCGACACCAGCGTCGGCGGCAACCCCATCACCCTGGGCGGCACCGGGTACCCGAAGGGGCTGGGCGTCGCCTCTCCATCCACAGTGGACTACTACCTGGGCGGGAACTGCACGGCCCTGTCCGGCACCGCCGGCATCGACGACGCGGTCAACGGCGTCGACCAGCAGGGCGGCACCGCCACCTTCACCGTGCAGGGCGACGGCCAGGACCGGTACGACAGCGGGACGGTCGACCGCACCGCGACGCACGGGTTCACCGTCGACCTGACCGGGGTGCGGGTGCTCACGCTGAAGGTCGGCGACGCCGGCGACGGCGGGTACAACGACCGCGCGGACTGGGCCGGGTTGAACCTGACGTGCGGTCCGGCGCCGGTCGACGGTTGGCCGGCGTTTGTCGACCGTACCGGCCTGGCCGCCACCGCCACCAGCGCCCACGACGGGTACCCGGCGTCGGCGGCCATCGACGGCCAACTCTCCACGATCTGGCACGACGAGTTCAGCCCCCAGGCACCGCTGCCCCAGGCGGTCACCATCGACCTCGGGCAGCCGCGCGCGGTCGACGGGCTCACCTACCAGCCCCGGCTGGACGCGTCCACCACCGGTACCATCACCGGCTACGGCATCGAGGTGAGCGCCGATGGTCAGACCTTCACACCGGTGTCCTCGGGCTCGTGGGCGGACGACCGCACGGTGAAGTCGGTGGCGTTCGCGCCGACGTCCGCCCGGTACGTCCGGCTCACCGCCACCGCGGGCGACGGCGGGTACGCCTCGGCCGCGGACATCCGGGTACGGCAGGCCGGCTAGTGCGCGGTCCCGTCGGGCGGCGGCGTTCATGCCGCTCGGCGGGGCCGACCCACCGGATTGCGGCGGGCGGCCTCACCCTCCGCCCGGGCCGGCCGGCTCCGGCATCCGGTGCCAGTACGATGGCGTGCGATCGGGAGGCGCACCGACCCGGGTGACGGCGGCGCATGACGGAAAGCCTCCCGGATGGGAGTGGCGCTCGTATGGCTCCAGGTGAACCGATGCCCCCGCGGCACGGCCCGTCCCCGGTCGAGGCCGGCGTCGACCTGCGTCGGCTGCTGCGCATCGCCGACGAGGCGACCTACGACGTCCGGTCCCTGTGGGCGCCCCGGAGCCGGGCGGAGTCCCTCACCGTGCTGGTCGGGATCGGTACGGACGGCCAGCCGGTGTATCTGGACCTCACGGAGACCCCGCTCGGTGGCGCCGGCCCGCACGGGCTGTGCTCCGGTGCGACCGGATCCGGCAAGACGGAACTGCTGCGTTCACTCGTGCTCACGCTCGCCATGACCCACCCGCCCGACCGGTTGAACCTGCTGCTGGTGGACAACACCGGCAGCACCACGTTCGGCGTGCTGGACGGGCTGCCGCATCTCGCCGGGCGGGTGGCGAGCCTCGCGGAGAACCCGGACCAGATCGACCGGCTGCGCGCGGTGCTGCAGGCCGAGATGCGGCGGCGCCAGCGGGTACTGCGGGACGCCGGGCCGCTGGCGGGCATCGCGGAGTATGACCGCCGCCGCGACTCCGGGCAGCCGCTGCCGCCGCTGCCCCGTCTGCTGGTGGTCGTCGACGAGTTCGACGAGCTGACGACCGCCTGGCCCGAACTGCTCGACCTGGCCACCGAGGTCGGCCGCGCCGGCGGCCCGCTCGGCGTGCACCTGCTGCTGGCGACGCAACGCGTCGAGGAGGGCAGGCTGCGCGGGTTGGAGCAGTTCCTGTCGTACCGGCTGGGGCTGCGTACCTTCACCGCGTACGAGAGCCGGGCGCTGCTCGGTGTGCCGGACGCGTCGACGCTCCCGCCGCTGCCGGGCTCCGGCTATCTGAAGGTCGGTGCGACGCGCCTCGAACGGTTCAGGGCGGCGCAGGTGTCCGGGCCGTACCTGGAGGCCGGGACAGCCGCCGGCCCCGGTACCGCCACAGGGGACACCGGTCGTGCCGCCTGGGATCTGGACGACCCGCCGCCCTCGACGCTCGATGTCGTGGCCCGCCGGTTGGGCGAGCACGCTCGCCCGGCACCGCGGATCTGGCTCCCACCGCTGCCCGCCGCGCTGCCGCTCGACGCCGTCACCGGCCCGGCCGTAACCGTGGCCGGACTCGGCCTCACCGTCGTGCCTTCCGGCCACGACGGGCACCTGCGGATCCCCGTGGGGCTGCTCGACCGGCCGGCCGAGCTGAGGCAGGAGCCGTTCATGCTCGACCTGTCGGGCGGGCACCTGTGCGCGCTCGGCGCACCGCGGACCGGCAAGTCCACGCTGCTGTGCACGCTGGTCGCCGCGGCCGCGCTGACCCACACCCCGCGCCACGTCCGGTTCTACTGTGTCGGCGCCGGCGACGGTACGTTGGCGCCACTGGCCGGCCTGCCGCACGTGGCCGGCGTGGCCGGGCGGGACGAGGCCGACCGGGTCCGCCGCATCGTCGGGACCGTCGGCGCGCTTCTCGCCGAGCGGACCCGGGTGTTGTCCGAGCGGTCCATCGACTCCGTCGAGACGATGCGGCGCATGCACTCCGCGGGCGAGCTGCCCGGATTCGCCGCCGCCGACATCGTGCTCGTCATCGACGACCATGCGGCCTTCGCGACCGAGTTCGGGGACCTCCTCGACATCGTTCGGAATGTCGCCGTGCATGGCCGGAACCGCGGGGTACACCTGGTATTGACCGCCGGACGCCCGACGGACGTCGACGCGGAATTGCAGACGGCCATCGGCCACCCGATCGAACTGGCCCTGGGCAGTCCGCGGGAATCGACCATCGGTGTGCGGGCCTCGGCGCGGCTGCCCATGGATACGCCCGGCCGCTGCCTGACCGCCGGCGCGCTCCACGCGCAGATCGCTCTGCCGCGCATCGACGGCGGCGGCACGCACCGCGCGATCGAGGCACTGGAGGAGTTGGTCGCGCGCGTATCCGCGGCCTGGCCGGGCGAACGGCTGCCGCCGGCCTGACCTCGCCCCCAACCATGCGCCGCGCCTGCCAGACCGGATCTGCCGGGGGTGGCGGCTTCGTGAGCGATCCTCGCGGCCGACCGCCACACCGGCACGCGCGCCGGCAATTCCAGCCAGTTCCGGTTCGGCACCGAATCCCATTTCTCGTTAGTCCTGCGCAACTGTGCAATAATGGCGACACCCGACCTTCGGGGAACCGTGAACGGATTGGCGGAGAACGAAATCCGTCATTCCTGCCGATGGGTCCAGTCGGCGCAGAAGGTTGCGATGAGTCCCTGACGTCGGCGAATGTCCTTGCGGTCCAACTGATAGTCACGTGTAGATGGTCTAATGTTCATCTGAACCCGCAGACACCCGGTCCGGAACCGCATGAAACTGCGGGCATGGAGATTCCCCGGATGGGTTTACCCGACCATCTCGCTTCGCGGCTGAGCATGGCCGAACAACACGACCTTCTTCGCAAGCACCGGATGCCACGGCGCGGCATTCTGGCCGCCGGCGCGGCCGGTGCGGGGGTGGCGGTGGCCGCGGGCCTCGGAGCGCCCGCGTTCGCCCGTACCCCCGACTTCTGGCAGCAGCCGACCAAGGTACCCGGTCGCCTGGTCATACCGGTCGCCCGGCACCTCTCGTTCGGAGCCAACCCGCGCGGGCAGGTCAGCATCGGCTGGCAGGTACCGGCGGTGGTGACCCGGCCGTTCGTACGCTACGGCGACACACCATGGAACCTCGGCCACCGGGTGCCGGCCGAGATCCGGGCGCTGCACTCCGAGGTGCTCGGCGCCATCGCGCCGGTCGACCAGTACTACGTGCACGCCACGCTGGAGAACCTGGAGCCCGGAAAGAACTACTACTACGCGGTCGGTCACGACGGGTACGACCCGAGCGACCTGACCACCTTCGGCCGCATCGACTCGTTCACCACCGCCCCGTCGCGGCGCCGGATCGCCGATCCGTTCAGCTTCACCGCATTCGGCGACCAGGGCGTCAGCTACCACGCGCTGTCCAACGACGGGATCATCGCCGCGCAGAACCCGGCCTTCCACCTGCACGCCGGCGACATCGCCTACGCCGATTCCAGCGGATCTGGGCTGCCGGTCAGCACCGACGGCCGGGGCGGCACCGACGTGTTCGATCCGCGGGTCTGGGACCAGTTCCTGGCGCAGACCGAATCGATCTCCGCGTCGGTACCGTGGATGGTCGCCACCGGCAACCACGACATGGAGGCGCTCTACTCGCCGGACGGGTACGGCGGCGACGTCGCCCGGTTCGACTTCCCCGGCAACGGGCCGAAGCACTGCCCGAGCGTGTACTCCTACATCTACGGCAACGTCGCGGTCATCTCGCTGGACGCCAACGACGTGTCGTACGAGATCCCGGCGAACCTCGGGTACAGCGGCGGCAGCCAGACCTCGTGGCTGCACGACCGGCTGGCATTCCTGCGCGCCCAGCCGGACGTGGACTTCATCGTCGTGTTCTTCCACCACTGCGCCTACTCGACCACGAACAACCACGCCTCCGAGGGCGGTGCGCGGACCCAGTGGGTACCGCTGTTCGACCGGTTCAAGGTCGACCTGGTCATCAACGGCCACAACCACATCTACGAGCGGACCGACGCCCTGCGCGGCGGGGTGTCCCGGCTGACACCGATCGGAGCGACCAGCCATCCGGACACGGACGGCACCACCTACGTGACGGCCGGCGCCGCCGGGCGCAGCCTCTACAGCTTCCCGGTACCGGACTCCTACGCCGGTCACGTCAACGACCTCGACTCGGTGCCGTCCTACGTCTGGGCCAACGGCGCGACGAAGGTGACCGAGACGGTGACCTGGTCCCGGGTGCGGTACACCGGCTACTCGTTCCTCGCCGTGGACGTGAAGCCGGCCGACGAGGGGCGGCGGACCACGTTGACCCTGCGGGCGCTCACCGAGGCGGGTACCGAGATCGACCGGGTCGTCCTCGAACGCGTCGCGGGCAGCCACGGCTCTTCCGTGCGGCGTAACGGGCTCGACGACCGGGTGGCGTGAACGGCGGCGGGAACCGGTCGGTCCGGCCGGTTCCCGCCGCCCCGCGCACGGCCGGCGTCACCTCGGTACGACGGCCACCAGTTGGCTGAGGGGACCGTGCCGGTTCAGCCGTACCCGCAGCCGCCCCTCACGCGCCAGCTTCGCCGCGACGAGAACCGTCGCCAGGGCCGGTACCGCACCGGCCAGCAGCATGCCCATCCGCGGCCCCAGGTACTGGTCGATGGCGCCCACCAGCGGGCCGCCGATCGCCCCGCTGCCGAAGAAGACCAGAAGGTACACGCCCATGACCCGGCCGCGCACCGTGTCGTGCGCCCCGATCTGGACCATCGAGTTGGCCGAGGTCTGCAACAGCAGGGTGGCCGCGCCGACGGCCGCCAGGACGAGGCAGTAGCTCCACTCGTTCGGTGCCGTGGCGGCAATCAAATCCAGCGTCGCCAGCAGCATTCCCATGGCGGCGAGCCCACGCACCCTGGTCCGGGACCGGCGCGCTGAGATGAGTGCCCCGGCGAGCGAGCCGACCGCCACGACCGAGCTGAGCAACCCGTACCCGCTGGACCCGGAGTGGAACACGAACCTGGCGTACGCGGCCAGCGTCACGGGCAGATTGATGGTGAACAGGCCGAACACGCCGACCAGGACGGTCGGCCAGAGCATGTGCGGGCGGCTCACGACGTAGCGCAGGCCGTCGCTGAGCCGCCGGTTGGGCTGCCCGGCTCCGGGCGACTTGACCAGTTCGCCGCTGCGCAACAGCGACAGTGCGATGATGGGCGCGACGTAGGTACAGGCGTTGAGGGCGAACGCGTACCCGGGGCCGACCAACCGGATGAGCACCCCGCTGACCGCCGGGCCGATCAGGCCGGCGACCTGAAACACCGACGAGTTGATGCTGATGGCGTTGCGCAGGTGCGCCGGGCCGACCATCTCGTTGACGAACGACTGCCGTGCGGGATTGTCGACCGCGGTGAACATCCCGAGGACCGCCGCGACGACGAACACGTGCCACGCCCGCACCTCGTGGGTCAGGGTGAGGCAGGCGAGCACGACTGCCATCGACGCCATCCCGGCCTGCGTGACGAGCAGGACCCGGCGCTTGGGGTAGCGGTCGGAGATGAGGCCGCCAACCATGCCGAACAACAACGTCGGCAGGAACTGCAGGGCGGTCGTGACGCCGACCGCCGCCGCGCTCCCGGTGATTGTCAACACCAGCCAGTCCTGGGCGATGCGCTGCACCCAGCCGCCGGTGTTGGAGATGAGCGCGCCCGAGGCGAACAGCCGGAAGTTGCGGACCCGCAGGGAAGCGAAGGTGGCCGGGGCGGACGGTCGCGGGGCGGACTGTGGCGGGACGGACTGCGGTGGGACGAACTGTGGTGCAGCGGACTGTAGCGGGACGGACCGTGGCAGGGCGGGCTTCGGTGGAACGGACTGTGATGGGACGGAGGGTGGATCAGCGGCTGGATTGACGGAGGGGGATGCTTCGGCTCTGGCCGGCGCGCTGCTCAAGGTCATCCAAACGTAGTGGCGTGTGCGTGCGGCTCCCATCCTGGTTGATCGCACATCATTCCCAAAGCGAATTGATCATATTAGTGTAATAGCGGATCGTAATGAGAAGGGATTCACCGGTGTACGACCCCGAACAGTTACGGACGTTTCTCGCGGTGGCGCAGTCGCTGAGTTTCACCCAGGCGGCCGCGTCTCTCGGCATCCGCCAGCCGACGGTCAGCCAGCACATCCGCAAGCTCGAACAGGCCGTGGGCCGGCCGCTGTTCATCCGCGACACGCGCACCGTCGCCCTGACCGCCGACGGCGAGATGATGGCCGGCTTCGCACGTTCGATCCTCGCGGCGTACGAGCCGGCGGTCGGCTACTTCACCGGCTCCGGGCTCAGCGGCCGGCTGCGCTTCGGGGTGACCGACGACCTCGCGCTCACCTCGGTACCGAAGATCCTGCGCGACTTCCGTCAGCTGTACCCGCGCATCGCTTTGGAACTCACCGTCTCACAGAGCGTCACGCTCGCCCGGCGGGTGGAGTCGGGGCATCTCGACGTCGCGTTCGTGAAATACGGCACCGGCGAGCGGCACGGCCGGCTGGTGCGTCGCGACCGGCTCGTCTGGGCCGGCGTCGACGGCACCCGGGTCCAGATGGACCGGCCGGTACCGCTCATCGTCTACCAGGCGCCGAGCCTGAGCCGCTCGACCGGGGTGCAGGCGCTGGAGGACGCCGGGATCGCGTACCGCGTCACGTGTACGGTCCGGGGCGTCAACGGCGTGCTCGCGGCCGTACGGGCGGGGCTGGGCATCGCCATCTTCGCGCGCAGCCTCGTCCCCGAGGACCTCGTCGAACTACCCGTCAACTCCGGGCTCCCGGAGTTGGGCGAGATCGACCTCGTGCTGCTCACCAACTCCCGGGCGGCCACCGGCGCCGTGGACGCGCTCACCACGGCGATCCTCGCCAGCGGCAATCCGATCCGCGGCGTGCGGCGCTGAGCCGGTCCGGACGAGGGCCGGCCCCAGTCGCGTTTCCCTCGCCGACACGTGCGCGTATGCTCATACCGGCATGCCGTTCAACCGGGCTATCTAGGTTCGGCGCCATGCCTGGTTGTGATTTCACCCGCCGAGACCTGCTGCGCTGGTCCGCGTACGCCGCGGCCGCGGCGCCCCTCGCCCTGATCGATCCCGCCCGCGCGTTCGCCTCGACGGGCCCGGCGACGGCGGGCACCGTGACGCCGGTCAATCTGGAACTGGTCACCCTCGCCGAGGACCACGCGGTCATCACCTGGTACACCGGCCAGGCCGGTACCGATGACGGGCTCGGCCGGATGGTGCCGGCCCCGGCCGACGGCGAGGTCGTCTACGGCACCCACCCGTCCCGGCTGAACCGGGTGGCCCACGGGATCTCCGGCAACACGCCGTACCACCATGTCGAACTGAATGACCTGGAGCCCCGTCAGACCTATTACTACCAGGCACGGTCCAACGGACAGACCGCCACGCCCACACCGTTCACGCTCATCACGGGCAACGCGGTCGGAACGTCGACGTACGGGTTCGACACGGGCGGCCCGTACTCCTTCACCACCCCCCAGCCGCCGCGGGGCAGTTACCTCTTCTCCGTCGTGCTGTGCAACGACCTGCACATGGGCGAGACCCAGGCCGGGCTGGTCGGTGGCCAGCCGCAGTACATCGGGATCAGCCAGGTACCCGGCCTCCCGCCGTACCCGGAGGTCATGCTCGAATCCCTGGTACAGGATGTCGCCCGGTTCGACCCGGCCTACCTGCTGGCCGCCGGCGACATCTCCGCCGAGGCGGTACCGACGGATCTGAGCCGGGCGGGGCAGTTGCTGTCCCGGTTCGGCCGGTACCGCGAGGACTACTTCGTCACCCGCGGGAACCACGACCGCGCGCACACCGGTGACCCGTACGCCACCTGCCGGGTCGGTCAGTGGCAGGGCAACGACTGCTTCCACGACGCGTACTTCCCCGGCAACGAACTGACCTACTTCTCCCGCGACCTGTCCGGCCTGCACGTCATCGGCCTGGACACCTACGACAAGGCCGGCGGTGGCGGCGACGCGGGTGGGATGTCGCCGGCCCAACTCGCCTGGTTCCAGGCCGACCTCAAGGCGCACCGGGACCAGCCGACGCTGGTGTTCGGGCACCACCCGCTGGTCGTGCAGGACTCGGCGTTTCCCACTAGCACGAGCAATGCCCTGGACGCCACCCAGGCCGCGTCGGTCCTCGACTGGTACGCGAAGACACCCGGGGTCTTCCTGCACCACGCCGGTCACACGCACCGCAACCACCGTACGGTCAGCCCGTCCGCGCCACGGGTGACGCACCAGGAGGTGGCCGCGGCCAAGGAGTACCCGGGTGGGTTCTCGATCCTGCGGCTGCACACCGGCGGGTACGCGATGAACTTCTACAAGTCGCGCAGCGACCTCGCCCGGGAGTGGAGCGAGCGCAGCCGCCAGGAGATCCTGGGCTACTGGCCGCAGTTCGCCTTCGGCAACACGGTCGCCGACCGCAACAGCGTCGCCACGGTGGACCTCTCGGGCCTGCGACACCAGCACCCCCGCCGGGGCTGACCCGCGCCGTCCGGGCGGCCGTCACGCCGCCCGGACGGCCCCGTCACGAGCGGCCCGTCACGCGGCCCGGGCGGCCGTCACGCGGCCCCGTCACGCGGTTTGGGCAGCCATCACGCGGCCCGGGCGGCGAGGAATCGGTGGGGCCGCGTCTCCCGCTCCACGGTCGTCTCCCGCTCCACGGTTCCGCACAGCAGCCGAACGTGCCTGGTCACGATGACGATTAAAGCGGGGCCCGGCGCCCGGCGTCCAGGTTCCCCGCGAGTCTTGACGAATTACCCACGGCCGGATCGCGGCCGGATCGCGTTCCCGGCCGCACGGCGGAAGCGACCGTAAATCTACACCGAATTGACGGCCCTGGACCTTGTCGCGGACATCGGGAGGTGGATTCACTGGACACCGTCCGATAACCGTGCGTGCGCACGCATCCGCTCTCAGGGAGTCCCTCGATGTCCTTCCCGGCAACGATCCTGCCACCTCGCCATGGCCGGCCCACGGGCCCGGTGAGCGGCGACAGCCGGGTACCCGAGGACAGTACGCCGGTGGTCGAGGTCTCCATAGCGATACACGCGGGACCTGCCTCCATGAGAACCGCCCGCGCCCTCGCCGACTGGCTGTCGTCGATCGTCGCCGGTGCCACCGAAGCACCCCGGGTACCCGACGACGTTTCGGCGTGGCAGGAGGATGCCAGCGGACCCGGCACACCGCGGCGGATCGCCATCGCACCCGAGCCCCCCGTCGCATCCGAACGTGCCATCGCACCCGAACCCGCGACCGCACCCGAACTCGTCCTTCGACCCGATCGTCGCACGGCGTCCCTGGACGGGCTGACGATCACGCTGACCCGGTGCGAGTACGACCTGCTGCTGTTCCTCGCCTGCCATCCGCGCCAGGTCTTCTCGCGGGGTCAGTTGCTGGAACGGGTCTGGCAGTACGAGACCGCCTGCGGGGAACGCACCGTCGACGTGCATGTCCTGCGCCTGCGCCGCAAGCTCCACGGCCGGGGTCCGCTCATCACCACGGTGCGCGGCATCGGGTACCGGCTGGACGGCAGCGACCGGCTGGGCGTCGAGAACGGCTGACGCCCAGCCGGCGGGCGACCGCACGTCCACGCCGGCGTGCCGCGGTCGGTCGTCGCTCACTGCGCGGCACGGTCACCAGGGGGCTCCCGACCGTTGGAGGACGATCGTCGTCCAGGCGCCGAGGTGGATGCGGTCACCGGCACCGACCGGCACCAACGCGTCGACGGGGATCGGGATCGGGTCGTCGTTCACGGTGGTACCCGCGGCCGAGCCGGGGTCCATCAGTGCCCATCCCCCACCTGAGAAGCGTGGAGCGTGCCCGCCTCCGCCGCCACCCGGCTCCGGCTGCGCTCCGCCGGCAACGGCGAGCAGCAGGGCATGCAACCGGGATACGCCAGGATCCGCCGGCCACCCGCCCAGGTCGATTTCCGGCCGGTGGCTGCGCCCCCTGCCCCGCCGACCGATCCAGGCCCGCTCACCGTCGAGGGCGAAGTACCGGGCCGGCCAGGCACGGGGAAACGGCACCCTGGGCGCCTCCAGGTCGCCGGTGGCGTTGGCGGTCTCGTAGTAGTCCGGATCGGCCTGCGCGACCGCGACCCATCCGGCACGTACGAGTCCCCCGCGGGGGCCGTCCCCGTCACGGCGATCGTTTCCGCCGCCGTGGTCGTTCGCGCCGCCGTGGTTGGCCCCGCGACTGTGGTCGTTCGCGCCGCCGTGGTCGTTCGCGCCGTTGTGGGGCAGCGCGAGCCGGTCGCGGGACAGCAGGTCGTGGCCGCAGCCGGGGCACCACCGTGCGGAGCACGGTCCGGCGCACACCGGGCACGGCACGACCACCCCGTCCAGCAGCGGCGACCAATAGCCGCCCTGACGGTCGATCGCGTTCATCCGACCGGGCCGGGAGCCCGAGGGCCACGCCGGCACCAGGTCGGTGAGCACCCAATCCCTGGAAGCCCAGCGCCGCACCGGATTCCGGCGACCGACGCCATCCCCACGCAACACACCCGCCTCACTCTCACGAGCCACAATGAGCGATTCTGCCGCGCGAAGGGCCGGACGCCGACGCCCTTGACGGAAAAACCACGCCACCGGCCGGGATCCTGACGTGTTCCTGACGCGCACCGGCCGCCGAGGGTCAGGATGGCCGACGCGGCCAGCGCACGTGGCCCGCGCACGCGGTCAGCGCACGCGGTCAACGCACGCAGTCAGCGCACGCGGTCAACGCAAGCGATCGGCGCACGCAGGCCCGGGAAGTCGTCCGGCCGGTCGTCCGTCGGTCCCGGCCAGCGGTCGAGCCTCCGCGATCGGGCCTGTCCGTCCCTTGTGGACAGCCGGCGCCGTCACTCGACCCGGGTACCCTGGGCGTTGACGAGAGTCCATTCCTCGCCGTACCGGACCGGATCCGTGACGAAGACGTGGCTGTACCGGCTGCGTGCGGTGAACGCCGCCCCGTCGAACCGGCCCGCCATCCGCGTCCGGCCGGTCACCACCGCCGTCGCGCCGAAGAACCGGACCACCGGCTCCTCGCCGTCCGCTCCGATGGCCTCGAACTCCAGGCGCCGGGACCCCACGAGGCCGACCAGGTCGGTCTTCGGGATCACCGAGCCACCCATCACGTCCACGAGAATGAAATCGTTGTGCAGCAACCCGCCTAGCGCCCCGCCGTCCGCGCCCACCAGGGCGTCGAAGAACCGGGACTCCGCCCCGAGTACCCCCGCCACATCCACGTCCGCCCTACCCGGTCCGCCCATCGCATCCGCCCCTCATGCCCGCTGTCCCCCGGCGGCCGACGGTAGACCCTGACGCCGGCGTCAACGCCAGCCACGAGGCGCCGGGCACAAGGCGAACCGCCAGGCACGAGAAGGCGCCAGGCACGAGAAGCCAGCCAGGAAAACACCGGGCCGGAAACGAGCGGCATCACCGGAGCAGGAGATTGATGCCGATCGTGAGGATGGCCGACAGCAGGATCGAGGCGAGGATCATCACCAGGCAGCCGGGTGCTCCCCCGAGCGGACGGATCTCGACATTGCCG
>DASXOA010000455.1:0-3478 GCA_036494675.1 Rugosimonospora sp.
ATCCTCGCCCGGCTCCTGTACCGGATCCTCGCCCTTACCGCGGCCATCTGGCACAACGACCGAACCGGCCAGGACATCAAGCGATCCCTCATCGCCTATGACCACTAACAGCAACCACACCGCCAGGAATCACTCATCTAGCGAACAGCGCGCGGAAGTCGGCCGGCTTGACGTACGTGTCGGTGCCACCGGGGTAGGAGACGGTATACGTGGTGTCAGGGCCGAGCAGCGAACCAGGGAACTGGGTGTCCAGCTGGTTGACGGTCTCGCCGGCCTTCGGGATGAAGGCGGCCGTGTAGACGAGGGCCTTGACCTGCTTCGGGTCGTTCGCGGCGATCTCGGTGATCAGCATGCCGCCGTAGGAATGCCCGACCAGCACGACGGGGCCGTTGATGCTGCGCACGATGCTGGTGAGGTAGGCCGAGTCGGAGGCGACACCCCGCAGCGGCACGGCAGGGGCGATCACCGGGTAGCCGTCATGCTGCAGCCTCGTGATCTCCCCGCTCCAGGCGGTGGAGTCCTCGAACGCACCGGCTACTAGGACGATGGTCGGCTTGGGCTGATGCGCGGCGGCCGCGGCCTTCGCCAGTGTTGCTGCCCTGGGGGTCGGCGTGGTCTGGGCGGACGCGGCCGTCGCGAACACCGCGGTCAGCGCGAGCGCGCCGCCGGTCAGGGCCACCGAGATCTTCTTCTTGTTCATCCCACGTCTCCTGTCAGAGGTCTGTGCTGTTCACGACCGAGGAAACCGAATCAGGGCGTGGTGGCACATCGAGTGAACGTGGTAATCCGCATCGGCCGCCCGCCGCGTATGGGCGGCTCGGGTGCACCCGTTTCTCACGTGAATGGGGAGCCGCCGCAGGTCCCCGCAAGGCGGCTGGTCGCACATGCACTAGTTCGGGTCGCCGTGCAGCGGGGTGCGCGGCCGAGCGGGCGGGGAGACCCGGTCGGCCGCGCTGCTCGGAAGGGTCAGTTGGCGCTGATGGTCACCGCGACGCTGTGGACAGTGAACGGGTCGGGGGACGATAGGCGGAAGTCTGTGCTGTCGTTCTCCCGGTTGGCGAACAGCGCGTCGTTCACGGTGAACGTGGCCGTCTTCCACGTGCCGGTGTTCGTTTCGTGCACAGCGGGGCCGGCTGTGTAGGCGCCGCTGAGGTCGCCGCCCTTCGGATTGGTCGAGTCGTACTGCGGGGTGAACGTCCCGGTTCCCTGGTCGTAATACTCGATCGTGAATGTGGCGGTGTAGTTGCCGTCGAACGCGATGTTGTCGTCGATGTTGAAGTAGATGTTCAGGTCGTTCGGGTGCGGCGGCGTGGTCGGGACGGCTTCCCGTCCGGTCAGCCCGCCGAACGTCACTGGCTGCGTCTGCCCGTCGCCATTGTCGAACTCGACTTGTGAGAGCCCGCTGCCGGTGTTCTGCTGCCCGAGAGTTACCGACACCGTACCGGGCACGAACGTGGTGGCCGCCGTGCTGGAGCTCCCGTCGCCGGTGACGGCGTGGTAGGTGGCGTTCGCCGACAGCTCGTACGTGCCCGGGCTGACGCCGGACGGGACCGCGACGTTCCAGGTGGTCTGCACCGTCTGCCCCGCCGCGATCGAGGCGAACGTGGCGGGCGTGGCCGGGGTGGCGGTCCACCCGCTGGGCCCGGCCAGCGTAAGCGTCACGTTGGTCAGCGGCTGGCTGCCGGTGTTCGTGAAGCTCGTGGTGGCCTGGGTGGTCGCGCCAGGGTTCATGTCCGCGGGCGCGGTCGCGGTCAGCGGCTCGCTGACGCTCAGCGGGGTGCTGCCGGTTACGCCGTTCACGGTCACGCTGATCGTGGTGACGCCTGGTGCGACCGCGGTGACCGTGCCGTCGCCGCTGACGGTCGCGATGGCCGGGTCGCTGCTGGCGTAACTGACGTGCGCCCGCGACAGGTCGACGAACGACTCGTCGTTGTTGACCGCCTCGACGACGTTATCCGCGGTGGCGTGCTGTTGCTCCAGCGCGGAGTCGGTGTCGGGCCCGATCCAGGGGTTCGCGCCGGCCAGGCTCAGCGTCTGGCCCGGCCGCAGGACGTCCTGGTCCGGCTGCACGGTCACGTACCGCACTCGCGGGGTGATCGCGCCGTGCACGGTGACGGTGCCGGACCCGGCCGCGGTGGCCGCATCCGGTCCGATACGGAACTCATAGTTGCCGTCGTAAACCACCTGCTTCAGGCTGGCCTCGTCCCACTGGCTGAGGTTCGCGACCGGCACCGACAACGTGATGTGCTGGGTCTGCCCCGGCGCCAGCACCGCCGTCCGCTGGAACCCCTCGAGCTGCTCGCGCGGCAGCTGGACGCCGGGCACGGTGAACTTGGGCGCCACGTACAGCTGCGCCACCGTGGCGCCGGCCGTCTTGCCGGTATTCGTGACGTCGAAGCTGACCCGGACGGTGCCGTTCGGCGAGGCGGTGGCCGGTCCCGCCTGGACGTGCGAGTAGGTGAAGGTGGAATAAGAAAGGCCGAATCCGAACGGGTACGTGGGTTCCCCGGTGAAGTACATGTACGTCCTCCCGAGTCCGTCGGTCTGGGAGGGGGTGAGCCCGTAGTTCTCCATGGCGGGGAGCTGCGAGTTGTCCTTGTACCAGGTGAAGTTCAGGTGCCCGGACGGGTTCTGCTGGCCGAACAGGGCCTGGGCGAGCGCGGTGCCCTGGCTTTCGCCGTTGTACCCGCTGAACACGATGGCCGGGAAGTCCCCTTGGGTCCCGGAGATGTCGACCGGGCCGTCGGACTGGATGACCAGCGCCATCCGCGGGTTGCCCATGGCGGCGACCTGGCTGATCAGCGAGTTGTAGTTGCCGGGCATCGCCAGCGAGGAGCGGTCGTTGCTCTCGCTGGCGACGTTCTCGTCGGTGCCGGTGAACACGATGACGAGGTCGGCGGACTTGATGTCGGCCTCCGTCTGCGCCGAGCACGACGCGGGCCCGGTGGCGGTCGTCGAAGTGCCGCACGAGTCATAGACCACGGTCGCGGCCGGGTTTGCCTTCTTGACCGCGGACGTGATGCCGTGCACGGCGCTCACCTGGAGCGACGGGTCGCCGGAGTAGCCGCCGAGCGTCACCGTGTTGGCTAGGTTGCCGACGATGACGATCTTGTTCGTCTTCGCCGGGTCGGCGGGCAGCAGCGGGGTGCTGGTGCCGCTCACGTGGTCGTTCTTCAGCAGCACTATGTCGTCCGCGGCGACCTTCTCCGCGAGCGCCTGGTGTGCCGGACTCTGGATCTGCGACTTCGTGATCCCGGTGTAGGCGACCTTGCTGGCCGGGTCGAACTCGCCGGTCTCCATCCGCAGGGTGAATAGGTGAACCAGCGCGTTGTCGATGACGCCCTCGGACAGGATTCCCGCGTTGATCGCGGCCTCGATGTTCTGCGTGGTGTCCTCGTCACCGGTGCAGTTGAGCTGGGTACCCGCGCGCAGCGCGTACGCCTGGGCGCCCGCCGCGGCCGGGACCGTGGCGCCGGTG
>DASXOA010000456.1:0-16933 GCA_036494675.1 Rugosimonospora sp.
CGGTGGCCAGTTCCGGCTTGTCCTGCGGCTCTGGATCCCGCTGTGCCGCCTCCCGGCCGGCGCGGTCGGCCGTCCCGCGGCGGTCGGCAGTCCCGCCGTGGGCGGTGTCGCGGTCGGTGGTGGTGCCTGCCTTGGTCGCCGTACCTGCCTTGGCCGCGGTGGCCGCCTTGGTCGCCGTACCGGCCTTGGTCGCGGTATCGGGCTTGGTACCGCGCTGGTTGGCGCCGCGCTTCGCGGTCGGGGCGGCCGGGCGGACGGTCACCCCGAACGCGATCAGCGCGACGAACGCCCCGGTGAACAGGACGATCAGCCCGTGGTTGAGCCGAGACCCGCTGGAGTACGCCACCGCAGCCTGGTCGATCGCGCTGTCGCTCCCGGCGGCGCCGAACAGCTGACCCCCGCCGAGCCGGGTCACCGCCTCGGCCAGCAGCAGGATGATCCCGGGCGTGGCGCCGCCCGCCACGTGCGCCCAGAAGCGCGACCAGAACTGCAGGCCGGTGCCGGTCCGGCGCAGGTACAGGAAGGTCACGATGCCGGCCAGGAGTCCGGCCAGCAGCGATTCCGTCGGGGTGAGCCGGTTCAACGCGTCGGCCCGGGACTGCACGGAACTGCCGGCACCGAACAGGTTGAGCAGGGTGTCCTGCTTGTAGTTCAGCAGGAAGCCGATGAGGAACGCGACGATCGTGGCGGCCAGCCCGGCGGAGGTCATCTCCCGGGGCCGGACGCTGCCCAGGATGCCGCCGATCGCCCCCGCGGCCAGTACCGCCCAGGCCAGCACCATGATCGACGAACGGTGCCCGTACCCGAGCAGGATCATGCCGGCGGCCAGGCCGCCGATGACCAGGCCGCAGACCAGCGCGATGACCGTCGCCGCCCAGCCGCCCGGCGTGGACAGGCGTGGCCGCAGCCAGCCGAGCGCCGTTACGCCGGCCGTGGCGCCGGCGAGCATGGTGGCGGCGACCACACCGGGCAGCGCGAGCGCGGCGTCGAACACCGCGATGAGCTCGTCCTCACCGGCCCCGACAATGCTCGCGTGCGCCGCCCACAGGTACGCGGCGAGCCAGATCAGGCCGAGTGCGAACAGCACGACAGTGCTGCGCTGGCCGCTGGGACGCTCGGCGTCTTCAGGCATCTCGGCTCCCCTTTACCAACGTCGCCGACGACTCAGGGTACGCGGCGGGGTTGCCGCGCCTGTCACGTACCGCTGGCTGCCGGCATCGGACGCCCGGCGTGCCAATATGGGTGTGGCCTCGCCGATGCCGCCGAGATACCACTCCGAGGAGCCCCTGATGGATGCCGTTTCCGTCGTACCAGAGCCGCGCAACGAGCCGAACCGGACGTACGCACCGGGAAGCCCCGAACGGGAGAGCCTGCGCGGCCGTCTCGGCGAGTTGGCCGGAACGCGGCTCGACCTGACGATGACCATCGACGGGCGGCAGCGCATGGCTGGCGGCGAGGCCATCCAAGTGGTGCAGCCGCACGTGCATCGGCATGTGCTGGGAGTCACCCACAACGCAACCAACGCAGACGCCGCAGACGCGGTGACGGCCGCCAAGAAAGCCGCCCCGATGTGGCGGGAATTGTCCTTTGATGACCGTGCCGCGATCTTCCTCCGCGCGGCCGATCTCCTGGCCGGCCCCTGGCGCGACACCATCAACGGCGCGACCATGCTGGGCCAGTCGAAGACCGTGTACCAGGCCGAAATCGACGCGGCCTGCGAGCTCATCGATTTCCTGCGGTTCAATGTGTCCTTCGCCCGCCGGCTGCTCGCCGAGCAGCCGATGTCCTCGCCCGGCGTGTGGAACCGGTTCGACTACCGGCCGCTGGAGGGCTTCGTCTACGCGATCACGCCGTTCAACTTCACCGCGATCGCCGGCAACCTGCCCACCTCCGTCGCGCTTCTGGGCAACACGGTGGTGTGGAAGCCGTCGCCGACACAGCAGTTCGCGGCGCACTTCACCATGCGGGTACTGGAGGAGGCCGGCCTGCCGCCGGGGGTGATCAACATGGTCACCGGCGACGGACTCGCGGTCTCCGAGGTCGTGCTCGCCGATCCCGACCTGGCCGGCATCCACTTCACCGGCTCCACCGCGACGTTCCAGACGCTGTGGCGGACGGTGGGGGAGAACATCGGGCGGTACCGCACGTACCCGCGCCTCGTCGGCGAGACCGGCGGCAAGGACTTCGTGATCGCGCACGCCTCGGCGGACCTGGACGCGTTGAGCACGGCACTGGTCCGTGGCGCCTTCGAGTACCAGGGCCAGAAGTGCTCCGCCGCTTCCCGCGCGTACCTGCCCCGCTCCCTGTGGCAGTCCGGACTGCGCGACAAGCTCGCGGCGACGGCGGATTCGCTCACGTACGGCGACGTCACCGACCTGCGCAACTTCGGCGGTGCGGTCATCGACGCGCGCGCGTTCGCCAAGCACACCACCGCGCTGGACATGGTGAAGAACTCCGCCGCGTGCACGGTCATCGCGGGCGGGAGCGCCGACGACTCGGTGGGCTGGTTCGTGCGCCCGACGGTCGTCGAGTGCTCGGACCCGGGGCACGAGGTGTTCCGCACCGAGTACTTCGGCCCGATCCTCGCCGTACACGTCTACGACGACGGTGACTTCGAGGACGTGGTGCGCCAGGCGGAGTCGGCGGCGCCGTACGCGCTGACGGGTTCCATCTTCGCCACCGACCGCCGCGTCATCGACTGGGCGAGCCGCACCCTGCGGTACGCGGCCGGCAACTTCTACGTCAACGACAAGCCGACCGGCGCCGTGGTGGGGCAGCAGCCCTTCGGTGGAGCAAGGGCGTCGGGCACCAACGACAAGGCGGGTTCCTGGCAGAACCTGATCCGGTGGATGTCGCCGCGCACGATCAAGGAAACGTTCGTGCCGCCGACCGACCACACGTACCCACACATGGATTGAGCTACCGCTAGGGTCTACCGCTAGGGTCTACCGCATGGCGGACAACCAGCAGATCGACCCGAGCGGCAACACCGCGCAGTTCCAGGCCTACGCACAGGGCGCGGACTCGGCACCGGCCAAGCGGTCATCGACCCCCATGGTGGCGGGCATCGTGGTCGCGGTGCTCGTCGTCGCACTGGTGGCCTGGCTGCTGCTGCGCTGACCGGCGCCGGGCCGCCGGGGGCTCAGCCCAACGCGGCCGGTAGCCGGTTCGCCGAGGGGCTCAGCGGACCGGGTCGGTCGCCGGGCCGCCGAGGCCCCGCTGGCCGGCCGGGCGCGCGGCGGTGCCGACGACGGCCTCGTCCGGGTAGCACCAGACCCAGTCCTCGCCCGGCTCGTAGGACGTGACGATCGGGTGCCCGGTCTCGTGGTAGTGGGCGGTGGCATGCCGGCTCGGTGATGAGTCACAGCAGCCGACGTGCCCGCAGACCAGGCATTCACGCAGGTGCACCCAGCGGCCACCGGCGGCCAGGCACTCCGCGCAACCCCCGGGCGGCTGCGGGCTGACCTCGTTGACCTCGGCCAGATGAGAACAGTTGCTCATCCGGTCAGAGTAGTCACCCGATCGGTCGACCGGCCATGCGCGGTCATGGGTCACGTCAGGCTGTCTGTGCTCGCCTCCGCCGAAGGCCGGCTCCGGCTGCGCTCAGAGGTTGCCCCAGTGTCTGTGCTCGCCTCCGCCAAAGCCCGGCTCCGGCTGCGCTCAGAGGCGTGCGCTCAGACGTCTTCGTCGCCCGGGACGCTGTCGTCCTCGTCGTCGAGCCGGGCCAGCCACGTGGCGAACCGCTCGATCGGCGTCTCGAACTCCGGATTGAGATCGACGAAGTCGCGCAACCGCTGCGCCAGCCACTCGACCGCGACGGACTCGTCGCCTCGCCGTTCGGCCAGCTCCTCGATGCCGCGATCGGTGAAGTACATGACTTCACGATATGGGCTCCGGGTGGCCCCCGTCAGGCGGGGGCACCCGGAGCCCAGGTTGCGTGATGGGTCAGCCGCGGGGCAGAGCCGCGTCGATCAGCGCGGCCTGCTCGGCCTCGTGCAGCTTTGCCGAGCCGACGGCCGGGGCCGCCGCCGACGGCCGGGAGATCCGCCGTAGCGACACCCCGTCGAGGTGCTCCAGCAGGTTCAGCGCGATGAACGACCAGGCACCCTGGTTGGCCGGCTCCTCCTGGACCCAGGAGAAGTCGTTCGCCTTCGGGTACTTCGCGATGGCCGCCCGGATCTCGTCCACCGGCAGCGGGTAGAGCTGCTCCACCCGGACGATCGCCGTGTTCGTGATCTTGCGCTCGGCCCGGGCCTGCACCAGGTCGTAGTAGACCTTGCCGGAGCAGAACAGCACCCGGGTGACGCCGGCCTCGGGCAGGGTGTCCGGGATGACCGTCTGGAAGGTGCCCGTGGTGAAGTCCGATACCGCCGAAACGGCCAGCTTGTGCCGCAGCAGGGACTTCGGGGTGAACACGACCAGGGGCTTCTTCTTCGACGAGAGCGCCTGGCGGCGCAGCAGGTGGAAGTGCTGAGCCGGCGTCGACGGCAGCGCGACCCGGATGTTGTCCTCGGCGCACATCTGCAGGTACCGCTCGATGCGCCCAGACGTGTGGTCCGGCCCCTGGCCCTCGTGGCCGTGCGGCAGCAGCAGCGTCACCGCCGAGCGCTGGCCCCACTTGACCTCGCCGGAGGAGATGAACTCGTCGACCACGGACTGCGCCCCGTTGGCGAAGTCGCCGAACTGCGCCTCCCAGGCCACGAACGCGTCCAGGTTCTCCACCGAGTACCCGTACTCGAAGCCCATCGCCGCGTACTCCGACAGCAGCGAGTCGTGCACGAAGAACCGGGCGTCCTCGTGCTTCACCGCGAACAGCGGCAGGTAGTCGGCCCCGGTCTCCGCGTCGACCACGCTGGCGTGCCGGGAGACGAACGTGCCGCGCCGCGAGTCCTGGCCCGCCAGGCGCACGGTGACGCCCTGGTTGAGCAGCGAGCCCAGCGCGATGATCTCGCCGAAGCCCCAGTCGATGTCGCCCTGGACGGCCATCTTCGCGCGGCGTTCCAGCAGTTGCACCACGCGCTTGTGCGGAGTGAAGCCCGGCGGCAGGTTGACGTGCGCCTCGCCGATCCGCTTGACCAGGTCGGCGGTGATCGCGGTCTCCACCACGGGCTCGGGCTCCGGTGCCCGGTTACGCGCCGGGCGGTTGGTGCTCGTGGTGTCCCGGGTCGCCTTGAACACCGTCTCCAACTGCTGCTGGAAGTCGCGCAGCGACTCCTCGGCGTCGTCCAGCGTGATGTCGCCCCGGCCGATCAGCTCCTCGGTGTACAGCTTCCGGACCGAGCGCTTGGTGTCGATGATGTGGTACATCAGCGGGTTGGTCATCGACGGGTCGTCGCCCTCGTTGTGCCCGCGCCGCCGGTAGCAGACGAGGTCGATGACCACGTCCTTCTTGAACGCCTGGCGGTACTCGAAGGCCAGCCGGGCGACCCGGACGACGGCCTCGGGGTCGTCGCCGTTCACGTGGAAGATCGGCGCCTGGATCATGCGCGCCACGTCGGTGGAGTACAGGCTGGACCGGGAGTACTCCGGGGCGGTGGTGAAGCCGACCTGGTTGTTGACCACCACGTGGACGGTGCCACCGGTGCGGTACCCGCGCAGTTGCGACAGGTTCAACGTCTCCGCGACCACGCCCTGGCCGGCGAACGCGGCGTCGCCGTGCACCGCGACGGCGAGCACGGTGTAGCCCTCCAGCTTGAGGTCGATCCGGTCCTGCTTGGCCCGGACGATGCCCTCCAGCACGGGGTCGACCGCCTCCAGGTGGGACGGGTTGGCCACCACCGAGACCGTGATCGCGTGCTCCCCGTCCGGGGTGCTGAACTTGCCGGTCTGGCCGAGGTGGTACTTCACGTCGCCGGAGCCCTGGGCGGTCTTCGGGTCGAGGTGGCCCTCGAACTCCGAGAAGATCTTCTCGTACGGCTTGCCGACGATGTTCGCCAGCACGTTGAGCCGGCCCCGGTGCGCCATCCCGATCACGACCTCGTCCAGCCCGCTGGTGGCCGAGTCGGACAGGATCTCGTCGAGCAACGGGATGAGGCTCTCGCCGCCCTCCAGGGAGAACCGGCGCTGGCCGACGAACTTGGTCTGCAGGAACGTCTCGAACGCCTCCGCGGCGTTGAGCCGGGACAGGATGTGCTTCTGCTCCTCGGGGCCAGGCTTGGTGTACTTGCGCTCCACCCGCTCCTGGATCCAGTGCCGCTCCTCCGGGTCCATGATGTGCATGTACTCGACGCCGACCCGGCGGCAGTACGAGTCACGCAGCACGCCCAGCACCTCGCGCAGCTTCATCTTCTGCTTGGCGGCGAAGCCACCGACCGGGAACGTGCGGTCGAGGTCCCACAACGTCAGGCCGTGCTCCAGCACGTCGAGGTCGGGGTGGCGGCGGATGTGGAACTCCAGCGGGTCGGTGTCGGCCATCATGTGGCCCCGGACCCGGTACGCGTGGATCAGCTCGATGATCCGGGCAGCCTTGTCGATCTGGCCCTCGGACGTGTGCGCCACGTCACGTACCCAGCGCACCGGCTCGTACGGGATGCGCAGGGCGGTGAACAGGTCGTCGTAGAAGCCGTGCTCACCGAGCAGCAGCTCGTGCATGACCTTGAGGAACTCGCCGGACTGCGCGCCCTGGATGATCCGGTGGTCGTACGTGCTGGTCAGCGTGATGATCTTGCTTACTGCCGAGTTGGCGAGCGCGTCGTCCGACATGCCGGAGTACTCGGCCGGGTACTCCATGGCGCCGACCCCGATGATCGTGCCCTGGCCGGCGACCAGGCGCGGCATCGAGTGCACCGTGCCGATGCCGCCCGGGTTGGTCAGCGAGATCGTGGTGCCGGCGTAGTCCTCCATGGTCAGCTCGTTCTTCCGCGCCCGGCGCACGATGTCCTCGTACGCCTGCCAGAACTGGCGGAAGTCCATGTCCTCGGAGGCCTTGATGCTCGGCACGACCAGGGTGCGGCTGCCGTCCGGGCGGGCCAGGTCGATGGCGATGCCCAGGTTGACGTGCTCGGGCTGGACCAGCGCCGGCTTGCCGTCGAGTTCGGTGAACGAGTTGTTCATCTCCGGGTGCACGGCCAGCGCCTTGACCAGCGCGTACCCGATCAGGTGGGTGAAGCTGACCTTGCCGCCCCGGCCCCTGGCCAGGTGATTGTTGATCACGATGCGGTTGTCGGACAGCAGCTTCGCCGGCACGGCGCGCACGCTCGTCGCGGTCGGTACGGACAGCGACTGGTCCATGTTCTGCACGATCCGGGCGGCCACCCCGCGCAGCACGGTCGTCTTCGCGCCGGAGGACTCCGCGGCGGTCGCCGGGGCACCGGTGGGTGCCGGTCGGGTCGCTGAGGCCGGCGCGGCGGTGGTGGCCGGGCGGGCCGGCTGGGCGGCGCTAGGCCTGGCCGGAGCGGCGCTCGGCCTGGCCGGAACAGCCCTGGTGGCCGCGGATCCGGTCGCGGGGGACTTGGCGGCGCCGGGCCGGGCGGAGGTCGCCGCGGGCTGGGCCGGCGCGGTCTTCGTCACGGGCTGGGTCGGCGCGGCGGTGCCGTTGGCGGCACCGGGACCCGGCGGAGCGGCGGGCGGCTGTGTCGGTGGCGTGGTCGCGGCGGTCGGCTGGTCGAGGGCGGGCTTGTAGTCGGCGAAGAAGTCGTGCCATGCCGGATCTACGCTCGCGGGATCGGCGAGGTACCGCTGGTACATGTCCTCGACGATCCACTCATTCGGACCGAAATCCGCCAGCGGGTTGTCCTGCGATGCCTGTTGAGTCGACACTGCCGCTCTCTCGTTTCGTCACGAGCCTGTTTAGACCTGAGTGTGTTATCAGGCTACGCGGTCAAGCATCTGTCGCCTCCACCGGCTTCGTCCCGTGTGACGCCTCACAGAAATCGATCAACTTCTGCTGTTGGGGTGGTCATGGCCGGCCGCGAACAGGGCGGACGGCCATGAACACCCTGATTTGATCTCAACAATCAGGAAATGTCCCGACGCCGGGTCAGCCAGGTGCCGACGCCGCCGGCAACCACGGTGTACGCGATGAGCACCACCGCGCCCACCCACTGCGGCGGCGCGTGTTCGAATGCTCGACCAGGCGTGATCATGACACTGGAGGCGATGGCGGGTGCGATCACCTCGGCGCTGATCACCCAGTTGTGCGGGTAGATGTTGTGGATCAGCTGGAAGATGAGCGCGACCGCCGCGCTGCCGATGAGGTACAGCACCGTACCGGTGATGACCGCACCGATCTGGCTGCGGATCAGCGTGCCGAAGCCCAGCCCGAAGATCGCCCACATGACGAACGCGGCCAGGTTGAGCAGCACCGACTGGATCACGGTCCACTGGTAGATGCTGACCGACACGTGTTGACTGTTCAGGAAGATCGGCGTGGCGATCAGGTCGAGCACGGTGGCGACCAGCCAGAACAGCACGCCGAACAGCAGCGCGGCAACCGCCTTGGCGCTGATCACGGCCGTCCGGTGCGGGTTCGTCATGAACGTGGTCGTCGCGGTCTGGTGGAAGAACTCGTTCGTCACCACCAGGATCCCGATGATCATCGCGAACAGCAGTCCGAAGAACTGCCCGGAGGTCATCAGGTCGGCCGCGATCTTCGCCAGTCCGGCAGGCGTGTGCGCGGCCACCGCATCGGCCTGCGCCTGCCTGGCCGCGTCGGAGTCCGCCTTCACCTGGTCCAGCGGCGGATGCAGCGTGTAGTGGTGTCCGACGGCATTGAAGGTGAACGCCAGCGCGGTCACCGCGATCATCCCGATGAGGAAGAGCCACCAGGTGTTGGTGGTGCGGATTTTCATGATCTCCGCGCTGATCAGCCGGAGCGCGCTTGGCCGGTGGCCGCGCTGCCGCTGCGGCGCCGCGCTCTGCAACGTCGTCATCGGATGGTCGCCTTTCCCTTGGTCAGCTCAAGGAAGACCGCTTCCAGGTCGGGCCGGTCGTTGACCAGCTCGTGCAGTTCGACGCCGGCACGCAGGGCCGCGCCGCCCACCGCGGCAGCCTCGACGCCGGTGATCAGCAGTGCGCCGTCGTCGGCCACCACTACCTCCGCCGTGCCCTTCAGCGCGGTGGTCAGCTCTTCGGCCTGCGGGGTACGCACCCGGACCCGGCCGCTGCTCGCCATCGAGTCGACGACCTGCTTCACCGTGCCCTGCTGGACCAACTGCCCGGCCGCGATGATGACGACGTCGTCGGCGAGCAGCTCCATCTCGGACAGCAGGTGGCTGGAGACGAGGATGGTGCGTCCCTGCGACGCGAGCAGCTTGAGCAGGTCGCGCATCCACCGGATGCCCTCCGGGTCGAGCCCGTTGGCCGGTTCGTCGAGGATCAGCACGTGCGGATCGCCGATCAGGGCCGCCGCGATGCCCAGCCGCTGGCGCATGCCCAGCGAGTACCCCTTGAACTTGCGCCTGCCGGCGGCGGAGATGCCGACCAGCTCCAGTACCTCGTCGGCCCGGGCCAGCGGGATGCCGGCGGACCGGCAGATCACCCTCAGGTGGTTGCGCCCGGTGCGGCCCTTGTGCGCGCTGCTCGCCTCGAGCACGGCGCCCACGTGCCGGGTCGGATCGCGAAGGTCGGCGTACCGCTGCCCACCGATGGTCGCGGTACCCGCGGTGGGCCGGACCAGGTTCAGCAGCATGCGTAGCGTTGTCGTTTTGCCGGCGCCGTTAGGCCCCAGGAAGCCGGTGACGCGACCCGGCTGCACGGTGAACGACAGGTTGTCCACCGCCTTGACCAATTTGTAGTGCTTGGTCAGGCCCGAGACGACGATTTGTCCGTCGGACATGAGTTCCTCCCGTTGTCGCCGCCCAGGGTGCCAGATAACCGCCACCGGGAGGGGGACGGAAGGCAACGGTGGACGGCGCCGGTGGCCGCGGCAACAGTCGTTCACCAGGATTCCACGTCGATGAGCGGTCGACGTTCATCGTTTCGGCAGGCCACCGCCTTACACAGAGCGGTATGACTGTACTTGCCGTCAGCGCGCCCGCCACCGGAGCGGCGCGGTACACGCTGCGTATCGCGGACGGCGCCGCTGAGATCCGGGCCGCACAACGGCTGCGGTACGAGGTGTTCGCCGAGGAGTTGGGCGCGAGGCTGCACAGCGGCACGCCCGGACTGGACGTGGACGAGTTCGACCGGCACTGCGACCACCTGATCGTGGTGGAAGACCTGACCGGGGCCGTGGTCGGCACCTACCGGATGCTGCCCCCGGGGCGGACCGGACAGCGGTACTCCGACGGGGAGTTCGACCTGTCGGCACAGGCCGGGCTCGCGACCGACCTGGTGGAGACGGGCCGCTCCTGCGTGCGCGCGGACCACCGGGACGGCGCGGTGATCAATCTGATGTGGGCCGGCATCGCCCGGTACATGCATCTGACCGGGCACCGCTGGCTGGCCGGGTGCGCCTCGGTCGCCCTGGACGACGGCGGTGCGGTGGCGGCCGGGGTGTGGGACCAGGCACAGCGCCGACACCTCGCGCCCGAGGAGTACCGGGTCACGCCGCGCAACCCCTGGGTGGCGGGTGCCACGCCGCCGGGCCGGGTCGCGGTACCGCCGCTCCTGCGCGGGTACCTGCGGCTGGGCGCATGGGTGTGCGGAGCGCCGGCGTACGACCCCGACTTCGGCTGCGCCGACTTCTACGTGCTGCTCGGCCTCGACCGGGTGGATCCGCGCTACCTGCGGCACTTCCTCGGGGACCTCCCGTGACCGGGCCGCGTGACTCTGCCGTGGCTGACCGCTGTGAGTCTGTCGTGAACCTGTCCCGTGGGCCTGCCATGGACCCGTCCGGTGGGCCTGCCTCTCCTGTGAGCGCCGTGAACCAACTCTGGCACCCCACGTCGGCGTGCGGCCCGGACTGCCTGGCCGACGACGAGCCGTTCCCGGCGACGGGCCGGATCCGGGGTGCGTGCCGGCTGGCCGGCGCCGCGGGCGTCATGCTCGTGGCGGTTCTGCTGCTGCCGGTGCTGCCGGTGTTCCCGGCGGCGCACCGGGCCAGGCTGGTCCGCTGGTGCGCCCGCAACGTGCTGCGCACCTTGGGGGTACGGGTGAGCCTGCATGGTCACCTGCCGGCCCGCCGGGCCACGTCCGGGGGCGGTTCGGCGGCCTGCGGCACCCTGGTCGTCGCGAACCACGTTTCCTGGCTGGACATCGTGGTGCTGATGGCCACCGAACGGACCAGGCTGGTCGCCAAGACCGAGGTGGGGGACTGGCCGGTGATCGGCCGGATCGCGCGGTACGCCGGCACGATCTTCGTGGACCGGTCCAGGCCGCGGGCGCTGCCGGCGGCGGTGGCCGAGGTCCGTACGGCGCTGGCGGCGGGCGAGGTGGTCGTGGTCTTCCCGGAGGGGACGACGTCCTGCGGCCGCTCGATCGGCCGGTTCCGGCCCGCGTTCTTCCAGGCCGCGGTCGAGGCGGGCGCGGCCGTCGTCCCCGTGACTCTGAGGTTCCGGCTGGCCGGGATCGGACCGACCTCGGCGGCGGCGTTCATCGGCGATGACACCCTGTTCGCCTCGCTGCGCCGGATCCTGCGGCTGCCGGGGCTCACCATCGGGATCTCCTGCGGCGCGATGATCCATCCGGCCTCCGGTGCCACCCGCCGGAGCCTGGCAAGGGTGGCGGCCATGGCGGTCGGCGCGTCCGGGCCGGCCGCGGACCGGGATCTGCGGCGGGCGGTACCGGCGGCGTCCCGGCCCGTTTCGGTTCCCGTCGCGGTTGCGGCCGCGCCGTTGCCGCTGTGGAGCGAGTCCGCGCCGGACGACTCCCGTACTCCGGTCGGGCTGCGCAATGCGGCCTGACGCGCCTTCGGGGAACCTGTGAGCCGCTTTCTTGCATAGTACGAGCGAAATGATCTGACTCTTTGCACGGGCATCGCCTGGTGGGGCCATTTTCCACCGGCGCTGGCGGCAGGTGAGGGTCGGCCCGGAGCCCTGGCAGGGTGCCGGGGCCGACCCTCGTTGCCGTGGGAGCCGGCCTGACTCTCTGTACACTCGCGATACATCGCGATAGCATCTCACGATGTAACGCGATAGTGCCGTGGGTTTCAACTGCTCCGAAGAGGGGATGTGCGGTGGCTTCCTGGACGATCTCCGAGCCGCAGCGGCTCGACATCGATGACGACATCGTCCGGCTCGACGTCTCCCTGGTCGTCGGCCGGCTCAGTGTCGTGGGCACCGATGGGCCGGCCCGGGTCGAGATCACAGCGTCCGGGAGAGCGCAGCCGGAGCCGGGTTTTGGCGGAGGCGAGCACTCCCCACGCCGTCTCGGTGGGTTCACGCTCAACGTCCGGGCCGAGAACGGGCTGCTGTCCGTCCGCCACGACGTGCCGCGGACCTGGCCCGGAATGCTCCGGCCGCTGTGGTGGTGGATCAATGCCGGCAAGTTCGCGGTCGACGTGTCGATCGCCGTGCCGTACCAGACCCCGGCAACGCTGAAGGTCGGATCCGGCTCGGTCATCGCGTCGACTCTGCACGCCGACCTGAACGTGGACTGCGCCAGCGGCCGCACCACCCTGCTCGGCGTCGACGGGCGGATCAGGGCGACCGTGGTCTCCGGCCCGATCGAGGCACTGGGCTGCGCGGGGGACATCTCGCTCGACACGGTGTCCGGGGAGATCACGCTCGCCGACACGGCGGCCCAGCGGCTGAGCGCCAAGACGATCTCCGGTGCGCTGACCGCGGACCTGGACAACCCGCCCCACGACAGCCAGATCAACCTTGAGACGATATCCGGCGAGATCACCATCCGGATCCGTGAGGACAGCGACCTGAGTGTGCGGCTGTCCGCGGTGCACGGCAGGGTGACCAGCGCATTCCCGGATCTGCGGGTCAAGGGCGAGTGGGGCACATCGGTGCAGGGAGCGATCGGCGCGGGTACCGGGCGGCTGTACGCCAATGCCATCGGCGGGAACATCTCCCTGCTGTGCCGGCCGGTGGATGACGACTTCGGTCACGGCGGTCCGGAGCCGGAGGACGCCGGCCCCGGAACTGCGCAGGCGTCGAGATGACGGCTGTCTTCTCCCACGGCCGGCTCCGGCTGTACCTGCTCAAGCTGCTGGCGGAGGGGCCGAAGCACGGGTACGAGCTGATCCGGCTGCTGGAGAACCGCTTCCTCGGCCTGTACGCGCCGTCGGCGGGCACGATCTATCCCCGGCTCGCGCGGATGGAGGCCGAGGGTCTGGTGACCCATACCCAGGCCGGCGGCCGGAAGGTCTACCAGATCACCGGGGACGGTCGGGCCGAGCTGACCCAGCGGGCGGGCGAGCTGGCCGAGCTGGAGACGGAGATCCACGCGTCGGTCGCCGACCTGACCACCCTCGCGACAGAGATCGAACAGCACGTCAGCGGGTCGGTACGGGATCTCAAGCGGGAGCTCCGGGACGCCACCCGGCAGATCCGTTCCGGCGGCCGGGGACCGTGGCCGGACGGCCGGCCCTGGGGCGCGGGTGCCCATCCCGGTGCGCCGGCCGGCTCTGGAGCGCCTGGTGGTTCTGGTGGGCCTGCTGCTTCTGGAGCGCCTGATGGTTCTGGTGCGGCGGCTGGTTCCGGCGCGCCTGATGGTTCTGGGGGGCCGGCCGGTTCCGGGGCGGCCGGGTTCGGTGCGGCGGCCGGCCACGGTGCGGCGGCCGGCCCGTCGTCGGCGGCGCCCGGCGCCGGTCCCGACGACGCCTCCGGGACGAACGGGCCTGCGGCGGGCGATCTCGAGCGGGCGGTCGGCCAGTTGGCCTCGGAGGTGCGCCGGATGGCCCGGCAGGCCGCGGTCGGCGATGCTCAGCTGCGCGCCGCGACGGCGGTGGTCAGCAGCGCCCTGACCGAGCTGCGGCGCCTGCTGCGGGGATGAGCGTCGATGTCCCGCGCGATGGGCGGGCCATCCTGCGACGATTGCCGGGGATTGCTGATTCTCAGGCAATTCCCAGGCAGACTTCAGTGATGGCACAGCATCGGGAGCCACGATGAAGCGCATGGGGGTACGTGACGGCGTCGCACAATCCGGGGGTGCGACGCTGTCCGGTGCGGCGCAGGCTGAGGCGAGACTGCTCGTGGTAGAGGATGATCCAAACATCCTCGAGCTGCTCTCCGCCAGCCTGCGCTTCGCCGGATTCGGCGTTTCGACGGCGACCAACGGGGCCGCCGCGGTGAGTGCTGCCCGCGAAGAGCGTCCCGACCTGATCGTTCTCGACGTGATGCTGCCCGACCTCGACGGCTTCGAGGTGATCCGCAAGCTGCGTGACAGCGGTACCCGGACCCCGGTGGTCTTCCTGACCGCACGCGACACCACCGACGACAAGATCCGTGGGCTCACCTTGGGCGGCGACGACTACGTCACCAAGCCGTTCAGCCTGGAGGAGCTGACCGCGCGGATCCGGGCGGTGCTGCGGCGTACCAGCGGCGCGGCGGCGTCGGCCCGGCTCACCTTCGCCGACCTGGAGTTGGACGAGGAAGCGCACGAGGTGTGGCGCAACGGCGAGCGGATCTCGCTGTCGCCGACCGAGTTCAAGTTGCTGCGGTACCTGATGGCCAACGCCGGCCGGGTGCTCTCCAAGGGGCAGATCCTCGACCATGTCTGGAGTTACGACTTCCGCGGCGACGACAGTATCGTCGAGTCGTACATCTCGTACCTGCGCCGCAAGGTCGATTTCACCGAGCCGCGCCTGATCCACACACTGCGCGGCGTCGGGTACGTGCTGCGCCTACCCTCTTAGCGAATCCTTATGATCCACCCATTCAGTCGCACTCCGCTGCGACTCAAACTCGTTGCCGCCGTGATGGCTCTGGTCACCGCGACCCTGCTGGTGATCGGTGTCTCCAGCGCCCTCGCGCTCCGCTCGTACCTGGTCGGTCGGCTCGACAGCGACGTGCGGACCGTGGCCCAGGACTCGAACGTCCTGTCCATCGAGAACTACGAGCATCCGGCCACCCAGTCGAAGGTGGCGCTGCCGTCGAGGTTCTTCGCCGAACTGGTCGGCCCGACCGGCCTGTTCCAACCGATCTACGACACGTCGCACTACCAGGCCAACGACCTGCCCGTGGTGCCGCAGAGCGCGAGCGCGGCGGCCGAAGCGCTCGACAAGGTCTACACGGCGCCCTCGGAGAACGGCCAGGGTCGCTGGCGGATCCTGGTCACCCGGCTGGTCTCCCAGCCCGGGGACTATCTCATGGTGGCGGCGGACATGTCCGATGTGGACAGTACGCTGTCCCGGCTCGTCGTCGCCGAACTGCTCGTCGGTGCGGGGATGCTCATCCTGCTGGCGGTCGCGGGTACGGCGATGGTGCGGGCCAGCCTCAGGCCGCTGCGGTCGATCGAGTACACGGCCGCCGCGATCGCCGGTGGTGACCTGACCCAGCGGATACCGGAGTTCGAACCCGGGCAGGAGGAGCCACGCACCGAGGTCGGTCACCTCGCCCGTTCGCTGAACACCATGCTCGGCCAGGTGGAGGCCGCGTTCACGGCCCAGGCGGCGTCGGAGGCCGCAGCACGGTCGGCGGAGACGGCCGCGCGTGACGCGGCCGAGGCGGCCCGGCTCTCCGAGACCCGGGCCCGCCGCTCGGAGGAGCGGATGCGCCAGTTCGTCGCGGACGCCTCACACGAGCTCCGTACGCCGCTGACCACCATCCGGGGCTTCGCCGAGCTGTACCGGCAGGGTGCCGCGCGGTCGCCGGAGGAGGCGGAACGCCTGATCCGCCGGATCGAGGGCGAGGCGTCCCGGATGGGCCTGCTGGTCGAGGACCTCCTGCTGCTGGCCCGGCTGGACATGGAGCGGCCGCTCGTGCTCACCGCGCTGGAGCTGCGGGTGATCGCCAATGACGCGGTGATCGCGGCACAGGCCGTCGCGCCGGACCGGGAGATCACGCTGGACATCGCGGAGGGCACCGGGCCGCTGGTGGTCAGCGGCGACGAGTCCCGGTTGCGGCAGGTCATCGGGAACCTGATGACCAACGCGCTGGTTCACACCCCACCCGGTACCCCGGTGTGGTTGCGCCTGCGCCGCGGGGAGGAGCAGGCGGTGGTGGAGGTTGCCGACGCCGGCCCGGGCCTGGCGCCGGAGCAGGTGGAGCACGTGTTCGAGCGGTTCTACCGGGCCGATACCGCCCGTACCCGGCGGGACAACGGGTCCACCGCGCCGACCAGCGGTACCGGCCTGGGCCTGGCGATCGTCGCGGCGATGGTCGCGGCGCACCGCGGTCTCGTCGAGGTCGAGAGCCAGCCGGGGCACGGCGCCACGTTCCGGGTGCGGCTCCCGTTGGCGCCGTCCGGGGACGACGAGCCCGCCGAGGACTGATCGAGGAACGATTCACAGCCAACTTCCAGCCCGAACCCAGGACTGACGCAGTCGGGCGCGGCAGTCTTGGATCCATGAGCGAGAGCGACACGAACCCGCAGCGCTTCCCGGAACCGGACGATGGGTACCAACGGCCGACGAGCGAGCTGCCGACCGCGCCCGACGGGCAGCCGCGGCCGGGCGTGGACACCCCCGCAGACGAGCGTGCCGCAGCCCCGGCGGAAGCGTCGCCGATGTACCAGCCTCCGGCCGACCAGACGGTGCCGGGCCAGCCCGTCCCAGGCCAGCCGGTATCGGGGCCGGGACAGCCCCAGCCGGGTCAGCCCGCGCCGCAGCCGGCGTACTGGCAGCAGGGACAGGCTCCGACCTCGGCCGCGCCCGCCGCGGGCATGCCCCAGCAGCAGGGCGGCTGGTACGGCGCATCGGGCTACGGCGCGCCGGGCTACGGCGCACCCCAGCAGCCGGCACCCCAGCAGCCAGGCCCCGGGCAGCCGGGCCTTGGGCAGCCAGGCCTTGGGCAGCCAGGCGCCGGGCAGCCGGGTGCCGAGCAGCCGTCCGACCAGCAGGAGCAGCCGGCCTCGCGCCAGCCCACCGGTCGGGCCGGCAGGGTGGTCGCCGTCGGCCTGCTCGCGCTGTTGCTCGCCGGCGGTGGCGGAGTCATCGGCGGCC
>DASXOA010000457.1:0-21709 GCA_036494675.1 Rugosimonospora sp.
CTTCCGCTGGCGCCGGACCCCCTGGGCGGCGTCGACCCGGTGTGGCAGGTGGGTGAACTGGCCCGGGCGGCCGGCGGTGACCTCTCCGTCGGCCATGCCGCGCGGGCGGCGCTGGAACACGAGGCGTACTACGCGACGACGCAGCCGCGCCGCGCAGCCGCGGTACTGCCGCCTGGCTGGGGAATCCTCGACCTGGCCGGCTGAGGCGCCCGGGTCGAGGACGGCGGCGGCGGACCACCGACCCGGCCGGCGGCGGTGCCGGTCCCCCGGCGTCGCCTGCCCGGGTCTGGGCCAGGCCCGGCGTGCGTCGCGCTCCCGCGGGCAACGCCCGCCCGACCCCATGCCCTACCGTGTTGCGCTGTCGGACTCAATCGATTCTGGGGGCAGGCCGGTGGAGGATCAGGAAGCGCCGACCGCGGCCGGAGCGGCGCCGAGCGCGCCGGGGCCGGGCGCGGCGAGTCCGCCGACGAAGAAGAGCGACGGAAGCGCCGCGCAGGGCTGTTTCTCGACGCTCGGGATCGTCGCCGGGCTCGTGGTCGTCGTCGGGCTGGTCATGGTGCTGTGCACCAACAGCACCCGGGTCGGCCTGTACCTGCTGGTCTTCGCGCTGCCCGTCGGGGTGGCCGGCGTGCTCGTGGCCACGTTCGAGACGAAACGCCGGCGCCGCGGCGTGATCGTGGGCGCCGCGCTCATGGTGGTCGCGTGGTTGTCGCTGACCGCGGGCCTGGCCGGGCTGACCGGGCAGATCGTGCGCTGGGCGGATCCGGCCGACTTCTACGGCCGGTACGGGACCGTGGTCACGGCCACGATGCCGGAGCAGTGCAGCAACGTGGAGACGACCCGGGGTGTCGGCGGTGCCCCGGCGGCGGGTACGGACTACGTCTGCGACGGGTCGACCTGGCAGCTGGCCGGCGTCGCGCACACCGGCACCATCGTGCTGGGCTGGGGCGACGTCGACAACGGGGACCGCGGCGTCGGCGTGCCCGACAACGCCAAGGCGTACGTGATCGGCGACAAGGGGTACAGCGTCAAACGGGTCGGCGCGGTCGACCCTGTGGTGGTGTGGGAGAAGGTTCCGGCCTGGTTCATGCTCGGCCTGCCGGTGCTCCTGGTGGTGGTGTGCGGGATGGCGCTGCTGCACTGGACGAAGCCCGGCGGCCCCGAGCAGCCGAAGGCGGCGGCCGGGACCCGCTGACGGGACCGGTTGACGGACGCGGTACCAGGTACCGCGCCCGTGAACCGGCGCCCGCTCACGGCTGCTGGTCTGTTGGGGCGTCGCCCGCCGCGGTACTGGACTGGGCCGGTACCGCGGCGGGCAGGGCGCCAACGAGCCGGTCGAGGAGTGCTTCGGCTCGCGCGGCGCGCTGCTCGGCGGCGCCGGTGGCGGCGGTCGCCGCGGAGTGTTCCCGGTGCAGCCGGTCGGCGTCGGCGCGCAGGGTCGCCGTTTCGGCGACGGCCACGTCACGCTGACCGGCGGCGGCCTGAGCCTGCGCCTCGGCCTCCCGCGCCCGCTGCTGTGACGCCCGCTGGTCGCGGCCGGCCACCTCCAGCTGGGTGCGCAGCCCCGCGACCTGCTCGCGCAGGTGGGCCGCTTCGGCGGCGGCGAGTTCGGCGCGGCCGGTGGCCGCCGCGAGTCCGGTGGCCTGCTCGGCCAGGGCGGCACGGCCGCGGGCCAACTCCTCGCGGGTTTCGTCGCGGTCGAGTTGGGCGGCGTTGGCCCGCTGCTCGGCCCCCTCCCGGCGGCGTACCTCCTCGGTCTGGGCCGCCTTGGCCAGCGCCGCGGCGGCCTCGGCCTGGCCCCGGGCGCGGTCGGCCTCGGTGACCCGGTCCCACGCGCGGCGCACCTGCCCCTCGGCGTCGTGGCGGGCAGCCTCGGCCCGTGCTTCGGCGTCGCGGGCGGCAGCCTGGGCGGCGTCGCGTTCGGCTTCGGCGCGGCGCTGGGCCTGCCCGGCCCGGTCGGCCTCCGCCGCGGCGGTGTCTGCCCGCCCCGCCGCGGCCTGACTGGCGGTCTCCGCCTCGCCGATGCGCGCCAGCGCACCGTCCCTGACCTCGGCGATGGTGGCCATCAGGTCGGCCAGCTGCGCGGCCAACGGTTCCGTTGCCGTGATGAGCCGGCCGCCGGCGGCGCGGAACGCGTCCAGCGGGGCGTCCAGGCCGGCGGCCCGTTCACCGGCCCGTTCGGCGGCCGCCATCTGCCGGCAGGTGCGCCCGCCCGGTTCCCAGCGGCGGTCCGGGCAGTACTCGACGGGGCGGCCGCGCCCGTCGTAGTCGAGGATCCGTCCGCACTGGCCGTACCCACAGCGTCTGGCCTGGCCCACCGCTTCCGCGCTCTCCCCCACGCCCGAATCCTCCCATTTAGGTTTTGTTCCATGCTAACTAGTAACTGTTTCAGCATTATCGTAAGTAATAAGTCGTCTGGCAAGCTGTGTTAGATAATGACTGTTATCCTTCACGCCATGCCTGGTACGGATCTCGACGTCGTCACCCCCGAACAGACCGTCGCCACGACCGGGCCGGGCGACGACGTGACCACCCGGCTCGCCGCGCTCACCGCGACCTGGCTGAAGGTCAAAACCTCGGTGCACACCCAGCGGGCGTACCGGCGGGACCTGCGCGACTGGTTGACCCACTGCGACCGGGCCGGCATCGACCCCCTGGCCGCCAGGATGGCCGACGTCGACGCGTGGATCGTGCTCCAGCGGCGGGAAGGTTCCCGCGGCGGTCGCCCCGCCGCCGAGTCCACCATCGCCCGCCGGGTCGCCGCCGTCTCCTCCTGGTACGCCTACCTGGTCGCCAACACCGCCGACGATCCGCGACCGCTGGCCAGCCGCAACCCGGCCGCCGCCGCCGGCCGGCCGAAGGTCGACCCCGACTACTCCCCCACCATCGGGCTGACCGCCGCCGAGGCCGACCGGCTACTGGACGCCGCCGACGCCGACAGCGCCACCTCCTCCGCGCTGATCCGGCTCGTGTTCACCGCCGGCCTGCGCATCGGCTCGGCTCTCGGCGCCCGGGTGACCGACCTCGGCCACGACGGCGGGCACCGCACCCTGGAGATCCTCGCCAAGGGCAACCGCCGCGACCGCATCCCGCTGCCACCCGTGGTCGCCGAGGCGGTCGCGGAGATGCTCACCGAACGCGGCAACCCCACCACCGGCCCGCTGTTCCTGACGCCCACCGACCGGCCGATCTACCACATGTACGTGTACCGGCTCGTGCAGCGACTGGCCCGCCAGGCCGGGCTGCCCGCCGCGGACAAACTCACCCCGCACGGGCTGCGGCACAGCGCCATCACCGCGTTCCTCGACCAGACCCACGGCAACCTGCGCGGGGCCCAGCGCTTCGCCGGGCACGCGGACCCGCGCACCACCGGCCGCTACGACCGGGCCCGGCGGGGCCTGTCCGACCACGGCGCCTACGTGCTCGCCGCCCGGTTCGGCGAACGCCAGCGCACCACCAGGCCCGCAGGCCAGGAGCCTCCCGCGGGCGGTTGAGGCGCTACCCTCGAATCCGGCCGTGCCCGACACCCCCGGGAGTGCCCGCCCGATGCGCCACGAACTGCTGCGCCACCACCGGATGCCCGCCGACTGCGTGTTCACCCTCTGGCTCGCGTTCGGCGCCGGACGCGACCGCGACGAGATCGACTTCACCGAGTTCTACGAGTACCTGCCCCGCCAGGGCACCGGCGGCCGGGAGTACGCGTACTCGGTCTACGTACCCGAACGGGACCTCGACCGGCTGGTCGAAGCGCTGACTCGACGCCACCGGCAGCCGCCCGGCGAAGATGCGCGGGACACCCTGCTGGAGTGCTTCCGGTCCCTGATCGAGCACGGCGACCTCGGCGAGCACCTCGCGATCGAGGAGAACATCCTCACCCTGCGGTCCTGGCTGGAGCAGGCCGGCATCGGCTACCGCGACGGCCGCTGGGCCTGGTTCGACAGCGGCTGAGGCCCCGGGATCCCAGCGAGCGTGAACCCGCGGCTACCGGGCCTCCTCCAGCCCGACCCCGCCGAGCGGGACCAGGTCCACGCGCTGCTGGAGGACAACCAGTAGTCAGCGCCGGTACACCTTCACGCTGCCCACCACGGTGTCCACCCGCAGTCGCAGCAGTGGCGCGCCCGGGTACCCGCTGCCCGAATCCTCAGCGATCTGACGGCTGCCCAGCACGCTGACCCCGTCGACCTCGACCCGCACCCCGCGCGGAATCCACACCTTCACCGACCCCACCACGGCCCTGACGTGCAACTCGACCTCGGGCGCCGCGATCTCGGCCTGGCGCAGGTCCAGCTTCACCGAGCCGACCACCGCGACCATCTCGGTATCGCGATCCAGGCGCCAACGGCCGGACCGCTTGATCGACCCGAGCGGGCTCAGGTGCGAGACCGGACGCGGCACCCCGCCGCCGGCGACCACGGCCGCCCGGCCGGCGGGCAGGTCATCGACCAGTTCGACCAGGTCACCCTGGGTCCGCGCCGTGTACGCCCGGCCGGCCCGGTCGCCGAACTCCTCCAGAGTCAGCCGGCCCTCACCGGTGGCGGCGCTCAGTCGCGCGACGACCGCCTCCCGTTCGGCGTCCGATACCCGGACCCGCTGCACGTCGTTCGCTGCGTCCATGCCCCGCAGGATATCGAAGACCAGCGACGACCGCGGCCACGGCCCGGGAGGCATACCCCCTCCCGGCTCGCTCTCTAACCCGCACGGGGGTATACAGGTGAGAGGGGCCCACAGCGCGGGAGGAACGCCAACGATGCCGAAGATCAACGTCTACCTACCCGACGAACTGGCCGACGCCGTCAAGCAGGCGGGCGTACCCGTGTCTGCCGTCTGCCAACGCGCCCTCGAACAGGCGGTACGGCGCATCACCGCGATCCGCGAAACCGCCCTCGGCACCCTCGACGCCGACGACCTCAGCGCACGGCTGCCGCACTTCACCGCCCGTACCCGCACCGTCCTCACCCTCGCCATCGACCAGGCCCGCACCGACGCCACCGGCAACGTCGGCACCGGACACCTGCTCGGCGGCCTCCTCAGCGAAGGTGGCAACCTCGCCCTGCGCGTCCTGCGAACCATGGAGATCGAACCCGAGCAGATCGCGCACGACCTCGCCCGCCAACGACAGACCGAATCCGGCAGCGACGCCGAATCCGGCGGCGATGCCGACGGCACCGCCCAACACTTCAGCGGCCCCGCCGCCAACGCACTGGAACTCGCGGTCACCGAAGCCACCGCACTCGGGCACAACTACGTCGGCTGCGAACACCTCCTGCTCGGACTGATCACCGAGACCGAAGGCACCGGCGGAGCGGTACTGCGCCGCATGGGCGCCGAACCGCGACTCACCCGCCGTGCCGTCGCCGCGGCCCTCGCCGGCTACATCCACCTGCGCGCCCAAACCCCGGCCCCGGCCGCGCCGACCGAGGCCGCGACCGCCCTGGCCGCCGCGATCCGACACGAACTCCAGCCGCTCATCGACCGCATCGAACGCCTCGAACAGCACGCAGGCACGACCAACCCGCCGGCGTGACCGCGGTGGACCCAACCCGGATCCCGCTAGCGGTGGATCTCTCCCAGACCAGCCGAAGGAAACAAGGAACCCCGTGACCCAGCGCGTACTGCTCCTGGCGACCAAGGACACCATCGCCTACCAGCCCGGCCGATCCGCCGTCGCAACCGGCGCCGACCTGCTGCGCACCATCCCCGCCGGTACCCACGCCGACGTGGTCGTCGAGGACGTCACCGCCGAACCCAGCTGGGACATCTCACCGTCGAGCATGCTGAACCTCGCCCGCCGCGCCCGCACCGCCATCCTCGACGACGGATTCGACGGCGTCGTGATCACCCACGGCACCGACACCCTGGAAGACACCGCGTACCTCACCGACCTGCTCGCCGGCCCCGCCACCGCCCGCGGCGGCATCGTGTTGACCGGCGCCACCCGGTTCCTGGACGACCTGTCCAGCGACGGCCCCCGCAACCTGGCCTCGTCGATCGCGGCCGCGGCCGACCCCGCCCTGCGCCACGTCGGCGTCGTGGCCTGCCTCAACGACGACCTGCACGCCGCCCGCTGGGTGACCAAGGTCGACGCCACCAGCGTCGCGGCATTCTCCTCGTACCCCTTCCCACCCGTGGGACGCGTCGTCGACGGACGTGTCGAGACCCTTGGCGCGCCACCGCCCCGACCGCCCGAGGCACCCGGAGAACCCGAATCCGAAGTCGCCCTGATCAAGACCTACCCGGGCATCGACCCGGCGCTGCTGACCACCGTGGTCGACGCCGGCGCCCGCGGCGTCGTACTGGAAGGAACCGGCGCCGCCAACGTGCCGGTCGACCTCTTCGCGACCATCGGCGACCTGACGCAGTGGGACATCCCGGTGGTCATCGCGTCGCGCAGCCGCACCCGTGACGTCGCGCTCGACGATCCCCGGCCCGGTACCGGGCTCGCCGCCGCACTCGGAGCCATCGGCGCCCACGGCCTCGCCCCCACCAAGGCGCGCGTGGCGCTCATGGTCGCCCTGGGCGGCGACGGTGTCCGTACCGCCCGGGTCGACGCTGTCCGGCAGTGGTTCAGCCAGCTCTGAGCCGGCCCGGTGTCGGCCCTGAGCCCTCCCGACCGGCCCGGACGAGCGATCACGCCGACGTACCCCGGCTACGCTGACCTTCCCCGGTGATTGCGAGGCCAGTCGGATGCTCCTCAAGGCCCTCTGCTGCTCCATGGCGCTGTTCGCCGCGATCGGTCTGATCGCACTCCGGCTGCGCGGCAACTCCGGTCGCTGACCCAACGTCCGCATCTTTGATGCGGGCTTTTCTGCTGTCTCGGACGGTAACGTCACAACCCCTAAGGCATCCTAGGATGCTAGGTTTGACTGCCGGACGGACCGCCATACTTGCTGAATGACCTTCTCGGCCGTGGCCCGGGCGGCGATCCTCGGCCGGCTGTGGGGCGCGTTGGCCCGTGAACCGGTCCCCGGCATCCTGGCGCGGCAGCACGAGGGGGCGACGCTGCTCGTACGGCTGGGCAGCGGGCGGGTGCTGGCCGGACCCGCCGACGCGGCACAGCCGTACGCGGTGGCGCCGGTCGGGCTGCGCGTCGGAGGGCACGACGATCCCGCGGCGCTGCTCGCCGAACTGGCGCTCGGACCGGCCGGCGAGCGGCTGGGCCGTGAGATCGCCGACAGCGTTGCGAACCTGGCCCTCGCCCGGGCGGCCCAGCCCCCACCGGACGGTGGCACCCCCTACCTGACCCGCTCCCCCAGCCTCGCCGACCTGGAGCAGTGCGTCGTCGACGGGCACCCGCTGCACCCGCTGTGCCGTACCCGGATGGGCATGTCCGCCGCCGAGGTACGCGCGTACGCCCCGGAGCACCGGCCGGTGGTGCACCTGCGCGAGTACGCCGTACCCGCCGACCGGTGGCTGTCCACCGGCAGTGGGCTGGCACCCCGGCTGCTGGTACACCCCTGGCAGCACGAGCACGTCCTGCCCCGGTACCCCTGGCTGACCGCCACCGGCCGCACGGTCGCGGCCCGGCCGCTGATGTCGCTGCGTACCCTCGCGCCGCTGCACGACCCGGCGGCGCACGTGAAGACCGCGCTCGACGTGCAGATGACCTCGGCGGTGCGGATCGTCTCGCCCGCCGCGGTGCGCAACGGTCCCGTCGTCTCCGCGCTCGTCGGCACGCTCGGCGCCGCGGCCGGGATGGAGGTGCTGCGCGAGACGGCGGCCGGCGCGGTGCTGGTCGACGGTCAGCCGAGCCGCCACCTGGCCATGGTGTGCCGGCAGGCCCCCGCCACCGGTCCCGGTGAGGTGGCGCTGCCGCTGGCGGCGCTGTCCGCGCCGTCGCCGGCCACCGGACGCGCGCTGCTGACCGAGGCCGTGGACCTCGGCTACGGCGGCCGTCCGGAACCGTTCGCCGCCGACCTGGTTCACCTGCTGTTACCACCGCTGCTGCGCCTGCTCCACTCCGGCGTCGCGCTGGAGGCACACGGACAGAACACGCTGGTGGTACTGCGCACCGGGCAGCCCGTCCGGGTGTGCTACCGCGATCTCGGAGGCGTACGCGTCTCGCCGGCCCGGCTGGCCGCCGGCGGCATCACCACCGCACCGCTACACGGCGATCTGGCCACCGACGACCCGGACGAGCTGCGCACCAAGCTCTTCGCCGCGGTCCTGTCCACCGTGGTCGCGGAGCTGGCCGCGACCCTGCGCCGGGAGTACGGCACCGATCCGGACACCATCTGGAAGCTGGTCGCCACCACCGCCCGGGACACCTACGCCGACCTGCCCGGCACTGCCCGGCCCGACGCTCTGGCCCTGTTCACCGCCGACCTTCCGGTCAAGGCCATGACCGCCATGAGACTGGCCGACGAACCGATCCACGACCTCTGGACCACGCTTCCCAACCCCCTGGCAGGCCGATGATGACCGGCACCACCGACCCGGTGACCCTGGCCGGAGCCGACCTGGCCGCGCACGCGCCGCACCTGCTCGACGGGTTCCACGCCGCCCTGCCCCGGGCCGCGGACGTGGTCACCCGGCGCCTGCTGGGGGCCGCCTGGCGCGAAGACCTCGGCGACGCCCGGCGCGTCCTGCGACCGGCCCGCCGGCACGGGTTCGACCGGATCGAGGTGGCCGGGGCGGTGCCGTCCACTCCGTCCGCCGCGCTCGCCGAGCTGGGCGTGGCCGGGGCGGGGCTGGCCGCCGAGCTGGCCGACGCGGGACGCAACCTGGCGCTGGGCTACGCCCGGCGGGCCGCGATCGACACCGACCTGCGCGCCCGGGCCGCTGCCGCCGGGACGGCGGACCTGTACGGGCTGGCCGCCACCCTCGACGGCGACGAGCAGATGCTGCTGTACGAGCGGCTGGCCACCGAGGGACACAACCTGCACCCGTGCGGGCGTACCCGGCTGGGCTGGCAGGTGCCGGACCTGCTCGCGCACGACCAGGAATCGCCGGAGACCGGGGTCGGGTTCGTCGCGGTACGAGCCGGACTGCACCTCGGCGACGACCTCGGCGCGCTGCTGCGCGACGGGTACCCGTGGCTGCCCACGCCGCCGGCCGGGTACCGGCTCCAGCCGGTACACGCCTGGCAGCTGGCCACCGTGCTGCCCGACCGGCACGCCGACCTGTTCGCCAGCCGGGACCTGATCCGGATCGATGCGGCGGCGCTGCGCGCGGCACCGACCATCGCGCTGCGCACCGTGCTGCTGGAGCCGGACGCGCACGGCGTGCGCCGCTACCTCAAGCTGTCGCTGGACATCCAGGTCACGTCGACCCGGCGGACCATCTCCGTGGCCACTACCCGCAACGGTCCGGCCATCTCCGCGCTGCTGCGCCGGCTGCTGGCCGACGATCCCCGGGTGCTGCTGCTGCCCGAGGTCGCCGGCGCGGCGGTGACCGCCGGCGGCGGGGGTGGTCGGGACATCTCGGCGATCGTGCGCGGCGGGCTGTCCGGCGCGCTGGCCCCCGGCGAGGTCGCCATCCCCGGTTCGGCCCTGGTCGCCACGTCGCCGGTCAGCGGACACAGCGTGCTGTCCGAGCTGCTGGCCCGGGCCGGGCTGGACCCGCTGGAGTTCCTGACCCGCTACGCCCGGGTGCTGCTGCCGCCCCTGCTGCGGCTGGCCGCGGCCGGGGTGGGCCTCGAGGCCCACCTCCAGAACAGCATCCCGACGTTCATTGACGGGGTACCGCACCGGATGGCGTACCGCGACTTCGCCGGCCTGCGGCTGCACCTGCCCCGGCTGGCCGCCCATCCGGCCGGCGCGCCGCGACTGTGGCCCGGCTCCGTGATCGGCACCGGGGAGGCGGACGTGATGCGGGCCAAGCTGGCCTACACCGCGCTCCAGGCGCACCTCGGCGAGCTGGTGACGCACCTGGTCGCCACGCACGGACTCGACGAGGCGGCGGCGTGGCGCGCGGTGCGCCGGGTCCTCGACGAGGCACGGGCCGACCCGGCCGACCACGCGTTCCTGACCGCGCCCCGGGTCCCGCACAAGGCCCTGGTGCGGATGCGGCTGGCCGACACGGGCGGCTCCGGGCCACGCGACGCGGCGGACGCGTACGTGCCGGTGAACAATCCCCTCCATGCTTTCTGAGCGACTGGTCGCCGCACTGCGCGGCGTTCCGGCGCCGGTCTGCGCCTACGTGTACGACACCGGGGTCCTGCGCGAGCGGGTCGCGGCGGTGCGCGATGCGCTGCCGGACACCGCCGAACTGCTCTACGCCGTCAAGGCGAACGGGGCACCCGGGGTCGTGGCCGCCCTGGCCGGCGTCGTCGACGGGCTCGAGGTGGCCTCGGGCGGCGAGCTGGAGTTGGCCGTACGGGCGGGAGTCCGGCGCATCGCCTTCAGCGGCCCGGCCAAGACCGACGCGGAACTGGGCGCCGCGATCGAGGCCGGTGCCACCCTCAACGTGGAGAGCGTCCTGGAGATCCGCCGGCTGGCCGCCCTGGCCGCAGCCCGGCCGGCGGCCGCGAGCACGGCCGGTAGCGCGAGCACAGCCGGTGGTGGCACCGGGCCGGTACGGGTCGCGGTACGGGTCAACCGGGCCGGGCCGGCGCTTCCCGGCAGCCACCGGATGACCGGGGTGCCCACCCCGTTCGGGCTCGACGAGTCCGCCCTCGACGAGGCGATCGCGCTGGTCCGCGCCGAGCCCGGCCTCGAACTGGCCGGATTCCACCTGCACGCGGTCTCCAACAATCTGGACGCGCCCGCGCACGCTGCCTTCATCACCGACGCGGTCGACTGGTCCCGGCGCGCGGCGGACCGCTACGGGTTCGGGCCGCCTGAGGTGAACGTCGGCGGGGGCTTCGGCATCGACCACACCGGCGTGGACTCCTTCGACCTGGGGGCGCTGCGCGGTGCGCTGCCCGCCGGGGTACCGCTGGTCTTCGAACTGGGCCGGTACCTTGCCACGCCGGCCGGCTGGTACGCGGCGCAGGTACTGGACCTCAAGCGCAACCACGGCCGGTGGTTCGCCGTGCTGCGCGGCGGTACCCACCACTTCCGGCTGCCCGCCGCCTGGGGCTACAGCCACCCGTTCACCGTGCTGCCCACGCCGGACTGGCCGTACCCGTTCGAGCGGCCCGAGGTGCGCGACGTCGCCGTGGACGCGGTCGGCGAGCTGTGCACCCCGCGCGACGTGCTGACCAGGGGTCAGCGGGTGGATCGGCTGCGCGTCGGCGACGTGCTGGTCTTCGGCAACGCGGGCGGGTACGGCTGGGACATCTCGCACCACGACTTCCTCCGCCACGAGTACCCGCAAATGATCATCATCTGATCCGGACGGGGTTCGGGTCGGTTCCGGGCCGGCCGGCGGCCAGCGGCCGGTCAGTGCGGCGGGCGGTGCAGGCCGATCTGCAGCAGGCCGCCGTCCTTGTGGTCGACCTGCAGCGTGGTGTGCTCGATGCCGTACGCCTCGCTCAGCAGGCGCTCCAGCGCCCGGCGGGTGTCGTGGCAGTCCCCACCCGGCGCGACCAGCACGTGCGCGGACAGCGCCGGAGAGTCCGAGCCGATCTGCCAGACGTGCAGGTCGTGCACCTCGCTGACGCCGGGAACCCGGGCCAGCCGGGAGCCGACCTGTCCCGGGTCGATGCCGGCCGGCGCGGCCTCCAGCAGGATGCGGCCGGAGGCGCGCAGCAGCCCCACCCCGGCCCGGACCATGAGCGCCGCCACGACCAGGGTCGCCACGCCGTCCGCCCGGCGATAGCCGGTAAGCACGATGACCAGCCCGGCGACCGCGGTGGCCAGGAACGCGTACAGGTCGGTCAGGATGTGCGCGAACGCGCCCCTGATGTTGAGGTCGCGCCGGTTGGCCCGGCTGATCAGCAGCGTGGCGCCCAGGTTCACCACCACGCCGACCAGGGCGGTCACCAGCACCGGCGTGCCGGCCACCGGAGGCGGGCTGACCAGGTGGCGGATCGCCTCGACCGCCAGCCCGACCGCCAGGATCAGCAGGGCCATCCCGTTGGCCTGGGCGGAGAGGATCTCGGTGCGGCGCAGCCCGTACGTGTAGCCGCCGCGCGGCGGCCGGACCGCCAGCCGCATCGCGACCAGGGCGAGGATCAGGGACGCCGCGTCGGTGAGCATGTGCGCCGCGTCGGACAGCAGCGCCAGCGACCCGGCGGCGAACCCGACCACGACCTCGCCGGCCATGAACGCCAGGATCAGGGCGAGCGCGCCACCGAGCAGCCGGTGGTCGCCGCCGGCTGCCGGGTGGTGGTCATGGTGTCCCGCGCTCACCCGTCAAATATATGCGAAGTCTGCAATATGTGGGTCGGCTATCCCGCCCGTGATCGGATGGACCGCCCGGACGGGGACGGACCGCCCAGGACCGCCCGGAAGGGCCGGCCGGGACGGGACGCTCAGGAGTGCACCAGCAGCGCCACCGGGTACCGGTCCAGCACGTCGGCGACCCGCGCCACCGGGCTGCGGAACGCCGCACCGGTCAGCGCGTCGGTCCAGGTCCCGGTGCGCAGCGGCAGGACCGTGTCACCCCAACCACCCCGCGAGCGCAGCCGCACCGGCAGCCGGGTGGCCACCGCGACGACGCCGCCCCGGTCGAACGCGACCAGGTGCCCCGCCGCCGGTCCCCGCGCGCCGATCGGGGCGTACCCGCCGAAGCGCTGGGGCTGATCCCGGCGCAGGCGCAGCACCCGGCTGACCAGCAGCAGCTTCGCCGCCCCCGACGCGTCGACCGGCGGCACCCAGCCGCCGTCGAGCCGGGTCAGCAGGTTCCGGCGGGCGGCGAAGTCGACGCTCCGCCGGTTGTCCGGATCGACCAGCGAGTTGTCCCACAGCTCCGTGCCCTGGTATGTGTCGGGCACCCCCGGCATGGCCAGCTGGAGCAGTTTCTGGCCCAGCGAGTTGGACCAGCCGTCCGGGGTGATCCGGTCGGCGAACGCGTCGATGTCGGCGCGGAGCGTGAGGTCGCCGTACGCCGCGTCGAGCACCGCCTGTACCGCCGCCTCGAACCGGCTGTCCGGATGCTCCCAGGACGTCCGCGTCGACGCCTCCCGGGCGGCCTTGACCAGGTACGCCCCCAGCCGCTCGCGCTCGATCGGCCAGGTGCCGGCCACGGTCTGCCACAGCAGCCGCGCCAGCGACAGATCCTCCAGTGGCGCCGCGGTGCTCCACCGCGCCTGGGCCATCAGCCACTCCCCGGGCAGCTCGGCCAGCACGGCCAACCGGGCCCGGACGTCCTCGGAGCGCTTCGTGTCGTGCGTGGACAGCGTGGTCATCGCGCGCGGCCACCGCCGCAGCCGCCTCGCGACCCCGGCGTGGAACTCCTCGACCCCGACGCAGAACCGGTCCGGCACGCCACCCACCTCGTTGCGGGACACGAAGCGGGTCCACCGGTACATCGCGGTGTCCTCCACGCCCTTGGCCAGCACCGCACCCGTGAACTGCTGGAACCGCACCGCCAGCTCGTCGCCCGGATCGCGCAGCCGCGGTACCAGCGCCGTCAACGCGCTGCCCAGGTCGGGCCGGCCCGCGTACGTCTCGCGCAGCGCCCAGTCCAGCGGACCGGTGTCGGGCAGGTAGGAGCGGTACACCGGGAAGAAGGAGGCCAGCCGCGCCAGGGCGGCGTCGGCGCCCGGTACGTCCGGCGCCAGCCGGGCCAGCCGGCCCAGTTCGGCGGCCAGCAGGGTGGTCGCCACCTCGTACTTGGCCTGGCGGGCCACCTGCGCCCAGGTCAGGTCCGGAGCCAGGGCACTGAGCGGTACCTCGCCGGCCGGGTCGATGAACACCCCGCACACGTCGTTGCCCGCCTCGTACCCGGTGGTGCCGGCGACCGGCCAGTCGGCGAGCTGCTCCCCGGGCTCGAGAACCTTCTCCACCACCAGCCAGGCGTCCGGCACGGCCTCGCGCAGCCGCCGCAGGTACCCGGCCGGGTCGGCGAGCCCGTCCGGATGATCGACCCGGATCCCGGCGACCCACCCCTCGGCGTACCAGCGCCGCAGCTCGGCGTGGGTGGCGTCGAACACGGCCGGGTTCTCCACACGCAGCGCGGCCAGGGTCGACACCGCGAAGAAACGCCGGTAGTTGACCTCGGCGTTGCCCCGCCGGCCGGACACCAGCTCGTAGTGCTGGGCATCGTGGACCGCGCGGGCATTGGAGCCCTCCGTGCCGGGCGCGACCGGATACCGCAGCCCCTCGTAGCGCAGTTCGCCGTCGACCAGCTTCAGCCCGTCCAGCGGCTCCGGCTCGTCGCCGAGCACCGGCAGCAGCAGCCGGCCACGCGACCAGTCGATGTCGAACCACTCCGCGTACGGCGACGACCGTCCCTCGCGCAGCACGCTCCACCAGGCCGGGTTCGCGTCGGGCACGGCCACCCCGGCGTGGTTAGGCACGATGTCCACGACCAGGCCCAGGCCGGCGCCGCGCAACCGGTCGACCAGCGCGGCCAGGGCCTGCGGGCCGCCCAGCTCCGGGTTGACCCGGCTGTGGTCCACCACGTCGTACCCGTGGCTGGAACCCGGCGCCGCCGCCAGCAGCGGGGCGCTGTAGAGGTGGCTGACCCCGAGCGCGGCGAGGTAGTCCACGATCGCGGCGGTGGCGGCCAGGTCGAAGTCCGGACGCACCTGCACCCGGTACGTTGTCGACGGCGTCATCAGACCAACCGCCCCAGTACCAGCAGCGACCGTTCCCGCACCAGGATCCGCCCACCGGCCGGCACCACGCCGGGATCGGACGCCGGCACCGGCTCCACGGTGTCGATCAGCACCTGCCACTTGTCGCCGTACTCCTGCCCGGGCACGACGAAGTCCAGCGGGATCTCGGAGGCGTTGAAGAAGACCAGGAACGAGTCGTCGGTGTAGTGCTCACCCCGGGAGCCGCGCTCGTCGATCGCGTCGCCGTTGAGGAACAGGCCGACCGACCGGCCGAAGTCGGTCTCCCAGTCGTCGTCGGTCATCTGCCTCCCGTCGAACGTGAACCACTCCAGGTCGGGGATCGGAGCGCCGGCCTGGCGGCGTACCGGCCGGCCGGTGTAGAAGTGCCGGCGGTGGAACACCCGGTGCGCCCGGCGGAACTCGATCAGCCGCCGGGTGAACTCCAGCATCCGCTCGTCGGCGCCGTCCCAGTCCATCCAGGTCAACGAGCTGTCCTGGCAGTAGGCATTGTTGTTGCCGCGCTGGGTTCGGCCCAGCTCGTCACCGTGGCCGATCATCGGTACGCCCTGGGACAACAGCAGCGTGGCCATGAAGTTGCGCCGCTGCCGGGCCCGCAGCGCGAGGATGTCCGGATCGTCGGTCGGGCCCTCCACCCCGCAGTTCCAGGACCGGTTGTAGCTCTCCCCGTCCCGGTTGTCCTCGCCGTTGGCCTCGTTGTGCTTCTCGTTGTACGAGACCAGGTCCGACAGCGTGAACCCGTCGTGGGCGGTGACGAAGTTGACGCTGGACACCGGCTTGCGCCCGTCGTCCTGGTACAGGTCGGCCGAGCCGCAGATCCGGCTGGCGAACTCGGCGAGCGTGGCCGGCTCGCCCCGCCACAGGTCCCGGGTGGTGTCGCGGTACTTGCCGTTCCACTCCATCCACAGCGGGGGGAAGTTGCCCACCTGGTACCCGCCCGGGCCGATGTCCCACGGCTCGGCGATCAACTTGACCGCGTTGACCACCGGGTCCTGCTGCACCACCTCGAAGAACGTGGCCAGCCGGTCGACCTCGTAGAAGTCGCGGGCCAGCGAGGCGGCCAGGTCGAAGCGGAACCCGTCGACGTGCATCTCCTGCACCCAGTACCGCAGCGAGTCCATGATCAATTGAAGGCTCTGCGGGCTGCCGGCGTTGAGGCTGTTACCGCAGCCGGTGGTGTCCACGTACAGCGCCGGGTTGTCCTCCTGCAGCCGGTAGTACTGGCGGTTGTCGATGCCGCGCAGGGACAGCGTCGGCCCGAGGTGGCTGCCCTCGGCCGTGTGGTTGTAGACCACGTCGAGGATCACCTCGATGCCCGCCGCGTGCAGCGCCTTGACCATGCCGCGGAACTCCTGCACCTGCTGGCCGAGCCGGTTCATCGCCGCGTACCCCTGGTGCGGGGCGAAGAACCCGACCGTGTTGTACCCCCAGTAGTTGGCCAACCCCTCGGCGACCAGACGGTCGTCGTGCACGAACTGGTGCACCGGCATCAACTCCACGGCGGTGATCCCGAGCCCGCGCAGGTAATCGATCATCACCGGGTGGGCCAGCCCCGCGTACGTGCCGCGCAGCGCGTCCGGGATGCCCGGATGGCTCATGGTCAGCCCCTTGACGTGGGCCTCGTAGATGACCGTGTGGTGGTACGGCACCCGGGGCAGCCGGTCGCTGCCCCAGTCGAAGTACGGGTTGGTCACCACCGACCGGGGCATGAACGGTGCCGAGTCGCGCGTCGACATGCGCTCCGGCTCGTCGAGGTCGTACCCGTACAGCGCCGCGTCCCAGCGCACCGGCCCGTCGATCGCCTTGGCGTACGGGTCCAGGAGCAGCTTGTTGGGGTTGCACCGCAGCCCGCGGGCCGGGTCGTAGGGTCCGTGCACCCGGAATCCGTAGCGCGCCCCCGGCTGGAGGCCCGGCGCGAACCCGTGCCAGACGAAGGCGTCCACCTCCGACAACGCGACCCGCTCCTCGTTGTCCGCCTCGTCGAACAGGCACAGTTCGACGCCGTCGGCGGCCTGGGAAAAGATCGCGAAATTGGTGCCGGTGCCGTCGTAGGTCGCACCCATCGGGTAGCGCTCACCCGGCCACAGCTGCATCGTTGCTCCCACCCGTCGGCGCTGGACACGCGACTGTCGTGTCCGGCGGACACGACAGCGGGCGGCCGGCATAGCGTACCGGCGCCCGGTACAGCATCTACCCGCTGGTGGATCAGACCAATCCGACGTGCCGGAACGGCGGTTACCGTCGGGTGTCGTCCGGGTCCTGACCGGCGAGCCCCGACGGCACAGCCTCGTCGACCGCCCCCTCCGGGCCGCCGCGCAACTGGTCGGCGTGGGTCAGGTCGGAGTGCTCCTCGGCGAAGTCCGGCCCATCCACCTCGTCCTCGTCGGAGCGGGGCAGCCGGCGCCCGTCCGGACCGGTCGGCTCACTACCCATCGATCACCACGTCCTTCGTACGGGTGTGCCACGCCGAGTCCGATGCCGGCGTGGCACGACGGCGCACCGCTAACGGGTGCGCGACGGTCGCTGCAGGCTGTGCCGGCGCGCCCACCGCTCCAGCGTGTGCGGGTGGGCCCGCGACCAGATCAGCGTGGCCAGGAACCCCAGCACGCCGAGCGCCCACATCAGCAGCACCAAGGCGATCGTGATGGTCGAGGTTTCGTTGGGCATCATTCGCCTCCCCGGCAAATCGAGTGGTCCCGTCTGATACCCGCCCGGCGTGGCGACCAATCCCCCGCCGGGCACCCCCGATCCGGGTGTTTTGGGTGTCTCCTGGGCGGGTATGGCGGGCTTCGCGGCGCCGCCCGGTACTACCCGGCTGGCGCCGAATGAGATCCGTCGGGGGCACATGAAAGGTCGCGGTGGGGTCCGTGCGAAATAAGAGTCAGAACCAGAGAACCGGCCGGGCAGGCACCGCAACGGCAACGGCCGAGCGGGGCGTGCGCAGCGCCGAGGAGTCCGAGCAGATCCGGTCGCTGCTGCAGGGCCGGTACGACGAGTTGTGCGTCGAGTACGACGAGGCGACGGTCGCCGTCGAGGCGATGCGCCGCGAGCAGAACACGGACCGGGCCGGTGACGACGAGATCGACAGCGGCACCAAGGCGTCCGAGCGGGAGCGTGCGCTGTCGCTGATCCACAGCATCGGGGAGCGCCGTCGCCAGGTCGAATACGCCCTGGTCCGGCTGCGCGACGGCGGGTACGGGTGGTGCGAGGGCTGCGGATCGGCGATCGCGGTGGAGCGGCTGGCCGTGTTCCCGTCGGCCACCTCGTGCGTGTCCTGCCAGCAGACGGCGGAGCGCCGGGTGGCGTGAGCACCGGCCGGGGTACCGGCGAAGCGTCCTCGCCCGGCGGTGCGATCCGCCGTGCGAGGACGCTCCGTGTCGGGAACCGTCGACGCGGCGCGCCGTCAGCGCACCGTGAGCGTCACGTCGATGTTGCCGCGGGTGGCGTTCGAGTAGGGGCAGACCTGGTGCGCCTGCTCCGCCAGCCGGGTGGCCACGTCGCGCTCCACGCCCGGCAGCCGGACCGACAGCTCGGCGACCAGCCCGAACCCGCCGGCGCCGTTCGGCCCGATGCCCACCCGGGCCACGACCTCGGAACCCTCGACGTCGACACCCTCCCGGCGCGCCACCAGGCGCAGCGCCGAGTGGAAGCAGGCCGAGTACCCGGCGGCGAACAGCTGCTCCGGGTTGGTGCCGCCACCCGGACCGCCCATCTCGACCGGTATCGCGAGTTCGGCCTCGAACAGCCCGTCGGACGTGGCGACCTTGCCGCCGCGCCCGTCGCCGGTGGACAGGGCTTCCGCTGTGTACAGAACCTTCATGATGATCGCCTTTCGGCAGCTCGGGGTGGACAGATCGCCGCGGTCAGCTCGACCAGCCGCTCGCGCAGGTCGCCGACGTCGTTCTCGCCGAGCCCGGCCGCCTGCGCGACCGTGGCCGGTACCGAGGCGACGCGGCCGCGCAGCGCGGTGCCGACCTCGGTCAGGCTCACCAGCACGGACCGCTCGTCCTCCGGTCGCCTCACCCGGCGCACCAGGCCGGCGGACTCCATCCGCTTGAGCAGCGGGGACAGGGTGCCGGAGTCGAGCATCAGCTCGTCACCCAGCTCCTTGACCGTGGTGTCGCCGTGCTCCCAGAGCACCAGCAGGACCAGGTACTGCGGGTAGGTCAGGCCGAGGGGGTCGAGGACCGGCCGGTACAGGTTGACCGCGGCACGGGAGGCCGCGTAGAGCGCGAAGCACAGGTGCCGGCTCAGCCGCAGGTCGTCTCCCATGGGCTCAACAGTAGAGCGCTATTCAGTTGTGCACAACCTGATGGCCGGCGCACGGCCGTCCCGTGGTTGACGTCACCCCGAGCGGGAATCCCCCGCCCATGGACGTGGTCGGCAAGTTGCTCGGCCCGATCGACCGGGCCCAGCGGCGGTGGCCCTGGGCCAGCTACCCGTACGCGGTGGTGAAGAAGTACCAGGAGGACAGCGGCGGGAACCTGGCCGCACTGCTGACCTACTACGCGTTCCTGTCGGTCTTCCCGCTGCTGCTGGTGTTCACCTCACTGCTGGGCTACGCCCTGCGCAGCGACCCCGGACTCCAGCAGAAACTGTTGCACTCCGCCCTGGTCGAGTTCCCGGTGATCGGGCAGCAACTGCGCACCAACGGGCTTCGCGGGCAGTGGTACGTACTCACGCTCAGCGTCCTGATCAGCCTCTGGGGGGCCCGCGGGGTGGCCATCGCCATCCAGAACGCGATGAACACCGTGTGGAACGTGCCGTACGCGCAACGCCCCAACTTCCTCACCGCGTCGATCCGCGGCATCCCCCTGCTCTTCTCGGTCGGCGCCGCCGTGCTGATCACCGGCCTGCTGTCCGGGATCGGCAGCGCCACGAGCAACATCGGCCTCCTCGTGCGCGCCGTGTCGTTCCTCGCCTCGGCGGTGATCAACGTGGGCATCTTCCTGTTAGCGTTCCGGCTGGCCACCGCGCGCGACGTGCCCTTCCGGGACTTCGCCCGGGCCGCCCTCATCTCGGCGGTGGTCTGGCAGGTCCTGCTGGCCGTCGGCACCCTGCTGGTCGCCCACCAGGTGCGGCACGCCCAGGCCCTGTACAGCACCTTCGGCGTGATCATCGGCCTGCTGGCCTGGCTGCACCTGCAGGCGCAGTTGACCCTGCTGGCGGTCGAGTCGGACGTGGTGCGGACACGGCGGCTGTGGCCGCGCAGCGTGGTGCCTCCGCCGCTGACCCCGGCCGACCGCGAGTGCCTCCGCGCGTACGCCTGGCAGTCCCGGCGCCGGCCGATGGGCGAGCAGGACGTGGACGTGCGGTTCGGCGACCCCGACTCCCCCGACGGCTCACCCGAAGGCTGAGCGCGCCTCCGGTCCGGGGCCGCCGTCCAGCGCCGCCCGGATCGGGCCGGCCTTCGCCGCCGCCTCGTCGACCTCGGCGTCCGGGTCGCTGCCCCAGGTGATCCCGCCCCCGGCCCAGACGTGCACCCGCTGCCGATCCACGGCCACGGTACGGATGGTCAGTCCCAGGTCCAGGCGACCCGGCGCGATCCAGCCCAGGGCACCCATGCTGGCGCCGCGCCCGGTCGGCTCAGCGGCCGCGATCTCGGCCAGCGCGGCCAGCTTCGGCGCCCCGGTCACCGACCCGGCGGGGCACAGCGCCCGCAGCAGGTCCGGGAGCCCGACCCCCGGCGCCAGCCGGGCAGAGACCGTCGACTCCGCCTGCCACAGGTCACACCACCGGCGCACCTCGTACAGCCGGTCGACCCGCACCGACCCGGTGCGTGCCACCCGCGACAGGTCGTTGCGGGCCAGATCGACGATCATCACGTGCTCGGCGCGTTCCTTGTCCGAGGCAAGCAGCTCCGCGTGGCCTGCGGCGGTCGCCGGCCGGGTGCCCTTGATCGGGCCGGTGCTCACCCGACCGTCGACGACCCGCACCAGGGTCTCCGGCGACGCGCACGCCATCGCCCAGCCCCGGCCGCTCAGCACGCCGCCGTAGCGCGCCCCGGGCAGCGCGGCGACCCGGCGCAGGGCCGGTCGCGGGTCGCCCCGATAGCTCGCGCTGGCGTGGCCGACGAGGTTCACCTGGTACACGTCGCCCCGACCGATCGCCGCCCGGACCCCGCGCACGGCCTCGGCGTGCTGCGCCCGGGTCCAACTGGGCCGCCACGGCCCCAGCCGCCAGCCGTCCGCCGGTACCGCCACCGGTGCGGCGGCCCGCGCCGGGTCGTGCCCGTACCCGATGACGACCAGGTCCGGTACCGCGGCGGCGGGGTTCGGTGGCCCCGGATCGGTACCGATCATCACGGCCGACGCGGCGGCGGAGACGAACACGGCGGCGCCGCACAGGTCGCCGTCGCGGCACGGGGAGCCGGCGGGGCGATCCGGGCGGCCGGCCAGGTCGCCGGCGGGCAGACCCAACCCGGCGAGGAACTCGGACAGTAACGCCGCCGGCGCACCGGGGTCACCGACCCTCCACTCCAGGCGGGAACGCTCCCAGAGGGAGCTCGAACAGTCAGAGGGCGCGCCGGGCGCCTTATCGGACAGGGCGTCCGACGCGGGTAGTACGAGTGGTTCGATGATGCTCATCCGAAGGGCTGATTCTGCGAGATTGGTGCCGTCACCTGCTCGAAACCGCGCCGTTGGGCAGGGTAGCGTGCGTCACTGGTCATGTGAGAGTTGCCACAACACCCCACATCCTCACCCACCTTCCAACGCCTAGCTGTACCGCCCGGAGCCCCCTGATGTGCCAGCACCAGCCACCCTGCCCACCCGCCGACGCGATCGACCGGGACGCATCCCGCGTCGTCGCCTCGTTCCCGGAGCAGGGCTGGAGCCTTCTCTGCAACGGAGTCATCTTCTTCGAGGACACCGGTGAGCTGCTGCCCGACGGCAGCAGCGTGGCTCCGCACCGCGGTCCCGCACCGCACACGCTCTGCCACGTCTGACGCCGCACCGCCGCACCACCCCACCCCCGGTGGGTCACTCGCCACCACCCACCCCCGGTGGGTCATTCGCCGTACGCCTCCGGCGGGGGGCACGAGCACACCAGGTTCCGGTCGCCGTACGCGCCGTCGATGCGCCGTAC
>DASXOA010000458.1:0-15501 GCA_036494675.1 Rugosimonospora sp.
GCGGTGGCGATGATGGTCAGCGAGCCACCGTTCTCGATGTTGCGCGCCGCACCCAGGAACCGCTTCGGCGGGTACAACGCGGTCGAGTCGATACCACCGGACAGGATCCGCCCACTGGCCGGCGACGCGTTGTTGTACGCCCGACCCAACCGGGTGATCGAATCCAGCAACACCACCACGTCATGGCCCAACTCCACCAGACGCTTCGCCCGCTCGATCGACAACTCCGACACCGTCGTGTGATCCGACGGCGGCCGGTCGAACGTCGACGCGATCACCTCACCCTTCACCGACCGCTGCATGTCGGTGACCTCTTCCGGCCGCTCATCCACGAGCACGACCATCAGATGGCACTCCGGATTGTTCCGGGTGATCGCATTCGCGATCGACTGCAACACCATCGTCTTACCCGCCTTGGGCGGCGACACGATCAGAGCCCGCTGACCCTTACCGATCGGCATCACCAGGTCGATGACCCGGGTCGTCAACACCTGCGGCTCGGTCTCCAACCGCAACCGCTCCTGCGGATACAGCGGAGTCAGCTTGTAGAACTCCGGACGGCGACGCGCCTCTTCCGGGTCCACGCCGTTGACGGTGTCCAGCCGCACCAGGCCGCGCCGGTTCTGGCGGTTGCCCTGCCGCGTGTTCTGCCGCGTGTCGTTCTGCCGCGTGTCGTTGTCGGCGACCTCCGGCGCCGCCCCGGTGACCAGGTCGCCGGCACGCAACCCGTACCGCCTGATCTGCGCCGCCGACACGTACACGTCACCGGGTCCGGCAACGTACCCGGAGGCGCGCACGAACCCGTGGTCGCCGCGGATGTCCAGGATTCCGGTGACGGGTACCGGCTGCTCGTCGTGCCCGGCCCGCGCCGGTCGCTCTGCTTGCTCTGTCTGCACTGCTTGCGCTGCCTGCTCTGCCTGCTCTGCGGTGGCGCCGGCCGGTCGCTTTGCGCCGGTGCCGGCCGGTTGCCGCCGCCGGGAGCGGCGCGCGCCCCCGGTGCTGTCCACGGACGGCAGCGTATCGATTGTTGTCATGGGGTCCCTTCCTGGGAAACTGGCCGCTCGAATGGCGGAAGTCGTGGTGTGAACGGGTTTCACCAGACCCGGTGGGTCAAGAGCCCACCGGCGGCGGCATCCAGGGCACGGGTCGGCGGCTTGTCCGCGACCCGGCGGGACGAACGTCCACATCGGTGATGATCGGCGACGATCCATTCGGGATTCGCTCAACGGATCTGAGTCCCGAACGGATTCGAGTTCCGAATGAACTCGATCGTCGGATTTTCCGATCGTCAGATTTCGGAAAATGAGTCCCGGGGTATCGCAACATCCAGCAGGACCGCCGCAAGCTTAGCTCGCGCCGCCACCGGCCCGCAACCCGGACACGCGAACCACCCTCGACGCAGCCACTCCCCTCCCCACCCAGCGACACCCGACGCCGCGACGCCGGGGGCCGGAATCCCGCAGGTCGCCCGGGCCATGGGTCCGGGCCACATGGGTATGCTGACGGCCATGGATATCAGGGTGGGCAGCGACTCCACGTCCGGCACCCGCCCCGGTCTCGCGTACGCCAGCGGACCCGGACGGTGGGTGTTGCTGGCCACCATCCTCGGGTCCGCGGTCGCCTCCATCGACGCGACCTCGGTCGGCATCGCGCTTCCCGCCATCGGTCGCGATTTCGACACCGGCCTGGCCACCCTGCAATGGGTCGTCACCGCCTACACGCTCACCCTCGCCGGGCTGCTGCTCATCGCCGGGGCCCTCGGCGACCGGTACGGGCGCCGGCGGGTGTTCCTCATCGGCGTCGCGTGGTTCGCCGTTGCCTCGGTCCTGTGCGGCGTGGCCCCCGACGCGTCGACCCTCATCGGCGCGCGGGCCCTGCAGGGCGTCGGCGCCGCCCTGCTGACCCCCGGCAGTCTCGCGATCCTAGAGGCGTCGTTCCGGCAGGAGGACCGCAGCCGGGCGATCGGTGCGTGGTCCGGCCTGGGCGGCGTGGCGACCGCGATCGGCCCCTTCCTCGGGGGCTGGCTGGTGCAGTCCGTGTCCTGGCGGCTCATCTTCGCCATCAACGTGCCGGTCGCGGCGGCCGTCATCGCGGTGGCCCGGCGCCACGTGCCCGAGTCCCGGGACACGCAGGCGACCGGGCGGGTGGATGTGAGCGGCGGCACGCTGGTCACGCTCGGCCTCATCGGGCTGACGTACGGGCTGATCGAAGGCCCGGGACGGGGTTGGCACGACCCCGCCGTACTGGCCACGCTCGTCGGTGGCGTACTGGCGCTGGCCGCGTTCGCGGTGCGGGAAAACCGGGCGGCGGCGCCGATGCTGCCGCTGGACCTGTTCCGCTCCACCCGGTTCACCGCCACCAACGTGGTGACCTTCATCGTGTACGGGGCGCTCGGCGGAGCGCTGTTCCTTCTGCCGATCCAGTTGCAGCAGGTGTCCGGGTACGACGCGTTGGAGGCCGGCATCGCCCTCCTGCCGGTCACCGTCATCATGCTCGTCCTGTCCGCCCGGTCCGGGGCGCTCGCCGCGCGCATCGGGCCGCGGCTGCAGATGAGCCTCGGACCCGTGATCGTCGGTGCCGGCCTGGCGCTGCTCGTACGCGTCGGCGCCAACGGCGACTACCTCAGCGACGTGCTCCCGGCGGTCGCCGTCTTCGGACTCGGACTGGCCACCACCGTCGCGCCGCTGACCGCGACCGTGCTCGCCGCCGCACCCGCCCGGCACGCCGGGATGGCCTCGGCCGTGAACAACGACGTGGCCCGTGCCGCGGCGCTCATCGCCGTCGCCGTACTGCCCGCCGCGGCCGGCATCACGGGCTCCGCGTACCTGCATCCCGCGCGGTTCTCCACCGGATTCCACACCGCCGTACTCATCTCGGCGGCGCTCTGTGTCCTCGCGGGCGGCCTGGCGGCGCTGACGATCCGCGATCACCCGCGCCGGCCGCCGGTTGCCGGTGACGGGCATCCGCTCCACTGCGGCCTGGACGCGCCGCCACCGGTAGCGGGCGGCCACCAGTCCTCCGGGTGAGTGTCCGGGTGAACGTCCGGCACGGACACCGCCCGAGCGTCCTGGCCCCGGCCCGCTGGACCGTCGGCGGCGCCGGAATCGGTCCCGGCGGCCGGTGCCCTCGCCCCTACCCTTTGCCCGGCTTCCCGCCGTGTCCGGGCTCGTGGCCGGGTGGAGCCGGCTTCTGGCCCGGTGGACCCGGGTTCGACTGTTGCCGATCCCCGTCGTACCCGGCGGCTGCCTGTCCGTCCGGAGTGGACGGTACGGCGGCGGCTGATGGAACGCCGTCTGGGCCGAGCAGCAGCGGCGTGCACGAGTGTCCACTCGCGACGAACGCGGCGGGCAACGGATTCGTTCCCCGGTAGCTGCCCGTGAACGGGACGACCACCGAGCCGTCGCCGCCCGAGGCACCGGGGCTCGCGACCCGCACCAGCACGTGCTCCCCGTTCTGGATCGAAGCGGCCGGCGCTGCCACCTGGAACGTCTGATCGGCCGGTAGGTCGAAGGACAGCGTCCAGCCGCCCGGGGGCGGGCTCTGCGGCGTGCGGAGGGTCAGCGTACCGGTGAATGTGGCGCCGTTGTCGCTCCCGACCCGGTACGTCACCGCGCACGAGGAGGCTTCCGCGCCGGTCGCCGCCGCCACCCGTTGACTGTCGTGGTCCTCGGTCGTCGTCAGATAGAACACGCCGGCGATGAGCGCGAGGGGCAGCAGGGCGAGGCCGGCGATACGCCGGCGGCGGTGTGCCCGCAGCGACCGGGTGCCGCTCGCCGGGCTGGATACCCGCGCCCGCCCGGCGAGCGCGATCGGCATGGTACCGGCGGAGGGGAGCAGGGTGGTCGGCTCCCGGCCGGGTTCGGTGCCGGCGCCGGCACCGCCGTTCATGGCGCCGTTCATCGCACCGTTGACGGCACCGTTCATGGTTCCGTTGACGGCGCCGTTCATCGCGCCGTTCATCGCATCGGCGGGGCCGGCGGCCGCGGCCAGCGCGACCGCCACCTCCCGGGCGTCCGGGCGCTGGGCGGGATCCTTGGCGAGACAACGCAGGTAGAGGTCGTTGACGTCGTCGGGCATCCCCGGGATCGGCGGGAGCGGGTCCGGTCGCGCGGTCAGGTGTGCGGTGAGGATCTCCGCCTCCCCTTCGGCGTGCCACGGCAGCCGGCCGGCGAGCGCCTGGAACAGCACCACCCCGAGCGCGTACAGGTCGGCGGCCGCACCGACCGGGGCGCCACACAGCCGTTCCGGTGCGACGTAGCTCGGGGTGCCCTGCACGATCCCGGTACCGTCCAGGTCCACCTGCTCCCCGATCAGCGCGGAGATCCCGAAGTCGACAACCTTGACCCCGGTGCCGGCCAGCATGATGTTCGCCGGCTTGACGTCGCGATGCACCAGGCCGCGGGCGTGTGCCGCCCCGAGCGCCGCGGCGACCTGGGCGCAGATGCCGAGCGCGGCCGACCAGGACAGCGTTCCGGAGCGGAGTTGATCGCTCAGGGTCGGCCCCTCGATCAACTCCATGACAACGTACGGGACGGCCGTACCGGAACGGTCCGGCCACTCTCCATAGTCGTACACCACGCCGATGTTGGGGTGGGCCAAGCGGGCGACCGCCCGCGCCTCGCGCCGGATCGCCCGGCGGAAGTCCGGGCTCGCGGCGTAGTCGCCGGCCAACACCTTGATCGCGACCTGCCGGCCCAGCACTTCGTCGAATGCCCGCCACACCAGCGACATGCCGCCCACACCCAGGCGCTCCACCAGCCGGTAACGGCCGCCGACGGTAGTCATGCGACATTCCCTGCCCAGCCGCCAGGATCCTCACACCTACCGACGGGTAACGATTCGGTTCGGGATGATCATGGCTGTCGGCAAGGCCGCGTCGGGACCGGCCCCACATCGCCCGTCCCGCCGCCTGTCCACCACCGGCGTGGTCAGATGGTCGATAGGCGACGCGGGAGAGCGGATGATGAGCAACCAGGCGCGCCGCCTGTTACGGGCGGACCGGGGGCAACGCGTCTCCAACACGGAGTTGTTCTTCGATCTCGTCTTCATCCTCGCCTTCACCCGGCTGACCCGTGCCATGCTGCAGAACCTGTCCGCCGCCGGCATCCTCCGGATGCTGTTGCTGTTCACCGCCGTCTGGTGGGTCTGGACCGTCACGGCATGGTCGACGGACTGGTTCGATCCCGAACAGCCGTACGTGCGGGGGCTGCTCATCTGGGTGATGTTCGGGTCGCTCCTGCTGGCCGCCGCCGTTCCGCAGGCGTTCGGCGCCGACGCGCCCGTGTTCGCCGTCACCTACGTGGTCATCCACCTCGGCCGGGGCGCCGGACTCGTCTACGGGCTCCGCGGGAATCCCGCGCAGGTGCGAAGCGGCCGGGTGGCGATCTGGTTCACCGCGACCGGAGTGTTGTGGATCTTCGGAGCCCTCACGCCGGCGGTCCGCGAAGGGCTGTGGACGGTGGCGATAGTCATCGACGCGACGGTGGGCCTGATCGGATATCCCGTGCCCGGGCTGGGCAGATCGACCCAGGAACAACTGCGCATCGACGGCGAGCACCTCTCGGAGCGGCAGGTGCAGCTGTTCATCGTGGCCATCGGTGAACTCATCCTGACCAGCGGCCTGAGCTTCGGCAGCGCCGGATTCGACAAGGTGCACACCGTGTCCTTCGTGCTGGCGTTCGTGAATGCGCTGGCGCTCACCCAGCTCCGTTTCCTGCCGGCCGAACACCGGATCGGCCCGGCCATAGACCGGTCCCGCAGCCCGGGTCGCACCGCGCTGGGGACCTCGTACATCCAGCTCATCCTGCTGGCCGGCGTGCTCACCACCGCGTCCGGCAACGAGTTGATCATCGGGGAGCAGAGCGGACCGATCCGGCAGGCCGCCGCCGTGGCCCTGGTCGGCGGCACCGCGCTGTTCCTCATCAGCCGGATCCTGATGCCGGTCGTGACCCGCCACGTGGTGCCCTGGGTCCACCTGGCGGGGCTGATCGCGCTGATCGCGGTGGTTCCGGCGACCGCCACGCTGCCGCCCTATTCGGCGACCGCGGGCGTCGACCTCATCCTGATCGCGATCATCACGGTCGACGTGGTCCTCCAGCGGCGCGGCGCCCGCCAGGTCGCTGGCGAGCGGCCGGGCCGCTGAGGACAGGAGCGGGTTTCGCCGGCCGGTACGGCGCCCTCACGCCGACGGGTACGTGGTGACCGGCGCGTCCTGCGACGGCATGAGGATCCACAGCAGCGGGTAGATCAACAGCTGGCTGCCCGGAATGACGAACAGGATCAGCAGGAACAGCAGCCGGGCGGGCCACGGATCGAGGCCGAACCGCCGGCCCAGCCCGGCGCACACGCCGCCGAGAATCCGGCCCTCACGCGGGCGGGACAGGCCCTGGCGGCGGAACGAGTCGTGAACGGTACCCATGATGTGTCGTTTCCCTTCGGGCACTTGACCTGTGGTGCGGTGACCACTCCACGATCGCGCGCGGCACGCCCCCGCCGCATCAGGGAACGGCCCTGACTCCTCCCGGATGCGGCGGCCCTGAGGCGGGGACGTCACGGTCCCCCGGTCCCCGAGCCGGGGACATCACGGTCCCCGCGAACGCGGCTTGACAACCACACGGGCACACCCCGGCTCAGCGGTTGTCGCCGCTGCCACCCAGCACGCCACGGCCCTGGCGGCTGGCCAGCTTGGCCAGGTTGGCCGTCGCGATGTCGTCCAGCGAGAGATCGAGGTAGTCGGCGAGCACCGCCAGGTGCCAGAGCACGTCACCGAGTTCCTTGGCGATGTCGGCCCGGTCGATCCGCGACTCCTCGCTGTCGAGGTCTCGGACCCACTTCTTGAACTTCTCGGCGATCTCACCCGACTCGCCGACCAGCCCGAGCACCAGGTGGAGCAGCTCGTTCCGCTTGTCACGTGGAGCGGCAGTACGGAGGGCGCCGCGCTGATACTCGTCCAGGTCCATGGCGGACCAGTATGGGGGAAACCCCCGGCGCCGGCGCGCCGGTGCGGCCGCGGCCCACGTCCGTCCACAATGGATCGAACCGGGTGTGGTGGCAGCCTCCGGATCCGCTACTGGTGCGCGTCCGGGTGGCCGGGCGTGCCCGAGCCGCCGCTGCTGCTGCCGGACGCACCGCCCGCCATGCCTGACCCGTCGTCCTCGACGACGCTGTCGGCGTCGTCCGCGGAGACGATGGCGGGTCGCCGGCTCTTCTCCACCTCGGTCAGGCTCGGCGGAGCGCCGCCCGGGGGCTCGGCGGCCTCCCGCTCGACCGGCTGCTCGCCGGCCCGTGGCTCGTGACTCACCGGAACCCCCTCCACCCGAGTGTCAGAGTCACCGGCTACCCGTGGAGCCGCCCGGCAAACGTGTGGAGCCGCCCGGCAAACGTCCCGGTGGCGTCCCGCGACGCCGCCGCCAGCGGTGCGCGCGCCAGCGGCCGGTGCGCCACCGGTGCGCGCGTCGGCGGTCGCCAGCGGTCAGTGCGACCAGTACGCCAGGAAGCGCGCCTGCCCGCCGTCGTCGTACCCGGCCGCGGCACCCGTCAGGTACCCGGCCTTCTCCTGGGTGGCCGTGACGCTCGCCGCCTGGGTGGCGGTCATCCCGTGCTGCGCCTGGAACTTCACCGACGGTACCGACGCGAAGAGCGCGATGAACCGCACGGCGCCGCTCACCGTGTACGCGTTGAGGTAGGCCGGCGCCAGCCCCGCCTTGGTCTCCTGGTTGAACAGCGTCTGGTAGTCCGTGGACGACAGGGTGCTCTTCAGCACCCAACTGCCGAGACCGCGCTTGACCAGAAGGCCGGTGTAGGACAGCACTCCCCCGACCGAGACCGCCGACACGCCGGCCGGCAGGTAACCGGCGGCCGTCTTCGTGTTGAGCATGTTCTGGTAGTCCGTGGCGGAGTACCCGTGGAACGCGAAGTAGTCCGGGCCGGAGGACTTGAGCCACAGACCCGCGTACCGTATCTGTCCACTGTGGAGGTAGCTCTCCACGGAGACGAGCCGGTACCCCTGGCTCTTCAGGCTGTCGAACCTGCTCTGGTAGCCACTGGCCGACATCTCGATGTACTGGTACCACGCCGTCCCGTCGCCCGGGCGGAAGACGGCGTTGACATAGGTCGCGCCGCCGACGTCGTAACCGTCCAGCGACACCGGCCGGTACTTCGCCGCGACCGCCTCGTTCAGCAGCGCCGGGTAGCTGGCGATCGGCACGGCGTACCGGACGACCTCACGCGCCCCGGTCGGTATCGCGGCCGTGGCCGCGGCGGCGCCGTTCGTCCCGCTGCCGGCCGCCTTCGCGGTCGTCGAACCGGTCGCGGCCGGCGCCGCGCTGGCCGACCCGCCGACGGGGACGCCGTCCGCGCCCACGCCGGCACCCTCCCCGACCGTCCCGGCCGTGCCGGCGGCGAGCGCCGGGGTGTCCGGCGCGGTGGCGTGACGCGCCCCGCCACAGGCCGACAGCGTCAGCGCCACGATCAGGCCGGCCGCTCCCACACGGACAATGCGCACGAGTCCTCCCCAGGATTGATCGTCCGGAGGGCGACGATACCTGCCGCCCGGATTCCCGCGTGACCCGCGCCCGTCGCCGGAAATTGCGTTGAGTGATCGCCCCGTGTCGGCGCACGCTGGACGTTCACCACGATGTCCGGGAGAGCACGATGCGTCTGCTTCGCGACCTGTGGGCCACGTCGACGCGTCGCGCCGCTCTGGTGGCCTTCCTCATCGTGCTCGGAGCCGGCGGGCAGGCGCTGGCGGCGGCACTGGCCGGGCCGGTCCTGGTGCACCGCTCGACCGTGCTGTTCGCGGTGCTCGCCGGCTCGCTGGCGGCCGCCGTGCTCACCGACCTCGCGGTCGGTCTCGTCACCGCCCGGCTGACCGCGGACTGGGCCGCCGACGTCCGGCGACGGCTGTGCCAGGTGGCCCTCGGGCAGGACCTGCAGACCCTGGACACCACCCCGGTCGGAGAGCTGCAGGACCGGATCGACGGCGATGTCTACCAGGTAGCCTCCGAACTGCGCGGCAGCGGCGTACGGATCGCCCAGTCGCTGACGATGGGAGTGCTGTCGATCGGCGCCGCCGCGGTGATCTGGTGGCCGGCCGGCGCCGGCATGCTGGTCCTCGCCACGCTGCTGGCGATCGGCCTCACCCCGCCGGCCCGCCGGATCGGCCCGGCCCGGATGAGGGAGGAGGAGGCCTGGTCCGACCTTGCCGCCGTGATGGAGGAGTCGATCCACGGGCAGGACGACGTGCGTACCAGCCTGGCCCGGCCGTACGTGCTGCGGCTGTACGCGCGCCGAGCCAGCCAGGTGCTGAGCAGGGCGCGACAGGTCTTTGGGATGTCGGCGAGCCTCACCACGATCGCCGCCACCGTGATGCGCGCCGGCATCGCCGGGCTCGTGATCGGCGGGGCCTGGGGCCTGGCCACCCACCGGATCGACGGGGCCCGGCTCACCGCCGTCTGGCTGCTCGCCCTCGCCTTCGGCGGCACCGTCGAGCAGCTGAGCCGGATGCTGCCCGAGCTGCAGTACGCGCTCGGCGCGTGGGGCCGGGTACAGCTGCTGAGGGACTCCCCCCAGGAGCCGTCCGGCGGCCTGGCCCCCACCGACGGCGACGTCACCGTACGCGGCCTCACGTTCCGTTACTCCACCGGCGAACCGGGTGCCCGCCCGGCGCTGCGCGACATCCACCTCACCTTCGCCCGCGGCCACTCGTACGCCGTGATCGGGCGCACCGGGTCGGGCAAGTCCACCCTCGCCAAGGTGCTCACCCGCGCCGTCGACGTACCCCGCGGGACGGTGTTCCTCGGCGGTACCGATCTCGTGGACCTCGACGTCGAGAAGCTGCGCCGGTGGGTGGCGCTCGTGCCGCAACGCACCGAGATCCTGGCCGGCACGCTGGCCGAGAACGTCGCCCTGTTCGATCCGGACCTGCTCGCGGCTGCGGGCCGGGCCCTGACCGAACTGGACCTGGATTCCTGGGTCGATGACCTTCCGGACGGGATCCGGACCAGGCTCGGCGAGGGCGGGCACGTGCTGTCGGCGGGCCAGGAGCAGCTGGTCGCGTTCGCCCGGATCATGGTCCGCGATCCGCACGTGGTGATCCTCGACGAGGCCACCGCGCGGATGGACCCGCTCACCGAGACCCGGGTGCAGCGGGCCACCGAGCGGCTGATGCGCGGCCGGATCGGCATCGTCATCGCGCACCGGCTCTCCTCGGTGCGCCGCTGCGACGACGTCGTCGTGGTGGCCGACGGTGAGCTGGTCGAGGCCGGGCCGTTACGCGAATCGCAGCGGTTCGCACAGTTGCTGGCGAGCGGCGCCGCGGCACCGGCGACGGCCGGGTCGAGCGGGCGGGTAGCGGTCGGGGCGGGTGCGGGCGGCGGCCTCGCACTGGCGGCGCCCGGCGACTTCTGGGCATCCCCGTCCCCGGACGGCGGCGCCGGGCCGCAAGCCGCCGCCGGAAGCGGCGCGGGGACGCAAGCCGCCAACGGAAGCGGCCCGGGGACGCGGGACGCCGCCGAAAGCGGCGCGGGGACGCAAGCCGCCGCGGCTCCGAAGGCCGCCCCGCCGCCGCTGCCGGAGCCGGGGCGCGCCCGGACCATGCGCGAGATCGTCCGCCTCGCCGCGAACGATCCCCGGTACGGGCTCGGCGCAGTGGCGATCTACATGGTCATGACGCTGGTCGGCCTGGACGGGGCCGTGCTGCCGTGGCTGTGGGCCGAGGTGGTGGACGGCGGGATGTTCTGGCCGGTCGCCGGGATCGTGGCTGGCCTGCTGATCGGGGCTCCGCTGCCGTACCTCGCCGGACGGTGGTTCCCCGAGTGGTGGGTACGCCAGATGCTGCGGATCAGCCTCCGGCTGGTACATGGGCAGACCGGGCCGCGTCGGGTCAGCGCACACACACCGGCCGAGGTCATCGCCCAGGGCGGCGACACCGAACGGGTCGTGATCCTCGCCGACAACCTCATCGACCAGGCGATCAGCCTCGTCGTGGTGGTGTCGATGACCGTGGTCTCCGGCACGATCGTGCCGGCCCTGTTCTTCGCCGGGACGATGCTCGTCTCCGGGCTGGCCGCGACCCTGTTCGGGCCGCTGCTGGAGCGCGCGGCGCGCAGGACCGTCGCCGCGCGGGCCGCGTTCGTCACGGCGCTGGTGTCGACGCTGTCGGCGGCCCGGACGGTGAAGCTGGCCGGGGCGGCCGAGCCGGTGCTGGCCCACGTGGCCCGGCTCGATGACGTACGCAGCGAGCGGCAGCGGCGGGAAATCACGGTGCAGGTCTGGGCCCGCTCGACGCCGTCACTGGCCAGTGGACTGCTGCCGGTCGGCGCGTGGGCGCTGTACCTGGCCGGCGGGTTGTCGCCGGGCGCGACCCTGGTCGCGGTGTCGACGCTCGGCGCCGCCCGGTGGTTCGCCTGGACCACCGCGTCGCTGATCTCGCAGCTCCCCTCGGCCCGGGTGTGGACCCGCCGGACCGTGGCCATGTCCGGCACGCCGGCCTACTCGGCGGCGGTCGCGGGGGTGGACCTCTCGGCGGGGACGGCACCCGTGCCGCCGACCGCGCTGCGGCATCCGCTGCGCCGGCTGGAGCTGGCCGGGTTCGCCGCCGTTCACGAGGACGGCACGGTGGCGGCCCACGACATCGACCTGACCGTCGAACGGGGACAGCTGGTCCTCGTGGTCGGCCCGGTCGGTTCGGGCAAGTCGTCGCTGCTGCGCGCCCTGGCCGGGATCGTCCACCACACCGGCGCACTGCGCTGGAACGGGCAACTGGTCACCGAGCCGGAGCTGTTCCTGCGACCGAACCAGGTCGGGTACGTGGCCCAGCTTCCCCGCGTGCTGTCCGGCACGATCGCCGAGAACATCCAGTTGGGGCACGAGGTGGACGCGGCCAGCGCGGTGTCGACCGCGCAGCTCGAACACGACCTCGCGGCCACCGGTGGCGGGCTCGGGCTGCTGATCGGGCACAAGGGCACGCGACTGTCCGGCGGTCAGCTCCAGCGGCTGGCCCTCGCCCGGGCCCTGGCCCCGCGCACGGAGCTGCTGATCGCCGACGACGTGTCCTCGGCGCTGGACGTCACGACCGAACTGGAGCTGTGGCGGGCGCTGCGCGCGTCCGGGGTGACGGTGATCGGTTCGACGTCGAAGCGGGCGGCTCTGGCCCAGGCCGACCAGGTGGTGGCGCTGCTCGACGGCCGGGCCGTGGCGCACGGCACCTGGCGTGAGCTGGAGGACCGCTGGGGCCAGTTGGCCGGCTGAGCGCGGCCCGTCCGGCGGGCCGCGCTCACGCGACGACGGCCCGCCGGACGGTTCGGGCCACGCTCGGCCGACGGTGGGTGGGCCGAGGTATGTAAATTGTTCAGTGCCACCGGGACGATGCGGTCACGATGCGTCAGAGCACACGATGCGTCAGAGCAACGGCGACGAACGGAGACACCGACGTGAGTGCGCCCGGGGCACAAGGGGAAAGCCAGGCCGGTCCGCCCGCGACGACGGTGAGCCGCAGGCGCGCGGTGGTGCGGCTGCTGCGACTCGGCGCGATCGTCACCGCCGTGGTACTGGTCGTGGTCGTCGGGGTCACCCTGCTCGTCCGCACCGGGCCGCCGTCGAAGGACGACCTGATGCGCCAGGCCGGGCTGGTGGGCAAGAGTCAGCTGCTCGTCGGTGTCCTGGACGATGAGCCCGGGATCTCCGTGCGCGATCCGCAGACCGGCCAGTACTCGGGCTTCGACATCGACATGACCTACCTGGTCGCCTCCGACCTCGGGTTCGACCGCGCGTCCGTGCGCTTCCTGCCCATCCAGAGCAAGGACCGCGCGCGGATGCAGGCGCAGGACGGCGACCAGTTCGTCACCGTCGACCTCGTCGCCGCCAGCTACAGCATCACCGCGGACCGGGCGGCCCAGCCCGGCGTCGCCTTCTCCGCCTCGTACCTGAGCACCGCGCAGTCCGTGATGACGCGCCGCGGCCACGCACCCGTTCAGGCCTGGTCGGACCTGCAGGGCGAGCGCGTGTGCACCATCACCACGTCGACCTCGCTGCTGTCCGCGCAGCAGAACGTCGTGAAGGTGTACCGCAACAAGGTCAGCGAGTGCGTCGACGACCTGCTGGCCGGCAAGATAGACGCGGTCACCACCGACGCCGCCATCCTCGCCGGGTTCGTTCACGCCCACCCCGGCGAGTTGATGCTCAATGCCCTCGGCGTCGACTTCGACGAGCAGTGGGGCATGAACGTCGGGGACAACACCGCGCTGCGTACCCTGGTCGACCTGTCGCTCTACCACTCCCGGTACGACTCGACCGACCGGCGCTGGGAGGAGGCGTTCGATCGGGACCTGCGCCCCGAACAGCACGACAGCCTGCCCCAGGAGGTCGCCAACGACCGGCAGCCACCGGTGGCGAAGGTCCGGGTACGCGAGTGGCCGTGGCAGAAGTAGGCCGCGGCGCGACGTCCACGCCGCCCGCCGCCCCGCCGACGCGCGACCGACAGTGGCTGCTCACCGTGCTGCCCGCCTCCCCGCTGCTGCTCCTGCTGCTGCGGCTGTGGTACCTGAGCCGGCAGAACCTCCAGACGATGCTGCTGCTCGTCCAGGACGTCAGCCCGCTCGGCCTGATCAGTACCCTGCTCATCACGCTGGTGTGGATCCTGCCGCTGGTCACGCTCGTCGGGCGCACCCTCGGGGAGTTGCTGCGCGCCAGCGCCGCACGCGAGGACGTCGACTCGCTGCGGCTGGTGCGCGCGGGACTGCGGATCCCGACCTGGGTCGTGGCGCTGTCCGTCGTGCTCGCGGCGCTCACCTGGCAACTGCGCTTCCTGCCGCTGCTGCTGATGATGACGCTGGCGGTGCTCGGCCTCGGGGTCCGCAACACCCGGCGCAACCCCCTGCTGGTACAGGCGGTCTGCGTCGCGCTGCCGCTCGCGGCGGCCATCCTGGCGTACCTGTGGCTGGGCCCGGCGATCCTGTCCTCGGTACGCCAGGGGCAGGCCGGCACCGCGCTGCTGCTGATCCTGCCGCCGGCACTGGCGGTGCTGTCGACCGGACCGGTGCCCCGTCGGGCGGCCCGGCCGCTGACCAGCTCGATCGCCATGGTCGCCGTGCTGCTCACGCCGTTCCTGGTCGGGGCGAGCTTCCTCAAGGCCCCGATCCTCCCCACCATCGCCGTGGAGATCGACGCGAACCCGGGCGACAGCACGCCGCCCGAGGTCTGGATCGGGTACGTGATCTCCGTCAACGACCGGATGACGACCCTGCTCGACCAGCAGGGCACGGTGCGTTTCGTGCTCAACGACCAGGTGATGTCGGAGACGGTCTGCCCGGACGACGGCCGGCTGCCCACCGTACCGGTGACGGTGCACGGCTGGCAGGTCGAGCAGCCGATGCTGTCCTGGATCGCCCCGGCCCGCCGCCAGGCCACGATCGATCCGCGCTGCCAGGGCCGCCCCCTGCGCCAACCGTAGGGCCAGGGCCGGAACGTGCCGCCGTGCCCTCCCCCGTCCCACCCAACCCGTACCCGTCATCGGTCGAGTGTCCGTGTCCGACCGGGTACGCGACGACCTCGACCGGCGGCGCACGGGGTGCCTCCGGCCCGGTGTCGACCAGACGCCCACGACGTAGACAGGAGGTATGCATCTTCGAGGCTGGTTGTTCCGCCCGCGCCGTCGTCCGGGCGAGCCGACCGACGCGCCGGCCGACCGGTGCGAGTTGTGCGGCGCGGGCGTCGCCGACGGGCGGGTCTGCGGCCTGGTCGCCGACGCTGCCGTGGTCCGTCCGAACGAGCCGGCGCTCAACGGCTGGCGGCTGCTGACCGCCTGCACCCGCGAGCACCTGCTGGAGCTGACCGCCCGGTACCAGCGTGCCGCCGCGACGGCGGCGGAACCCGAGGCCGCCGACCAGGTGGCGGCGGGGTCACACTGCGGCTGAGGACCGTCCGGACCGGAGAGCTTCGGCGTCATCGCCGCCCCCGGATCTCGCCGACCCGCTCGCGCACCGCGGGGACGACCTCGGCGGCGAACACGTCGAGTTGGGACCGGTGGGCGGTCGCGGGCCAGCCTCCAGCCGCTGGTGGAGTGGGGCATACGGCGCAGATCGTCCGGCGGGGGCGCATCGGCGCGGGCCGGCTGATCCCACCGCGCCGCTGCGTCCCTTCCGCGAGGTTTGAAACCGCCCGTACCCGACCAATGACCAGGAAGCGCGACAACATCCTGATCATGAGCGGGGTACGCAGTGAGTGAGAGCACCGACAGCCGCCCGAGCGTGGTGGTTCTGGGCGGCGGGTACGGCGGAATCCAGGTCGCCAAGCCGCTCGACGAGGTCGCCGACGTGACCCTGGTCGACCCCGGCGAGGCGTTCGTCCACAACGTCGCGGCGTGGCGGGCGCTGGTCGAACCGGAGTGGCTGGACCGGATCTTCCTGCCCTACGACCGGCTCCTGCGGAACGGACGCTTCCTGCGGGACCGCGCCGTGGCCGTGGACGGCCGGCGGGTCACGCTCGCCTCGGGCCGGCGGCTCG
>DASXOA010000459.1:0-21115 GCA_036494675.1 Rugosimonospora sp.
CAGCCCGGCGCGGAACAGCCGGCCGCGGGACGACCGGAAGCCGGACAGCCGGGCGCGGGACGACGGGAAGCCGGACAGCCGGGCGCGGGACGACGGGAAGCCGGACAGCCGGGCGCGGGACGACGGGAAGCCGGACAGCCGGGCGCGGGACGGGATCCACGCAGAGTCCGGCGGCGCCGAGCGCCCGCGATCGCCGGGTTGGTCGCCCTCGCCGTGCTCGGGCCGCTGGCCTTCGTCGAACCGGTACAGACCGAACTGGTCATCAACTACGGGAGCCGGGACGTCGGGTTCTGGGGACTGCTGGCCGCCGGCGCCGCCCTGGTCGTCGGGCTGCTCGCCGGCGCGGTCCTGCTCTACCTCCGCCTGCGCGCCGCCCGCCCGGCCCCCGCCACCGGACCGACCCCGGCCGCCCTCCCCCGCACCGGCTCAGAATCGGCCTCCAGCGCCGGGCCTGGTCGCCCCGGGCCGCGCGCCGGGCCGGGTCGCCCCGGGCGACGGTGGCTCGCCGCGTCCACCGTCGCGGTGGTCGCCGCCACCGGCCTGGTCGGGTACGCCACGATCGGATCGCCCGGCCTGCACGGCGACCGGCTGTTCGTGGTCATGCGCACCCAGGCCGACCTGAGCGACCTGTCCGGCATCGCCGACCCGGACGCGCGCCGGACCGAGGCGTACCGCCGGCTGGTGGACACCGCGAACCGTACCCAGGCCGGGCTGCGGCACGATCTGGCCCGGCTGCACCTGTCGTACACGCCGTACTACCTCGTGAACGGGATCGAGGTGGACGGCGGCCCGGTGGCCAGGGCCTGGCTGTCCAGCCGGTCGGATGTCGACCGCGTACTGCTCTCCCCGCACCTGCGCCCCGTACCGGGCCGGGGCGCACCGATCGCACCCGACGCACCCGCCCCCGACGGTCCACAGTGGAACATCAAGATGATCGGGGCGGATCAGGTCTGGGCGACCGGGGATGTGGGCCAGGGCATCGTGGTCGGCACCTCGGACACCGGGGTCGACGCCACCGTACCGGCGCTGGCCGGATCGTTCCGGGGCGGCGACGACTCCTGGTACGACCCATGGAACGGCACCAGTACCCCCACCGACCACAATGGACACGGCACGCACACTCTCGCGACGGCGGTGGGCCGGGGCGGGGTCGGGGTGGCGCCGGGGGCGCAGTGGATCGGCTGCGTGAACCTGGACCGCGATCTGGGCAACCCGCCCGACTACCTCGCCTGCCTGCAATTCATGCTGGCCCCGTTTCCACACGGGGGGAATCCATTGCGGGACGGGAATCCGAGCCGTGGCGCCGACGTGCTCACCAACTCCTGGGGGTGCCCCGGCGAGGAGGGCTGTGACCGGGGCTCGCTGCTACCGGCGATCGATGCCCTGACGGCGGCCGGGATCTTCGTGGTCGCCTCGGCCGGCAACACCGGCCCGCGCTGCGGTTCGATCACCGACCCACCGGCGCCGTACGCCGACACGTTCACCGTCGGCGCCGTCGACAGCACCGGTACCGTGGCGGACTTCTCCAGCCGGGGGCCGGTACCCGGGGCGGCCAAGCCGGATCTCCTCGCGCCCGGTGCGGCGGTCGTGTCGGCGGTACCGGGCGGCGGGTACGCGAAGCTGTCCGGCACCTCGATGGCCTCGCCGCACGTGGCCGGCGTGGTGGCACTGATGTGGGCCGCGAATCCCCGGCTCGTCGGCGACGTCGCCGGTACGGCGCGGATCCTGCGCCAGACCGCGTCCGGCGCGACCGGCGACGGCTGCGGCGGCCATGCCGGGATCGTGGATGCCTACGCGGCGGTGCGCTCGGCGACGGGATCGGCGTAGCGGGCCGTCTCCCGGATCACGCGCAGGGCGTTGTGCCACGTCAACTTCGCCAGGTCGGAGTCGGGCCAGCCGCGTCCGGACAGTTCGGCCAGCAGGTTCGGGTACCCGGCCACGTCGGCGAGTCCGTCGGGTGTCGCGGCGATCCCGTCGAAGTCGCTACCGAGCCCGACGCAGTCCAGGCCGGCCACCTCCCGTACGTGCTCGACGTGGTCGGCGACGTCGGCGACGGTACACGGCGGCCGGGGATGCGAACGGACCCAGGCGGCCAGCTCATTCCTCCACTGTGGAGAGTCGTCAGGCACCTCGATGGTCGCCTCGAAGGCACCCTGCTCGGCCATCCACTCGCGGCAGTCCTCGGTGAGGAAGCCTGGCACGAAGGTGACCATCACGATCCCGCCGCTGTCGCCGACCCGCTTGAGTACCGCGTCCGGCACGTTGCGCGGATGGTCACACAGTGCCCGTGCCGAGGAGTGCGAGAAGAACGCCGGCGCGACCGACACGTCGAGCGCGGCCTCCATTGTGGACACCGCGACGTGCGACAGGTCGACGAGCATGCCGAGCCGGTTGCACTCCCGAACCACCTCGTGCCCGAACGGCCCCAGCCCACCCACGCCGGGAGCGTCCGTGGCGCTGTCCGCCCACGCGGTGTTCAGGGAGTGCGTCAGCGTCAGGTATCTGGCGCCGCGCTCGAACATCATCCGGAGGGTCTCCAGCGAATCGCCGATGCAGTGGCCACCCTCGATCCCGATCAGCGCCGCGATCCGGCCTGAGGCCCGCGCCGTCTCGATCTCGTCGGCGTCGCGCGCCAACGCCATCCGGTCGGGGTAGCGCTCGGCAAGCTGGTACACGAAGTCGATCTGCTCCAGGGTGGCGGCCACGGCCTGATCGCCGGAGAGCCGCACCGACACGTACGCCGACCAGAACTGCGCTCCCACACCGCCGGCCCGCAGCCGGACCAGGTCGGTGTGCAGCCCGCTGCCGCTCTGATCGACCCCCACGTCCAACCGGTCCAGGTCATAGCGGACCCGTCCGCGCATTTCCCACGGAAGATCGTTATGGCCGTCGATCACCGGTGCGGTGGACAGCAGAGTACGGAACCGGTCGGTAACCATGGTGGCACGGTACCCAAGGGACGCCGCCTATAACCCCGGCCACCCCGGCAACAAACGGACGTCAATGCGAAAGGCACCCGTTCGAGCAGTTATCTCCGTTCGCCGGACTCTGGGCGGCCCGAGCCGTAATGTGGGCCTTTCCGGAAGTCCGGAAGGAGGAGCGCCATGGGCAAGTCCAAATCGGAGAAGGATCTTCGTGCCGAGGCTCAGGATCTGGTCGACGAGCTGCCTGACGAGACCGCGACCGGTCGGATGGTGCATGACAACGGCACGCCGGCGAGCGCCGACGAATGGCTACGCAACCGCAGCCGGGCCATGAAGGGTCAGCAGACCCAGCCCAGCCCGCTGTCGGTACCGCCTAAAAAGAACAACACCAAGCCACCGAACCGGTAGCCCGGGACGGCGAACGGGCGAGCCAACCGGCTCGCCCGTTCGTCGTGGCTGAAGCTGGGACTCAGAAGTCCATGTCCCCGCCGCCGCCCGGCGCACCGGCCGGAGCCGGCGTCTTCTCCGGCTTGTCCGCGACCACGGCCTCCGTGGTCAGGAACAGGGCCGCGATCGAGGCTGCGTTCTGCAGCGCCGACCGGGTCACCTTGGCGGGGTCGATGATGCCCGCGTCGAGCATGTCGACGTACTCGCCAGAGGCCGCGTTCAGGCCCTGGCCAGCCGGCAGGCTGCGAACCTTCTCGACCACGACGCCGCCCTCAAGGCCGGCGTTGACCGCGATCTGGCGCAGCGGAGCCTCCAGTGCGGTACGCACGATCTGGGCACCGGTGGCCTCGTCGCCCACCAGGTCCAGCTTGTCGAACGCGGTCTTGCCGGCCTGGACCAGCGCGACACCGCCGCCGGAGACCATGCCCTCTTCGACGCCGGCCTTGGCCGCACGCACAGCGTCCTCGACGCGGTGCTTGCGCTCCTTCAGCTCGACCTCGGTCGCAGCACCGATCTTGATAACCGCAACGCCGCCGGCCAGCTTGGCCAGCCGCTCCTGCAGCTTCTCGCGGTCGTAGTCCGAGTCGCTCTTCTCGATCTCGGCCCGGATCTGGTTGACCCGACCCTGGATCTGGTCGGCGTCGCCCGCACCGTCGACGATCGTCGTCTCGTCCTTGGTGATCTGCACCTTGCGGGCCCGGCCGAGCAGGTCGAGGGTGGCGTTCTCCAGCTTGAGACCGATCTCCTCGCTGATGACCTGGCCACCGGTGAGGATGGCGATGTCCTGCAGCTGAGCCTTGCGGCGGTCACCGAAGCCGGGGGCCTTGACGGCAACCGACTTGAAGGTGCCGCGCACCTTGTTGACGATCAGGGTGGCCAGGGCCTCGCCCTCGATGTCCTCGGCGATGATCAGCAGCGACTTGCTCGACTGCATGACCTTCTCCAGGGACGGGAGCAGGTCCTTCACCGCGGAGATCTTGCTGTTGACGATGAGGATGTACGGGTCGTCGAGGACGGCCTCCATCCGCTCCGCGTCGGTCATGAAGTACGCGGAGATGTAGCCCTTGTCGAAGCGCATGCCCTCGGTGAGCTCAAGCTCCAGGCCGAAGGTGTTGCTCTCCTCGACGGTGATGACGCCTTCCTTGCCGACCTTGTCCATCGCCTCGGCGATGATCTCGCCGACGCTGGAGTCGCCAGCCGAGATCGACGCGACCGAGGCAATCTGCTCCTTGGTCTCGACGTCCTTGGCCATCTTGGCCAGTTCCTCGGCGACGGCCGAGGTCGCGGCCTCGATGCCCCGCTTGAGGGCGATCGGGTTCGCACCGGCGGCGACGTTGCGCAGGCCCTCGCGGACCAGCGCCTGGGCCAGGACGGTCGCCGTCGTGGTGCCGTCACCGGCCACGTCGTCGGTCTTCTTGGCAACTTCCTTGACCAGCTCAGCGCCGATCTTCTCGTACGGGTCCTCGAGCTCGATTTCCTTGGCGATGCTCACACCATCGTTGGTGATGGTGGGGGCGCCCCACTTCTTTTCGAGCACGACGTTGCGGCCCTTGGGGCCCAGCGTCACCTTGACGGCGTCGGCGAGGCTGTTCATGCCCCGCTCAAGACCGCGGCGCGCCTCCTCGTCGAACGCGATAATCTTGGCCATTCGGCGTTGTCCTCCTGGACAATCCCGGCGCCTCCGCTTCTTAGACGGCGGCCCGTGTGCTTAGCGTGGTCAGAACGGTGTCACCGTCACCAGCCTGATGTGCCGACTGGGCAACACCGCTCCCCGGCCGGGCCGATAAGCCCGCGACGACCGGTCCCATTGCTGAGACCCCACCGCCCCGACCGTTGGCACTCAGCCTACCCGAGTGCCAACCACTTGTTTAGCACTCTCCCCTGACGAGTGCAAGCGTGCGGCGAGCCCTGCCGCGCCGGGTCGCGGGCAGGGTCACGGGCCGAGCCGAAACAAGATCGAACGTCGGGAGGAGGAGGCCCGCAACGACCGGATCCCGGTCGCGATGCCTCGCCGGAGAACTCGGGACTTCCGCTCGCGATCCCAGCGGATCGGCGGGTTGGCTCGGCGCGGTCCGAGCGGGCGGCCGGGCGCTATCCGAGCGGGCAGCCGGGGCGATCCGAGCGGGTTGGCGGGTGGTCGGCTCGCGAGGTCAGAGACGACACACGGGACACCGAATCTCACACAGGTGAGGATCGATGTCCCGTGATGTCACGTCTGATACGGCCCGCGATAGCCGGCCTCGCAGACTCAGGCGATCAGGCGGACTTTCTCCGCCTGCGGGCCCTTCTGACCCTGCGCGATCTCGAACTCGACGCGCTGACCGTCTTCCAGCGACTTGTAGCCGTCCATCTCGATGGCGGAGAAGTGGACGAAGACGTCCTGCCCCCCGTCGACCGCGATGAAGCCATAGCCCTTCTCGCTGTTGAACCACTTGACGGTGCCCTGTGCCACGGTGCACTTCCTCACTTCGATGGTGCTGGGTCTGCCGACCCCCGACCCCACCGCGGAGCCGGTGCCGCGGTTTGCTTACCGGTCTGGCGGGACGCGGGGCGAAACAGCGACCGAAAAAGCACGGTACACGAGCGGTCCGTAGGCCGCACCCCCGCAAATCGGACCTCATGGTCACAGTCAAGACTCAATGGGTACCGCGGGGTAAGCACCGAAGGGTAGGACTAGTGCAATGGGCGAAGCGGTAGTGCGGCGAGTGACGATGGCTGATGCGGCAATGGCTCGTGCATTGCGCCTGGAAATGCTCGCGGACACCCCGCTGGCCTTTCTCGAGACAATCGACGAGGCGGCGGCCCGGCCCCACGCACACTTCAAGGCCCGGCTCTCCGAGCGGGTGTCGGGGAACGCCGCCGCGCTGTTTGTCGCGGCGGCCGACGGCCGGCTGGTCGGGCAGGCCGGCGGCTGGGCACCGCCGGGCACCACCGGCGTCACGCTGATATTCGCCGTGTACCTCACCCCCGCCTGGCGGGGCAGCGGCCTGTTGGGGCGCCTGGTCGACGCGGTCGCCGAGTGGTCACGGGCAGCCGGGCGGCCGGAACTGGAACTGGAAGTGGTTGTCGGCAACGACCGGGCCGTCCGGGCGTACCAGCGGCTCGGCTTCGTGGACACCGGCCTGCGGGCCCGGCACCCGACGGTACCGGTGCTCACCGAGTTGAAGATGCACCGTTCGGCCTGACCCCGCCGGTCCGCCCAACGGACCGGCGGGCGGGCCGCGGAGCGTCAGATGTGCCGGCGGGACTGGACGATCCGGAACCGGCTGGCGACATAGGCACCGTCGGTGAGCGAGGCATTCGCCGCCGGATTCGCACCGCTGGCGTGGAAGTCGGAGAACGCCGCGGACTGGTTGACGAAGACACCACCCGTCAGGTTCGCCGAGAGGTGAACGCCGACGTCGATAGCCGCGTCCTCGACCGAGGCCAGCACCTCCGGCGAGGTGGAGTAGACCGCCGCGGTGAGCGCGCCCTTGGCGCCGACCATGGCGCGGAACAGTTCGATGCTGTGCGCCGTCGAGTCGGTGGCCACCACGAAGGAGATCGGTCCGAACCATTCGCCATCGAACACATCCACGTTGGATGCATCCTGCGTCAGGATGAGCGGAGTTCGCACCACCGCGTCCGGATAGGCCGGGTGGCTGACGGTACGGGAGTCCAGCAGTACCGTCCCGCGCTCCCGGGCCGCCTCGATGCGCGGTACCACCGCGTCGTTGACGATCGCACCGGTCAACTCGACCGCTTTGGCGTCATCCCCGGTCAGCTTCTGTACCGCACCGGCGATCCCGGCGGCCACCTCGTCGAATGACGCGTGCCCGGTCTCGGTCTCGATCCCGCCCCGGGGAACCAGGACATTCTGCGGAGTCGTGCACATCTGTCCGCTGTATAGAGTCAGGGAGAATGCGATATTGGCGCACATCCCGGCAAAGTTGTCCGTGGAGTCGACCACGATCGTATTGACGCCGGCCTTTTCCGTGAACACCGCCGCCTGGCGCGCGTTGGCCTCCAACCACTCGCCGTACCCGGTGGAACCGGTGAAGTCGATGATGCGCACCTCCGGCCGCAGCGCCAGCGTGGAGGCCAGCTTCTCGTCCGGCCCCTCGGGCGCGAGCTGGATGATGTCCGGCTCGAAGCCCGCCTCCACCAGGACCTCCCGCGCGTACCGGACGGTGACCGCCAGCGGCAGCACGGCACGCGGGTGCGGCTTGACGATCACCGGGTTGCCGGTGGCCAGCGAGGCGAACAGGCCGGGGTACGAATTCCACGTCGGGAACGTGTTGCAGCCGATCACCAGGGCGACACCGCGCGGTACCACGTGAAAGGTCTTGTTCATCCGCAACGGCTCGCCGCGGCCGGCCGGCTTCTCCCAGTCGGCGTCGGCCGGGTGCCGGGTCTGTTCGGCATAGGCGTAGGCCAGCGCCTCCAGCGCCCGGTCCAGCGCGTGCGCGCCACCGGCCTGGAAGGCCATCACGAAGGCCTGTCCCGTGGTGAACTGCACCGCGTTCGCCAGCTCGAAGATGTGCTCGTGCAGCCGGGCCAGGATCTCCAGGCACACCCCCACCCGCACCTGCGGGCCGGCGGCGCGCCAGGCGGGCAGCACACCGGTCGCGGCGGCGATCAAAGCATCGGGCGAGGCGTGCGGATACCGGACGTCCAGCGCGATTCCGAACGGGGAGGACTCGGTGGCCACCGTGGAGTCGCCCGGCTGGTCGAGTGGGAAGTCCGTGCCGAGATAGGAGCGGAAGTCCGCGGCGCCCGCGGCGGCGGCGTTCTCGCCGTACACCCTGGGGCTCGGCGACTCGGGGTAGGCGGACCAGTAGCCGCGCTCCGCGATCGCGGTCAGCGCTCGCTGGAGCGTGTCGGAGTGCTTCGCGTACAGCTCGTGGCTGGCGACGGTGGCAGTCATGAGCCCCATGATGCCGGAGGCCGGTACCCGGGTGACAGGGCCGCCCGGGATCAACACCCGACAGACAGTCAGGTGGGGCGATGCTTGTGACATCGCCCCACCCCCGTTCCTGATCGCCAGGGTGGGGAACAACGCAGCCAACGGAGTCCGCCCCGGTGATCAGGTGTCTATCCGGCGGGCACCACCTCGGGTGCCGGCCCCGGTACCGGATCCGGCTCGTGCGACGGCAGCTCGCGCATGCCGCGCAGCGGCGAGAGGAAGACCGGCAGGAAGCAGAACAGGCCCCCGATGGCGCCGATCCACATCGCCGTCCGGACCCCCAGCGTCTGGCCGAGCACCCCGCCGATCAGGCCGCCGATCGGCATCGTGCCCCAGACCAGGAAGCGCATGGTCGCGTTCATCCGGCCGAGCAGCCGCTCCGGGCACAGGCCCTGGCGGAAGCTGACCTGGGCGACGTTGTAGACCACGGCCCCGTACCACCAGATGCCGCCGCCGATCGCGGCCAGCCACAGCAGGATGCCGCGCTGAGCCAGCGGCATCAGCAGGGCGAACGGGGCGGTGGCCGCGATCGAGATCCAGATGGTCTGGCCCTGGCCGAGCCACTTCGAGACCCGCGTCGCCGTGAACGCGCCGACCAGCCCGCCGACCGCCGACACCGACGAGACCAGGCCGATCTGCCACGGTTCGAGGCGCAGGAGCCGGGCCAGCAGCACCACCTGGAGGGCCATGCCGATCGAGCCGAACAGGTTGGACGAGCCGGTGCACGCGGCGATCGAGCGGAGCAGCCGGTTGCCCAGGACGAACCGCAGACCCTCCATGATCTCGCGGCCGAGGTGCGCGTCCGGCCCCCGCTCGGGCCGCTCCTCGCGCCGGCCGATCCGCGTGACGAACAGCGCGGAGCCGAAATAGCTGACCGCGTCGACGGCGACCGCGAACGGCGCGGTGAGCCACTGGATGATCAGACCGGCGACGGTCGGGCCGGCGATCTGGTTCACCGCCCGGACCGACTCCAGCTTGGCGTTGCCCTCGACGAGGTTGTCCCGACCCACCAGGTGCGGCAGGTAGCTCTGGTACGCCACGTCGAAGAAGACGGTGCACACGCCGGCCAGCAGCGCGACGACGAACAGCTGCTCCACGGTCAACCAGTGCAGCCACCAGGCGACCGGGATGCTGCCCAGCAGCACGGCCCGGCCGAGGTCACCGGCGATCAGGACGTGCCGTCGCCGCAGCCGGTCCACCCAGGCGCCGGCCGGCAGCCCGACCAGCAGGAAGGCGGCCGTCTCGCAGGCGCTCAGCGCGCCGACCTCGAAGGTGGTCGCGTGCAGCGCGAGGACGGCGACCAGCGGCAGCGCCAGGAGACTGACCTGGGTGCCGAGCTGGCTGATGGTGTCGGCGACGTAGAGCTGTCGGAAGTCGCGCTGGAGCAGCAGCCCGAGCCGCCCGGCGGGCTTGCCGGCCGACGCGCTCACACCCGCGGGCACAGCCTCGCGCAGGGGGTCGTCGTCGGGTGGCATGAGGGCAGCGTGCGCCACTGATTGGGAAAAGTCAACCGGTTCCCTCGGCGGTCCGAGATTTCTGCCATAGGCTGAACAGGCCATGGCATTCGACAAGACACGCAGGCCGGCGACCGAGCGGGAAGCCCGCGCGCTCGCTTCGTCCCTGCGGCTGCGCATCCTTCGCCTGTGCCTCGACCGCGCACTGACGAACAAGGAGATCGCGGCCCGGCTCGACCTCAACCCCGCGACCACACTGCACCACGTACGCACGCTGGTCGCCACCGGTTTTCTCGCGGCCGGACCGGAGCGCCGCGGCGCCCGGGGTGCCCGGGAGGTGCCGTACCTGGCGACCGGCAAGTCCTGGACTCTCGACGTGCACGAATCCGGGGTCGAGGGCAGCGGCGAGGCGATGATCGAGGCGTTCCTGGATGAGGTGCGGCTGGTCGACCAGACCGAGATGCGGCTCGGCCGGCTCGGGCTACGGCTGGACGAGCACGAACTCCAGGAACTGCGCGACCGGGTCGCCGAACTGCTGGACGAGTTCGCGTCCCGCACGCTGGACCCCGAGGGCAAGGCCTACTCGGTCTTCGTCGCGCTGTACCCGGACAGGTCCCGCGAGTAGGCGCACCCGGTGTCCGCCACGCGACCCGATCCGGCCCCAGAATTGGTCGAGAGGACGCTCGCACAGCGCTACTGCACTGGGTCGCTGGTCTCCCGAATGACTCGGGTCCAAACGGCGATGCGTCCTCCCGCACGGAGCATCCTGCGCGTCTGCGCGGGTGCCGTCAAGCCCTCGAACCCGCCTGAGATGGACTCAAAGCAAATTCACGATTACTCAACGCTATCTTTCTGTCAATCCTTTGGTTGACGCGCGAGATCAGTCGCTGTGCAACGCCGACACGGCGACTACGTTGAGTAATCCCCGGGCTCCCAAAAATCAACCGAGAAGACCGGCCTCCCGGGCGGCCCGCAATGACGGCTTGACCCGGTACGTGGGGCCGACCAGTCCGGCCACCGCGTCCAAAGTCTTGAGCCCCTCGCCGGTGTTGAGCACCACGGTCTCCGCCGTCGGGTCCAACCGGCCGGCCGCGACCAACTTGCCCAGCACGGCAGTGGTCACTCCGCCCGCCGTCTCGGCGAACACCCCGGTGGTCCGGGCCAGTCGCCGGATCGCGTCACGGATCTCGTCGTCGTCGGCGTAGTCCATCCAGCCGCCGGTGCGCCGCACAGCCTCCAGCGCGTACAGGCCGGCCGCCGGGTCGCCGATGTTCAGCGACTTGGCGATCCCGGTCGGGCGTACCGGCGTGATCACGTCGGTGTCGCCGTGCAGCGCCACGGCGATCGGGTTGCAGCCGGCCGACTGGGCTCCGAAGATCTTCCACGGGGTGTCCGCAACCAGGCCGATCGCGACCAGTTCGCTGAAGGCCTTGTCCACCTTGGTGAGCAGCTCACCGGAGGCCATCGGGATGACGACCTGGGCCGGCAGGCGCCAACCCAACTGCTCGGCGATCTCGTACCCGAGGGTCTTCGAACCCTCCGCGTAGTACGGCCGGACGTTGACGTTGACGAACGCGGTGTCCTCGAACTCGTCGGTCTCGGTCAACTCCGAGCACAGCCGGTTCACGTCGTCGTACGAGCCGTCGATCGCCACCACGTCGCCGCCGTACACCGCGGTGGTGAGCACCTTGCCCTGCTCCAGGTCGGCCGGGATGAACACCACGGACGGCACCCCGGCCAGCGCGGCGTGCGCGGCCACGGAGTTCGCCAGGTTTCCGGTCGACGCGCACGCGAACCGGGTGAAACCCAGCCCCTTCGCGGCGGTCAGCGCGACCGATACCACCCGGTCCTTGAACGAGTGGGTCGGGTTGGCCGAATCGTCCTTGACCCACAACTGCCCGGTGATGCCGAGCTCGGCGGCCAGCGCATCGCCGCGTACCAGCGGCGTGCAGCCCGGGTTGAGCGTCACCCGGCTGGCCGCGTCCTGCCCGACCGGCAGCAGCGGGGCGTAGCGCCAGATGTTCTGCGGGCCGGCCTCGATCTGCTCCCGGGTGACCGCGGCCAGCGCGGCCTGGTCGTAACCGACCTCCAGGGGACCGAAGCACTCATAACAGGCGTGCTGCGCGGCGAGCGGGTACTGCGCGCCACAGCCGCGGCAGACCAGGTGCCGGGCGGCGGTGGGGGTGGGATCGGTGGTGCCGACGTTGATGTCGAGTGTCGACGTCATGGGAGGCCTTCCTCTCATCTTCCCAGGGCGAATCTCACATCCCTGGACGGAATTGGCACCTGCCGCGGCGGGCCTCAACGTCGAGGTATCGCGGTGGTTGCCGGGGCTTCAACGGGCCGTTCCCTCTGCCCCTCTGGATGAGGTATTCAGTTGTCTTTCCGCGGACAGCTTAGCTCACCACGTCCTTGCGCATGAAGTGCCACCAGGCCAGCCCGAAGAACAGCGCGCCGTAGGCCAGGGCCGCGATGGCGCCCTTGACCATGTCATCCGTCTGTACCGGGTTGGAGATGAGCCCGAGCCAGGCGTCCCCGTAGTGCGTGGGCAAGATCACCCGTACCGAGCCCAGCGCGGTGATCTGATCGAGGATTCCGGACAGGATCTGCAGCAGTACGGCACCGCCGACCGCCCCGAGCGGCGCATCCGTCGCCACGGAGAGCAGGAACGCCAGCCCGGCGACGATCAGCAGGGTGACCGCGAGGAACGCGACGATGCCCAGCAGCCGCAGCACCGCCGACCCGGGCTGGATGTCCCCGGCGACCGTGGTGCGCAGCGGGTGCCACCCGTAGCGCAGCGTCCCGGCCAGCAGCGCCGTGCCGGTCAGCAACACCAGGGACATCAGGCTGTAGAACAGCGACACCAGCAGCTTGCTGCCCAGCAGCCGGGCCCGGGGCACCGGGACGGCCAGCAGGTACCGCAGCGAACCCCAGCTCGCCTCGCTGGCCACCGTGTCCCCGCAGAACAGCGCGACGACGACGACCAGCAGGAAGGACGCCGAGACGAGCAGGGCGAACAGGGCGAAGTTGAGCCCGCCCGACTTGGCGATGTCGGCCAGCGCGGCGAACTGCCCGCGGTCCCCACCACCGCTGCCGTTGCCGCCGCCGAACTCGAACGCGAGCAGGATGACCAGCGGGAGCAGCACCATGAAGCCCAGGCTCAGTTGGGTGCGCCGGCGGCTCGCCTGGCGGCGCAGTTCGGTACGGAAGGTGAGCGTCGCCGTCGGGCGGTACCCGCCGGCGGATCCGTCCACTGTGGACGTCATGGTCTCGGTGGCCATCAGCGCTCCCCGCTCGCCTTGGTGTCCCCGCCGACGAGCGACAGGAACGCGTCCTCCAGCCGGCGGCGCGGTACCACCCGGTTCACGCCCACGCCGGCCCGTACCAACTCGGCCACCACGTCGGCCCGGTCCGCACCGTCCAGGTCGGCGATCAGGGTGCCGTTGCCCTCCCCGGACACGCTGCGCGCACCGCTGCGGTTCAACACCTCGGTGGCCATGGCCGAGTCCGACACGTCGAACTGCACCGACGGCGAATCGCCGACGATGTCGTCGACCGGCCCGTCGGCCACCACCGTGCCCCGGTGCACCACGACGACGTGGGTGCAGGTCTGCTCGACCTCGGCCAGCAGGTGGCTGGACACGAGCACCGCGCGACCGTCCGTGGCGTACCGGCGCAGGACCCGGCGCATCTCGGCGATCTGGGGCGGATCCAGGCCGTCCGTCGGCTCGTCCAGCACCAGCAACTCGGGCAGGCCCAGCATGGCCTGCGCGATGGCCAGCCGTTGCTTCATGCCGTGGCTGTACGTCTTGATCCTGCGGTGTACCGCGTCGCCCAGCCCGGCGATGTCCAGCGCCTCCTCCAGCCGGGCGTCGGCCAGTGGCCGACCGGTCGCGCGCCAGTACAGCTGGAGGTTGGCCAGGCCGGACAGGTGCGGCAGGAAGCCCGGCCCCTCGACCAGCGCGCCGAGCCGGGACAGCACCGGGGCGCCGGGCACCAGCCGGTGCCCGAACACGTAGATGTCGCCGTCGGTCGGCTTGGTCAGGCCCATCAGTACCCGCAGCGAGGTGGTCTTGCCGGCCCCGTTCGGACCGAGCAGCCCGACGACCTGTCCACGCCGGACGGTGAAGTCCACTTTGGACACCGCGACGAAGCCGTCGCCGTACTCCTTGCGCAGACCGCTGATCACGAGCGGTACGTCGGCCAGGTCGGCCCGCACCGAATGGTCGGCGTGGCGGTGCCGGCGGCGCCCGATCAGGATCGCGACGACGATACCGATCGCGAGCAGCGCGGCCAGTCCGACCAGGATCCACCGCCAGATCAGGTCGGGACTGGCGATCGGTGCACTGTGGACGGTCGGCAGCCGTACGCCGCCGGCCACCGAGAGCTGGTACACGGTCGGTGCGGGCGGGCTCAGGTACGCCTGGTCCGAGGTGGCCACGGTGACGCGCAGCAGGTGCCCGGCCTGGAACTGGTGCACGATGCCGGGCAGCGTGACGGTCACCGGCCGGGCGTCGGCGAGGGAGGCCGGCAGGCCGGTCAGGTGTACCGGTGCCACCAGACCGTCCGGGAGCGTGGCCCCGCTGTGCGGGTCGACGTCGTACAGCTTGACGAACAGCACGGCCTCACCGGTCGGGTTGGCCGCCCGTACCTGTACCGACGGCGTGCCGACAACGTCCACTGTGGACTTCAGCGGTGTGGAGTAGAAGTCGGCGTGCTGCCCGGGCACGTCCTGAGCCGCGCCGCCCGTGGCGCTGGCGAGCCCGCCGCCGCCCAGTCCCGGTACCGTCGAGATCGCCGCCGGCGTGCCGTTGGGCGGGTTCGCGGCCGGCCGGGGCGGCCCGGCGACCGGGACGGCCGTCGACGACTGCCCGGACAGCCCCGGATACCCGCTGACCGAGTACCCCAGCGCGACCACGCTGTCGGTATTGGCGTCGATGCCGGCCAGCCGGGAGTAGGTGAAGCTGTTCGACGGCGTGCCGCCCTTGCCCAGCAGGTAGTGGTCGAGCCACTGCACCGTCAGGTACCGGTTGCGGTCCTGGTCGGACTGCGGCCCGGTGCCGCCGTCGTGCCCGCCGGTGAACCAGTCGACCCGCACCGGGGTGCCGTTCGCGGCGATGCCCCTCGCGTTCGCGTCCGCCTCGGACAGCGGGAACAGCGAGTCGGCCTGGCCCTGGATCAGCAGGGTCGGCGCGTGGATGCGGTTCAGGATGCTGGCCGGGCTGGACCGTTCCAGCAGCGCGAGTTGGTCGGGGGTCGCCCGGCCGGTGGTGGCGATCGACAGGTACGCGGCGCAGAGGTCCGCCGCGAAGCGGCCACAGGACGGGTCGGCTCCGGCCGGCACCGCACCGGCACTGCCCGCACCCGGGATCGGGCCGGTGCCGCCGGCACCCGGCACCGCGGTCGGCACCGCGCCGCCGGTGAAGAAGATCCCCGCCCAGGCCTTCTTGAACACGCCGGAGGACGCCCCGGCCCCGGTCGCGTCCGGCAGGAACGCGTTACCCAGGTCGTTCCAGGTGATCTGCGGGACGATCGCGTCGACCCGCCGGTCGTACCCGGCGAGCATCAGCGCCAACCCGCCGCCGTACGAGGCGCCGACCACCGCCACCCGGGGGTCGTTGGGGCCGTCCTTGCGCACCTCGGGGCGGGCGGCCAGCCAGTCGATCAGGCGTTGCCCGTCCTTGACCTCCCAGTCCGGGCTGTCCAGGTGAATCTGGCCGCCGCTGCGGCCGAACCCTTCCGCCGTCCAGGCGAGCACCGCGTACCCGCGGCTCGCCAGGTCCTTCGCGTCCGACGCGACGTCGTCCTTGGTACCGCCGAATCCGTGCGCCAGCAGCACCGCGGCGGCCGGGTGGCCGGCCGAGGCCGAATCGGGCCGGTAGTAGCTGGTATCGAGGCTGACCGGGGTGGTGCCGTCGGGCCCGGTCAGCACCGTGATCGTCTGGGAGGTCACCCGGTAGCCGGGCGACGATGGCCACGCCGCCCACGAGACCGCCCCGACCAGCACGGCGACCACGACCGCACCGGCAACGGTCCGCCGCCGGGTCAGGCGCGGGCGGGGCAGGGCGCGGCGAAGGCGCGCGGACAGCGCTGTTGGCATGGTCGACACGGTACGTCGGGCGGGTGTCGCGGCGGGCCGGTACCCATGACCCTCTCAGCCGGCACACAGCAACGGCGCCGGCGATTCCGGCCGGGTACCGGTCGACGGGGATGCCGGTTCGACGGGGTGCCCGTCGACGGGCAGGCCGGAAGCGGCGGGTGCCTCGGCAAGTGGCGGGCCTCTCGGCAAGCGGCCGGCACTCAGCAAGCGGCGGGCCCCTCGGCAAGCGGCGGGCGACCCATGTCCGGCCGGTACCGCGGATAGGCTCGCGAGCGTGACTGACGAACGGAGCCCCGGAGACCCGGCCTCGCTGACGCTGACCGCGAGCCTCCGGCCGGCCGCGCTGGATGCCCGCCGGGGCATCGTGCGCCTGCACCCCGAGGTGCTCGCCGCGCTCGGGCTGCGGGCCGGCGACCCGGTTCGGTTGGCCGGCAGGCGGGAGACCGCCGGGATCGTGGCGCTGGCCGAGTCCGGGGCCAGCCGCTCCCTGCTCTACGCCGACGACCTGCTGCTGGGCAACCTCGGAATCCGGGACGGTGGCCAGGTCAGCGTGGCGCCCGCCGATGTCCGCGCGGCGCACCGGGTGGCCATCGCCGGGCCGCCCGAGATCGTCGCGGTGGTCACCCCGGAGATGCTCCGCCTGGCGCTGCTCGGCAAGGTGGTTACGGTCGGCGACAACGTCTCGCTGCTGCCGCAGGACGTACTGCCGGCCAACAGCGCCCGACCGCTGGTCGCGGCCGTCCGGCGCAGCCTGGCGAACACCGTCGGGTACGGGTGGACCACGGCGCTGTTGACCGTGACCGGGCACGAGCCGGGCGAGGCCGGACTGGTCACCATGGACACCATGGTCGGCTGGTGGGGCGGCCAGGCGACCCACTCGACCGAGACGCCGGTGACCTCCGCCGTCGAGCCGGCCCCGAAGGCGCCGACCCTCGAAGACCTGCCCGGCCTGCGCAGCCAGGCGCAGGAGCTGACCGAACTGCTGGACCTGGGCTTCCACCACGGCGAGGTACTCAGCCGGCTCGGTACCACGGTCTCGCTGGGGGTGCTCATCACCGGGCCGGCCGGCTCGGGCAAGTCCGCCCTGGTGCGGGCCGTCGCCGCCGATGTCGGCGCGATGGTCACCATGCTCTGGGCGCCGGAGATCGCCGCGCTGACCAATGACGACGCGGCCCGTCGCCTGCGGCGGGGATTCGAGTCGACGACCGCGCCCGGCGTGGTGATCGTCGCCGATGCCGAGGCGCTCGCACCACGCGAGGCGCCCGGTCCGCTGTCCACGGTGTTCCGCCAGTTGGTCGGGGAGGCGTTGCGTTCCGGTACCGCGGTGGTCTGCACGACCAGCCGGCCGGAGTCGGTGGACCCGACGCTCCGCTCACCTGGGCTGCTCGACCACGAGCTGGCCGTCGCGCTGCCGGACGCCGCCATGCGCCGCGAACAGCTCACCGTGCTGACCCGGCCGATGCCGCTGGCCGAGGACGTGAAGCTGGACGACGTCGCCGCGCGTACCCCCGGTTTCGTCGCGGCCGACCTTGCCGCACTGGTACGTGAGGCCGGCGTGCGGGCGGCCCTGCGGCAGAAGGTCTCGGACGCGCCCAGCGTCGCCGCGACGGACTTCCACGCCGCCCTTGAGGTCGTCCGGCCGACGTCGATGGCGGAGTCCACCCTGGAACTGGCCAAGGTGACCCTGGACGACGTCGGCGACATGGCGTCGGTCAAGGAGGTGCTCACCGAGTCGGTGCTCTGGCCGCTGACGTACCCCGACACGTTCGCGAGGCTGGGCGTGCAGCCGCCGCGGGGCGTGCTGCTCTACGGGCCGCCCGGGTGCGGAAAGACGTTCCTGGTCAAGGCGATCGCCGGCACCGGCCGGGCCAACGTGCTGTCGGTCAAGGGAGCCGAGCTGCTGTCCAAGTGGGTCGGCGAGAGCGAACGCGCGGTACGGGAGCTGTTCCGCCGCGCCCGGGAGGCGGCACCGAGCCTGGTGTTCCTCGACGAGGTCGACGCGCTGGCCCCGGTACGCGGGCAGGCCAGCGACGGCGGGACCACGGACCGCGTGGTGGCCGCCCTGCTGACCGAGTTGGACGGCGTCGAGTCGCTGCGCAACGTCGTGGTGATCGGTGCGACCAACCGGCCGGACCTGGTCGACCCGGCGCTGCTGCGCCCGGGACGGCTGGAGCGCCTGGTCTACGTACCGCCGCCGGACGGCGACGCCCGCGCGGAGATCCTGCGTTCTGCGGCGCGCAGCGTGCCGCTGGCCGCGGACGTGGACCTGGCGGCCCTGGGTTCCACATTGGACGGTTTCTCGGCGGCGGACTGTGCCGCGCTGATCCGCGAGTCGGCGCTGGCCGCGATGCGCGAGTCGCTGGACGCGGCGACGGTCACCGCGCAGCACGTGGAGACGGCGCGCCGCCGGCTCAGGGCTTCACTGGAACCGTCGCAGGTGGCGTGGCTGGAGTCCTACGCGGCGCTGCACGAGCCCGGCTGACGGCGACCGGCTCGTCTCACGGAAACCCGCCCTGCCGACCGCGACCGGCTCGGCTGACGGCACGAGCCCGGCTCACGGCGACCCGTCCGACCGACGTCGACCCGTCCCGCCTGCGGTCAGGCCACCCGGCCGCCGCTGCGGGCGCGGGTCCGCGTGGCGCGCAGCCGGCGCAGCCGCTTCACCAGCACGGGATCGTGGGCGAGTGCGTGCGGGTCGTCCAGCAGGCCGTTGAGAACCTGGTAATAACGCGTCGACGACACGCCGAACTGATCGCGGATCGCCTGTTCCTTTGAGCCGGCGTGCTTCCACCATTGGCGCTCGAACGCGAGCACCTGGCGCTCCCGTTCGCTGAGCCCACCGATCTCCGCGGGCCCGACAGACTCGTCGGTCTCCTCGAACTCGTCGGTCTCCTCGAACTCGTCGGCGTCGTCTCGCATCACAACGTCGTCGGGTACCTCAACGTCATCCGGCTCATCGACGTCGTCACGCACCTCGGCGTCGTCGGGCTCATCGACCACTTCGAGGTCGTCGACGTCCACCGTGTCCATACCGCCCGACACTAGTACACCAGTCCGACAACGACACCTGTCGATCACATGAAGTCTTCGGACGAGTGCCCCTCCGCGTGCCCGCCGCCGGGTCAGACCCGGACGACCCGGATGCCGGCCGCCTCGAACGAGGTCACCGTGTCGTCGCTCGCGCCCGCGTCCGTGACCAGGATGTCCACCCGCTCGATCGGGCAGATCCGCGCGAAGGCACGCTCACCCAGCTTCGAGCTGTCCGCGATGATGACGACCTGCCGGGCCCGCGCGACCATCAGGTTGTTCATCGCGGCCTCGCCCTCGTTGTGCGCCGCCGGACCGAGCGTGACGTCGATCGCGTCCGCCCCGAGCAGGGCGATGTCCAGGGTCACGTCGCGCAGGATGCCACCGGCCAGCGGGCCGATCAGCTCGAACGACTGCGGGCGCACCACGCCACCGGTCACCACGATCTTCATCCGGGACCGGACCAGAAGCTCGTTCGCGATGTTCAACGCGTTGGTCACCACGGTCAGCTGGGCACCGTCGGGCGTACCCGCCAGCTCCGGGCGCACCGCCAGGGCACGGGCCACCTCGGTCGTCGTGGTACCGCCGTTGAGCGCGACCACCATGCCCGGGGCGACCAGGGCGGCGGCCGCGGCACCGATGCGCTGCTTCTCCGCCGAGTGCTTTGCCGTCTTGTACCGCAGCGGAAGGTCGTAGGAGACGCCGTTGGCGACCGCGCCGCCCCGGGTACGGGTGATCATCTGCTGCTGGGCCAACTGGTCGAAGTCGCGCCGGATGGTCGCCTGGGACACGCCGAGCCGCTCGGCCGCGTCCTCCACGGTGACCCGGCCGCTATTCGTGAGCAGTTCGAGCAGCGCGTTCCAGCGCGCATACCGATCCACCGTGAGCCTCCTCTGAACACCCTCCGCACACTCGCTGACGAATGTGTGCACAATCATGCTTGAAAGAAGGGGCGAACGTCGAGTCACGTGAGCAGAGTTTGTAGCGCCCCCTGGCGCCACGGGGGGAATCGCCTGCACAATGGTGCGCGAAATACGCTCGAAATGAGCAGGAAGCACGACCGGGGGTCGCCATGACACACATCGACGAGGGGATCGGCCAAGCTCCGGAATGCCGGGCCGGGGCCGCCACACTCGCCGCGGCCCGGCCGTGAACGGCCCCGACAGCCCGGCCGTGAACGGCCCCGACGCGGGCGACGACCATCCGGCCGACCTCGGGCAGCGCGACGTCGTCGTCGCCATCGACGTCGGCGGTACGGCGATGAAGTGCGCACTGGTCGACCGGGACGGCGTAGCCGTGAACACCCAGCGGTACGCCACCGGGGCGGCGCGCGGCTCCGACGCCGTGGTCGCCACGATCCTGGAGGCCGCCGAGGGGCTGGTCGCCAAGGGGCGGGCCGACGGGTACCGGGTGCGGGCGGCCGGGCTCGCCGTGCCCGGCATCGTCGACGAGACGGCCGGCATCGCGGTATGGGCCGCGAACGTGGACTTCCGCGACGTGCCGCTGCGCCGGCTGCTCCAGGACCGGCTGGGCCTGCCCGCGACCCTGGGCCACGACGTGCGCGCCGGCGGTGTGGCCGAGGCGAGGCTGGGTGCCGGGCGCGGGTACGGGCACGTCCTGGTGGTACCGATCGGTACCGGCATCGCCGCGGCACATGTGGTGCACGGCAAGGCGTTCGCCGGGGCGCACGGCGCGGCCGGTGAGATCGGGCACATCATCGTGCGGCCCGGCGGCCACCGGTGTGGCTGCGGCGCGCACGGCTGCCTGGAGGCGGAGGCCTCGGCGGCCGCGATCGGGCGCGCCTACTCGGCCCGGATCGGCCGGCCGGCGACCGCGCTGGACCTGGTCGGCCGGCTGGCCGAGGGCGACACCGTCGCGGCCGAGGTGTGGGCGCAGGCGATCGACGTGCTCGCCGACGGCCTGCGCACCGGGCTGACCCTCTTCGACCCGGAGGTGATCGTCATCGGCGGCGGCCTGGCCGAGGCGGGGGACGCGCTGATCCGGCCGCTGGACGAGGCGCTGGCCGGCAAGCTCACGTTCCAGTACCGGCCGGCGATGGTCCGGGCCGAACTCGGCGATGAGGCCGGCTCCCTTGGCGCCGGGCTCCTCGCACTGTCTGCACTGGAGGATCAAACGTGAAAGTAGCGGGCCGCGTGGTCACACCGGAGGGCGTGATCGAGAACGGCGAGATCTCGATCGACGGCGGTCTGATCGGCGG
>DASXOA010000460.1:0-9124 GCA_036494675.1 Rugosimonospora sp.
TTCAGGCACCCCAACCAGTCACCGCACCCCAACCAGTCGCCGCGACCCAACCGGTCGCCGCGACCCAACCGGTCAGCGCGCGTCCGACGTCACCGGCGCCGTACCAGACGTCGGCCCCACCGACCGCCGCCCCGCCGCTACTCGCCGCCCCAGCGCCGACCTCCGCCCCGCCGCGGTCGCGCGGGCTGGCTGGCGCTGGCCGCCGGCGCCACGGTCGTGCTGCTGGTCGGCGGGTTCGTGGTCGTGAGGCTGGCCGGATCGGGCGGGGGCGCCCCGTCGACGGTCGCGGCCTCCGCCGCCGGGCAGCCCGGCGACGGAACCACCTCGGCGACCGGCCTCACGGCGGGCGAGCAGGCGGCCGCAGGTACCTCGCAGAACCCGTCGACCGCGGCCGGTACCGGTACCGGCGCCCCGAACCCCACCCGAGGCGCCACCGCCGCGGCCGGCCCCACGAGCGACGACTTCACCGCGTCGGCTCTGAACCTGACCATGTGGGGCGTGTACGGCACCAAGGCACCGTCGTCCTCGTACTCGGCCGGCATGGTCCGGGTGTCGGGCGGCGAACTTCAGGTTCTCGGGGTCGGCAAGAACCCGACCGCCGCCGCGAACCTCTCAGGCGGGCTGTGCTGGTGCGGTGTCAACGGGAACCACACGTACGGCAAGTGGCAGGTACGGGCCCGCTTCGACGCCGGCTCCGGGTACCGCCAGATTCTCGGGCTGTGGCCCCAGTCGGGCAGCCCCGCCACCGACGGCAGCGTCACCTTCGCCGGTGCGGGCGACGGTGCCAAGAAGTCCCTCGGCGTGACGCTCGTCCCGCCGTCGGGCGGCACGGCCGCACGCGCCTCGCTCACCGGCGACTTCACCGCCTGGCACGTTTACACGGTCGACTGGCGGCCCACCTACGTGAAGATGTACCTGGACAGCACGCTGGTCTACGACTCGTCCGCCGACGCCAGCCACCCGGCCGTCCCGAAGAAGCCGCAGCATCTGATCATCCAGCAGGACAAGGGCCCGGGCAACGGCATCCCGGCCGCGGACTCGACCACGCCGGCACAGGTGATCATGCACGTCGACTGGGTCCGCTTCTACTCCTGAGCGCTCGACCGTTCCAGCGGGCAGTCGCCGCAGGTACCGGCGCCGTCGATGCGGTAGTACAGGCAGCAACTGCGCCGGCGGAAGCTTAGGCGTGCATTGTGGACGGTAAGGTCGCCGCTGCCGCGCAACGGGCCGCGGTCGAGCAGGGCGAGACCGGTGTCGTGGCAGCGGGTCAGCGGGGCCGCACCGTCGTCGGCGAGGGCACGTAGCGCGCCGGTCAGGCCGGAGGCGACGTTGCCCCAGAGCAGACCCGCCGCGACCGGTACGACCGAGCGGACCGCGTCGATGAACGGCCGCAGGTGCGCGTCGACCACCGTGGCGGACCAGGCCGGCACGAGCCGGTCCGGTGCGAGCCCGTCCGATGCGAGCGGGTCCGGTGCGGTCCGCCAGCCGGCCGGTTCCGGGAGGCGCAGCGTGAATCCGCGCCGGGGGCTGTACGCGTACCGCACCCGGTCCGGGCGCACGTCGAGCACGATGCCGTCGCGCAGCAGCACGGCCAGGGTCGGCCCGACCAGGCGGGCGGCGTAGCCCAGCACCACGAGGGAGGCGGCCACCCGGCGCTCGGGGTGACCCAACCAGGCGCCGACGTCGCCGACCAGCCGGCCGGCCTGACCCGTCCCGATTTCGGCGACGACCCCGTCCGCGTCCCCGGTGGTCCCGTCCCCGGTGGTCCCGGGATCGTCCCCCTCGACGCCGATGCCCAGCAGCGGGTTGCCGGCACCCGCCCGCGCGATGGCCGCGACGACGAGCGCCGGGTCGGCCGGTACCAGGCCGGGGCCGGGCTCCTGGGGTGGGCTCACCCGACCGGACGGTACGGGTGGCCCGGGACGGGTGTCAACGCGACTCACCAGGCCGGGGTCGGCGCACGCCTGCGCGGGTACCGGCCCGCGCGGCGATGTGGGCCGGTACGGCGACCGGGTCGGGCAGCGCGGGATCGGCGACCGGTGCCTGCCAGGCGGCGGCGAGCGGCAGTTCGCCGGCCCACAGGCCGAGCGCGGTGTCGGGGCTGTCCCCGTCGTCGGGCGGACCGGAGCGGACCTTCACCGACGCCTCGGCGAGGGACAGGGCGAGCAGGGTGGTGGCGGCCAGTTCCTTGCGGCTGGGCTGCCGTACGTAGTCCCACTGCCCCGGCGTCACGTGCTCGGTCAGCAGGCGCAGGCCGTTGCGCTTCTCCGCCCCGGTCACCTCCCGCGGCACGCCCTAGACCATGGCACAGCGGTAGTTGACCGAGTGCTCGAAGAACCGAACGCGCCAGCACCAGGCCGTCCACGAGCGTGATGGTCACGCACACCTCGGTACCCGTGGTGAGGCTGCGGCTGGCCACCGAGCCGTGCAGGTACAGGTGGTCGTCGTCGAACCCGTACACCGTCGGTACCACCATGGGATGCCCGTCGACCAGCGCCCCGAGGTGACAGACGATGCCGGCGCTCAGTACCGAGAACAACTCGGCGCGCTCGGCGCGGCCGTTCTCCTTCATCCGGCGCAGCCGGGTGCGCGGCGTCCCGGACAGCGGCCCGGCCGGCGACGCACCGGTGGGGGACGGCCCCGCCGGTGGCGGCTCAGATACCTCGGTCACCCGTCGCCTCCCGTCGGCCATGGCCACGGCCACGGCCACGGCCACGGGCAAACCTATCGGCCGCCGCCGTCGCCGGCGAGCCGTCCCGCGCGGTCGCTGAGGTAGCGCCGCTCCGGCAGGCTGGTCGCACGAAGAGACGCCTCCCGGTATCCGGTGGCCGCCGCGGCCCGATCCCCGGCGAGCTCCAGCAGGTGCGCGCGGGTCGCGAGCAGCCGGTGGTGGCGGGCCATCCGGCTGTCCGTCTCCAGGGTGGCGAGCAGTTCCAGCGCGGCGGCCGGCCCGTGCACCATGGCGACGGCCACCGCCCGGTTGAGGGTCACCATCGGGTTCGGCGCGACGGTCTCCAGAAGGTCGTACAGCGCGAGGATCTGCGGCCAGTCCGTGTCGTCCAGGTCCGGGGCCTCGTCGTGTACGGCGGCGATGGCCGCCTGTACCTGGTACGGGCCGACCGGACCGTGCGGCAGCGCCTCGGTGATCAGGGCGACCCCCTCGGCGATGCGCCGCCGGTCCCAGGCGCCGCGATCCTGCTCGGCCAGCGGGACCAGGCTCCCGTCGGGGCGGGTGCGCGCGGCCCGGCGCGCGTCGGTGAGCAGCATCAGGGCGAGCAGCCCGGCAACCTCGGTATCGTCCGGCAGCAGCCGCCGCAGCCACCGGGTGAGCCGGATCGCCTCGTCCGACAGCCCCGGCGCGGTCAGGTCCGGGCCGGCGCTCGTCGTGTACCCCTCGTTGAAGATGAGGTACAGCACGTGCAGGACCGCGCGCAGCCGCTCGGCGCCCTCGGCCCCGTCCGGCCTCCCGAACGGCACCCCGCTGGCCCGGATGCTCTGCTTGGCCCGGCTGATGCGCTGCGCCATGGTCGCTTCCGGCACCAGGAACGCCGCGGCGATCTGCGCGGTGGTCAGGCCGCCGACCGCGCGCAGTGTCAGAGCGGTCTGGCTCGGCTCGGACAGCGCCGGATGGCAGCACATGAACAGCAGGGCCAGCGAGTCGTCCCGGTCGGTGGCCGCGTCCGCGTCCGCGGCCCGACCCAGCAGTTCGGCCTCCGGGGTGGCCACCGCCATCTGGTACTCGCGGCGCTGGCGCGCCTGCTCGCTGCGCAGCTGATCCATGAGCCGCCGGGATGCGACCGTGACCAGCCAGCCCCGCGGGTTCTCCGGCAGCCCGCCGGCCGGCCATGCCAGCGCGGCCTGCAACAGGGCCTCCTGCACGGCGTCCTCGCACGAGTCGAAGCGCCCGTACCGGCGCACCAGCGCGCCGAGGACCTGCGGCGCCAGCTCGCGCAGCAGGTCCTCGACGTGCCGATCGACGCTCACGCCTCGGCCGCGGACTCGTGCAGGATCGGCCACAGCTCGACGGGCTCGACGTCGGCCCAGGGCATGTCCGCCGCGATCTGCTGCGCGCGCTCCTCGCTCTCGCAGTCGAGCAGGTAGAAGGTGGCGAGGTACTCCTTGGTCTCCAGGTACGGGCCGTCGGTCACCACCGGTACCCCCTCGGAGCGCCGCACGAGCCTGGCGTTGACCGCGTCGGCCAGGCCGTAGGCGCCCAGCAGTTCCCCCGTCTCGCGGTACTTCGCGTTGAACGCCTCCTGCTTCGCGATCGCCTCCGGCCAGGACTCGGCGGGCAACGAGTCCCATTTCGCCTGGTTGCCGTACGTCAGCATCAGGTACTTCATCTCGGACTTCCTTCCGGTTCGCCGCGCCCCGATGGCGGGCTCACCTCTGTAGTCGGGGCGGACGGGCCGTCCTCGACATCCGTCCCTCCATCAATTAGCCGGCCGGCTGCACCACCGCATAGGCGCGGACCGGGAACGTGCCGAAGTCCCGTACCCGCGGCGGTGCCGCGTGCAGGCGGGCCCCCGTGACCGGCAGGTCGGCCAGCCCGGTGAGGTGTTCGAGCACCGGGATGCCCGCGTCGAGCAGGATCGAGTGCGCCGGTCGCTGCCCCTCGCCGTGCGCGTCGTCGATGTTCACGCTGTCGATGCCGACGAGCCGGGCACCGGCCCCGGCGATCAGCTCCGCCGCCGGCCCGGTGAGGAACGGGGCGGGGTCGCCGTACGCCTCGGTGCCCCAGTGCCGGTCCCAGCCGGTGTGCAGCAGCACCGCGGCGCCGGCCAGGTCGAGCGCCGCCAGTGCCTGCGGGCCGATGCCGCGTTCGCCGCTGTCGGCCAGCCGCACCACGACCGCGGGCAGGTCCGCGAGCGCCTCCAGCGGGAGGCCGGCCAGGTCGACACCGTCCGGGTAGCGGTGGAACGGGCTGTCGAGGTACGTGCCGGTGTTCCCCACCATCCTGATCCAGTCGATCGCGAACTCGACTCCGGGCGCGTAGACGGCGCGCGACGCCTCACGGGTCAGGTACGGGCTGATCTCCGGTCCCGGCAGCCCCGGGTACGTGATCATGCCGGCGGTGACGATGTGGTTGAGCTCAACCAGGCGAGGGGCGGCCACCCCGGTCGCGGGCACCGGTACGCCGCGAGAGCCCTTGTGCGCCTCGGCCACCACCCGCACCTCACGGAGCCGTACCCGGTCGACCATCAGCAGGCCGAGGTGGGCGACGAACAGTTCGGCGAGCCGGTCCTCGGTGATGTCGGCGGACGGGATGTCCAACCGGAACCCCTGCGTCTGGAGGCCGCCGCCGTTGAGGAAGGTCACGTCGGCGTCGAAGGATGCGCGGTACTCGGTCATGCCGCCATCCTTCCGCAACCCCGGTCTCCCCGAGCCGGTGAGCGGGGCTACGAGGGCTCGGCAGAGCGGAAGGCGCGGCGGTACGCCGACGGTGAGGTCCGCATGGCCCGGGCGAAGTGGTGCCGGTAGGTCACCGAGGCTTCGAAGCCGGTCGCCACCGCGATGTCGTCGATGGACGCCGTGGTCGTCTCCAGCAGCGGCAGGCTGGCCTGGACCCGTTGGGCGATGAGCCAGCGCATCGGGCTGGTTCCGCTGGACCGCTTGAAGTGGCGCAGGTACGTGCGGGTCGACATGTGAGCCTGACCGGCGAGGGCGGCAACGGTGATGGGCTGGTCCAGGTGGGCCAGTGCCCACGCCATGCTCCGCACGATCCGGTCGTCGTCGATGTCGTCGGCCACCGGCGCCTCGATGAACTGCGCCTGCCCGCCCTCACGGTGCGGTGCGATGACCAGGCGGCGGGCCACCGCGTTGGCGACGCTGGGGCCGAAGTCGCCACGTACCAGGTGGACACACAGGTCGAGCCCGGCGGCGCTGCCGGCGCTGGTCAGCACGTCGCCATCGTCGACGTACAGCACGTCGGGGTCGACCAGCACGTTCGGGTAGCGCTGGCGCAGCAGGTCCGCGTACTGCCAGTGGGTCGCCGCCCGGCGACCGTCGAGCAGCCCGGCGGCCGCGAGGGCGAAGGCACCGGAGCAGATCGACACGATCCGGGCGCCCCGGTCGTGTGCCCGGCGCAGCGCGGCGACCAGGTCCGGCGAGACGTCCGCGTGCACGTCGCCGACGCCGGGCACGATCACGGTCTGCGCGGACGAGAAGACGTCCAGGCCGTTGCCGGTGGACAGGGTCGCCCCGCCGAGAAGACGGACCGGCTCGGCACGCTCCGCGCAGATCGCCAGGTCGTACCAGGCGACGTCCAGCTCCGGCCGGGGCAGCCCGAAGACCTCCGTCACGATGCCCAGCTCGAAGGCGGACATGCCCTCGTAGGCGAGCACCGTCACGCGCCGGCTCGCGACCCGTTGCAGGGGTACGGCAACAATGGCGCAAACTTAGCGGATATCGTCATCAGCGCCACTACCCGGGGCGTACCGTGGCGCCGCAGCATGTGTCCATGTCTTCCGTACTCTCCATCGCCGCGGCCCAGCCCGACGCCGCCGCCGCCCACTACGCCGCCCGGCTGGCCTTCGAGGCCGACGTCAGCGACGTGCACGCCGATCTCCACGACGCCGTACGTGGGCTGGTCGTGGTCGACTCGCGCAGCGCCCAGGCGTGGGACCAGGGCCACCTGCCCGGCGCGGTGCACCTGCCCACCGCGCTGATCCCCGAGCGCGCGACCGCCCTGATCCCGCCCGACTCGGTGGTCGTCACGTACTGCTGGGGGCCGGGGTGCAACGGCGCGACCCGAGCCGCACTGGCCTTCGCCCGCCTGGGGTACCGGGTGAAGGAAATGATCGGCGGCTACGAGTACTGGGTCCGCGAGGGGTTCGCGGTGCAGACTCCGGACGGCCTGATCACCAAACCGGTCGATCCGCTGACCGCACCCGCCCTGAGCTGGGATTGCGGATGTTGAGAGGGTCCGGATCGGGTGCCAAACGAGTGAACGGATGGTTAAGGTCCCTTGAATGATCGACCAACCCGTCGATAGGAGACCAACCGTGCCCGGAGCATTCTGGCGCCGCCCCTCGCGCCGTTTCGTTGTCATCTCGCTTGCCGCGCTCACCGTGGCGGCCCTGGCCGGCGGCGGCGTCGCGTACGCGGCCGCGACCCAACCGGCCATCAAGACCTCGACACCACGCTCGGAGCGTCAGATCACCAACATCGACGTGTTGCGCCAGCAGATCCGCAACTACTACGGCGACCCGCTCGGCACCGGCGTCGCCTCCAGCGACAGCAACTACGCCAAGGAGGCGGAGTCGGTCGAGGCGTCGGGGAAGCACTGGCTGGCCAGCCAGCATCACGTCCACGGCACCAGGGCGATCGTGCTCGACGTCGACGACACCACGCTGCTGACCTGGAACTATGAGATCTTCAGCAACTGGGCCTACAACCCGACCACCAACGCCACGTACGTCAACGGCCAGATGTTCCCCGCCGTGTTCGGCATGGTCGACCTGGTGCGTACGGCGGAACGCGAGGGCTACGCCATCTTCTACCTGACCGGCCGGCCCGCCACTCAGGAGACTGCGACGCTGGGCAACCTGACCGAAGACCACTCCGGCGTCGACGCCGGGTACCCGAAGCCCACCGCGCTGCGCGACGGCGAGGACGGGCTGTTCACCAAGCCGGCCGTGGCGGATTACTCGGACTACCTCCAGGCCGCCTGCGCCGGCGACCCGAACGGTTCATGCACGACGATCCACTACAAGTCGGCGACGCGGGCGCACATCGAATCCCTCGGGTACGACATCGTCGGGAACTTCGGCGACCAGTTCAGTGACCTCGAAGGCGGCCACGCCGACCGCACGTTCAAGATGCCGAACCCCAACTACTACCTACCCTGATCCATCGCGGCCCTGATACACCCCTGCCCTGATACACCGGCTCGGGCCGGGTGGTCGCGGATCGCCGCACCGCCCGGCCCGCTCGGCCCGCCCCGCCCACGGCGCACGGCCCGGCCTGCGCCGCCCAGTCCGCCTAGTCCGGCCCGGTCGGCGGCGCATGGCCCGCGGCCCGCGCCGGCCGGCCCGCCGGGGTCGCGCCGGGTCCTCAGTCGCGGCCCTGCCAGGTGGTGATGCACGCCTCGTTGCCCTCGGCGTCGGCGAGCACCCAGAACGCGGGGGCCTCGGCGTCAGAGAGCAGCACGCCGCCGGCGGCGAGCGCGGCCTGGATCCGGTGCGGCGCCTCGTCGTGCGGGATGGAGATGTCGAAGTGGATCCGGTTGCGTTGTGGCCGCGGCGCGTCCATCTGCTGGAACCAGAGTGCCGGAGACTGCCGGCGCGGATCGATGAGCGGATCCGTCGGCCCGGAAGCCCCCGCCTCGTCGACGTAGCCCAGCACGGCCTTCCAGAACGGTCGGATCGCCGCGATATCCAGCGCGTCGATCGCTATCTCGATGAGCTGGACCGAGCGTGGGGCGTCCCCGCCGGCCTCGGGTCCGGTGCGCAACCCGGCCTCGTCGAGGGCGGCGGAGATGCCGCCGGCGAGCCGGACGTCCCGCGCGGTCACCCCGGCCACGGCCAGCGTCTGGAGGTTGAGCAGCACCCGGTCCGCGCGCACGTCCATCCACAGGTGCCCGTCGGCGTCCTCCCCGCACGCGGCGCTCGCGGCGGCGGCAGCCTCGATGGCCTGCCTCAGCGAGCCCACCCGCACCGAGGCGATCGCGACGCCGAGAATGTAGCGCCAGCCCAGCGGACTGAGCGCGGCCGAGGCCTGTGGTCGTGTGAGCCGGACGGTGGCATCCCCCGCTGCGTCATTCATGCCAGGCATCGTCGCATGCGCCACCGACAGAAATCGCTGTCGCACGCACCGCAGACAGCAACCGCTGTCGCCTGCGCCGCAGGCAGAAACCGCTGTCGCCTGCGCCGCAGGCAGAGCCATCGCGACCGGATGAAACCGCTCAGGCGGCGGAGCGCGTCAGGTCGGTCTCGATGCCGTAATGGTCGGACAGGTACATCGACCGGCCATCGGGCATCGCGACCGCGTCCCGGAACACCAGACGGGATCGGGCCGCCAGCTCGGCGCCCGGCGCGGACCGGACGAACACGTGGTCGAAGGCGGGCGGCGACGGGAAGGACGGCGTGGGCCGGTAGGTCGGCTCGGTGTTGCCCGCCAAGGC
>DASXOA010000461.1:0-4190 GCA_036494675.1 Rugosimonospora sp.
CGACATCCCTGGTCAGGAAGCCGGCGTACTCGGGCAGCGGCAGCCACAGCGGCAGGGACCTGTCGCCGGCCCACGGATTCACCTCGTGTTCGGCCAGGAACTCCTGGTCGACCCAGGTGAGCCGCGGATCCGGACGACCGATGGCGGCGGAGATCCTGGCCAGAAACTCACCTCGCGGCATCGGGGCGCTGATCCCGTCGTACGCTCCGGTCAGCCCGCCGTCCGTACCGTCGACCAGCCAGGCCGCCAGGTCGCGCACGTCGACGAGTTGGACCAGGTCCGCCGGCCTGCCGGGCGCCAGCACCTCGCCGCCCCGGGCCAGGCGCACAGGCCAGTACGTGAACCGGTCGCTCGGGTCGCCCGGTCCGACGATCAGGCCGGCCCGGCCGATGAACGCTGGTACCCCGCTGTCCAGCACGGCGCGCTCACAGGCGACCTTGCACCGCCCGTACGCCTCGGCGCTGCCGGTCGGGTCGTCCTGCTCCGGCGGCGCCGCCTCCAGCAGTGGGGCGGTGGCGGCCCGCTGACCGGGGGTCGACTCGTCCGCATAGGCCGATGCGCTGGACACATAGGTCCAGTGCCCCACCCGGCCGCGCAACGCCTCGACCGCGCGCCGGACGAGGCTGGGCCGCCTGGCCACGTCGATCACGGCGTCGAACGCCTGCCCGTCCAGCGGGGACAGGCCGTCCGGATCGTCTCGGTCGATGCGCACCAGCGTCGCGCCGGACGGCACGTCGCCGGAGACGCCGCGAGCGGCGCAGGTGACCTGGTGACCGGCGGCCACGGCGTGGGCGGCCATGGCGCGGCCGAGGAAGACGGTACCGCCGAGAACGAGTAGCTTCATCGCCCGATCGTGGACCGGGTGCCCGGGCTATGGCGAGGCAGGTTCGCGGTCGGCATAGCGGTTGCGCTGATGGCGGAACCCGGCGGCGAAACCCAGCGACGGAGGCGGCGACGGAACCGGCGGCGAAACCCAGCGACGGAAACCGGGGCACGACCCCGCCCCGGAACCGGTCCACAATGGACGGCCTGCCGGTTCAGGCGGACGCGCGTACCACCATTTCGGTCGGCAGTACCACGAACGGCTCGATCTCTTCGCCATCGGCCAGCCGCAGCAGTTGCCGCGCCAGCTCCCGGCCCAGGTCGACGATCGGCTGCCGGACCGTTGTCAACGGCGGTTCGGTGTACCGGGCCAGTTCGATGTCGTCGAAGCCGATCACCGCCACATCCTCCGGTACCCGCCGGCCGGCATCGCGCAGCGCGCCCAGGGCTCCATGTGCCATCAGGTCGGACGCCACGAACACCGCGTCGAGCCGGGGATCGTCCTCCAGCAGTTGGCGCATGGCCACCGCACCGGACTCCCGGGTGAAGTCGCCGACCGCCACGATCGAGCGCCGGGTGGACCCGCGCAACTCCGTCCGGTACCCGGCGAGCCGGTCGATCCCGGCGACCATGTCCTGCGGACCCGCGATGGTGGCGATGCGCTGCCGGCCGGCGTTGACCAGATGCCGCACCGCGGCCGCCGCACCGCCGACCGAGTCGACGTCCACATACGGCACGGCCGAATGGCCCAGCGGCCGGCCGTTGCAGACCACCGGCACCCCCATCCGGGTCAGCGTCGCGGGCAGCGGGTCGGCGCCGTGCACCGAGGCCACCATGACGCCGTCCACGTGACCGGCCATCGCGTACTGCTCGATCCGGTCGTGGCTGGCGGCCGAACTGGCCATCATCAGCACCAGTTGCTTCTCGGCGACCTCCAGCTCCTGGCCGACGCCGCGGATGATCCCGGGAAAGAACTGGTCGTCGGAGAAGATCCGGGTGGACGGCTCGGGCAGCACCAGCGCGATCGAGTTGGTGCGCTGGGTGACCAGGCTGCGAGCGGCATGGTTGGGCACGTACCCCAACTCCTGCACGGCGCGCAGCACGGTGTCCCGGATGTCCGGTGCGACGGTGGTCGAGCCGTTCACCACCCGCGAGACGGTCGCCCGCGACACGCCCGCGCGCAGAGCCACCTTCTCCAGGGTGGGTCGCGCTCGCCCGGTGCCCACGCCGCCCCCTTCACCCCGTCGCTCTTCGCCACGCCGTCGCCGTGCGACGCTGCGTCGCCGTGCGCCGTCGCCGTCGTTCTTCGCCACGCTGCGGCGCCGTCGTCTTCGCCACGCCGTGTCGCCGTCCACGCTATCGGGCATCGCCGGGTCGGCGCGTACCCCGGGCCGTTGCCCCGGCCGCGAGAGCGCTCTCCAGCTTTGCAAAGCTTTCCGCCGGCTGCCGGTTGCGTCAAGAGTCGTCCCGGAATTTCTCCCTCGCCGGGATCGGGCTCCGCGCCGGTGGGTCGCGCCAGGCCCGGCGTGGAGAGCGCTCTCCACTCCGGATCGAAGTGGGACGGCCGGCCGGTCCAACTCCATAATGGACATACATTGCGAACAACGCATAGCCGACGCACCGCCCGGCCCATGTAACGTGATGGTCTACCCGGCTGTGTGGATCGGCCATCCTGCGAGAGGATCTGAGCCATGCGGGCCTACGACGACTGCGCGCGAAGAGGATGGGGCGTTCTCTGGTGAGCGCGCCCGACATCGCGCCCATCTCGACAAAGCGGGGCACGACGGGCATCTGGCCACGGACGACCTTCGGTCCCGACGTTCCGGCCAGGCGACCCGCCCCGGGGCGGGAGCGGCTCCGGGTGCTGCTCATCGAAGACGACGCGGGCGACGCGTTCCTCGTCGGCGAGCTGCTCACCGAGGCGGACGCCCCGGTCGAGCTGCAGACCGCCGAGAGCATGGCCGAGGCGCTTCCTCATCTGTCCGAAGTGGACTGCGTCCTGCTCGACCTCGACCTGCCCGACGCGAGCGGGTTGGACGGGCTGCGCCAGCTGCTGCCCCGCGCCGCCGGCGTGGCGGTGTGCGTGCTGACCGGCCTGGCCGACGAGCCCCTGGGCATCGCGGCGGTGGCCGAGGGGGCGCAGGACTACCTGATCAAGGGTCGGGTGGATGGCGTACTGCTGACCCGGGCCGTGCGCTACGCCGTCGAGCGGCGGCGGGCCGAGGACAGCACGCAGCGGCTGCGCGAGGCGGAACTGCGGGCCGCGGAGTCGTCCCGGCTGGAGCGCGGACTGCTGCCACAGCCGCTGATGAACACGTCCGCCGTCGCACTGCACACGTTCTACCGGCCCGGCCGCAAGGGCGTGCTGGGCGGCGACTTCTACGACGTCATCGAGACCGCGCCGGACCGGCTGTCGCTGCTGGTCGGGGACGTCTCCGGGCACGGTGTGGAGGAGGCGGCGCTCGGGGTGGAGCTGCGCGCGGCCTGGCGTGCGTTGACCCTGGCCGGGGTGGCCGGCGAGCAGCAGTTGGCCGCGCTGGACCGGGTGCTGATCAGCGAGCGACGGTCGGAAGAGATCTTCGCGACGGTGGCCGCGATCGAGGTGGACCTCGCCGGTACCGCCGAGGTACGGCTGTGCGGGCACCCGGCACCGCTGCTCATCACCGGCGACGAGGTCGCCCCCATCCGGGCCGAGCCCCGGTTGATGCTCGGCGTGCTGCCCGAGGTCGCACGCCCGGCGCACCGGATCGAGCTGCCCGGGCAGAACTGGGCCGTGCTGCTCTACACGGACGGGCTGATCGAGGGTCGCATCCCGGACGAACCGGACGGCCGGCTCGGCATCGACGGGCTCACCGCCCTGGTCCGGGCGTACCGGCGCCGGGGCGGTTCCCTGGCCGGGCTACCCGACTGGCTGGTAAGCCAGGCCGAGGAGCGCAACGGCGGCCCGCTGGCCGATGATGTGGCGATGCTCCTGTTGACGAAGGAGACGGGTCGATGAGGTCCACCACCCGGTGGTCGCTGCGCACCAGGATCACCTCGCTGTGCGCGACCGCGGGCATCGTCCTCGCGCTGATCGCGGCCGGCGCGGCGACCGCCGCCGTGAACAGCCGCAGCGAGCTGAACGACGTGTTCAACCGGATCGGCCCGATGCGCACCAGCACCGACCAACTGGTCAGCGCGATCCTCAACGAGGAGACCGGGGTGCGCGGGTACGCGGTGAACGGCACCGACGCCGACCTCGCCCCGTACACCGAGGGGTTGCAGCAGGAGCGGCAGCTCACCGGGCAGCTCACGGCGGAACTGTCCACCCGTCCGTCCATCGCGGCCGAACTGCGCGACGCGCAATCCAAGATCGCCACCTGGCACAG